>JAAYTL010000032.1 GCA_012518035.1 Tissierellia bacterium | reverse complement strand
TTTTATGTCTGGAGTTTTTTGGGGTGTCGGTGGATACTTCATAACCAAGATGAGTAATATGGGTGTATCCTCCATGATGACCGCATTTTCCGGACACTTCTTTTCCCTTGTACCCTTAGCTATTTACCTATTAGCAAGGAAGGGTATCAATGGATTAAAACTATCTAAGAAGGGTTTCATATACAGTATTCTGTTAGGAGCCATGACCAAGGGTATTTTTAAACTGGTCTACGACACTACCATAACTACGGTAGGAGTAGCCACAGCAGCAATTCTTTTATATCTGGCACCGGCCTTTACGGCCATAATGTCTATGGTGCTTTTCAAGGAAAAACTTCGTAAAAGTCAGCATCTAGCTCTTATCTTAAATCTAGTAGGATGTAGCCTGATGGTTACAGGAGGGAATTTTGCAGAATTAAATATTTCAGGACTAGGCCTTACCCTAGGAGTTCTGTCAGGTTTCCTATATGCCCTAAATACCATCATAGCTAAGCTTGCCACAAGTGAAGACGACCCTGAGACGATGACATTTTATATGCTATTATTTTCTGCTACAATCATGGCTGTATTTGCCAAACCATGGGAGCATGTTGAGCTGTTCTTTAATGCTGAGTTCCTAGTATGGGCAACAATTAATTCTTTAGCTATAGGTATGATAGCAAATCTATTTTACTTAAAGGGCCTATCCATGAAGGTGGATGCATCCAAGGCAACTATTATAGCTTCATCTGAAGTTGTGGTAGCTACACTTTCTGGAATATTCCTTTTAAATGAAAAGACCAATCTAGTTGGAGTTTTTGGTATTGTTATGATGTTGGTATCCATAGTTCTTATGAACATCCAATTACCAGTCAAATCCAAGGAGGCTAGAAAAAATAGCGAGATTCCAACTCTAGATTCCCAATAAAATAATAGTTCTTTAGGAGGTTGAAATGAAGAAGTTTATAAATGCAGTTATTTACAGGCATGCAGATGCCAATGAAATCTTAATAGATAATGGAGTTATCAAGGCCATAGGCAAGGACTTGGGCCCAGCAGATGAGGTTATCGATTTAGGTGGTAAGCTGGTCATAGCCCCCTATGTTGACCCCCATCTACACTTGGACTATGTCTATACCCTATCAGAGCTGGGTAGGCAAGGGGCTGGCTCAGGTACCCTATTTGAGGCAATTGAAATGTGGCCTAAATTCAAGGAGAATTTGACTATAGATAGCGTCAAGAAGCTTGCCCTTAAGGGGATTTACGATGAGGTTTCCCAAGGGGTCCAATTCATCCGTACCCATATAGATGTTACTGATCCCAAGTTCACAGCCCTAAAGGCCATGTTAGAGCTGAGGGAGGAGTTAAAGGACAAGGTGGAAATCCAAATCGTAGCCTTCCCCCAAGAAGGTATGTATACCTACAGGGGTGGTCGTGATTTAGTAGAAGAGGCCCTTAAGATGGGTGCTGACGTGGTTGGAGGTATCCCCCATTATGAGCCAGCTAGGGAGTTCGGGGAAAAATCAGTCCATGATACAGTTAAGTTAGCCTTAAAGTATGACAAGCTAATCGATGTTCATTGTGATGAGACAGACGATACCCATTCTCGCTTCTTGGAGCTATTAAATGCCTTGGTTCTCATGGAGGACTATGGTAGAAGGACTACTGCTAGTCATACCTGCTCCTTCGGTTCTGCGGATAATTCCTATGCCTTTAGGATGATGGATTTATTCAAGAAGAGCAAGATCAACTTCATCTCCTGTCCAACAGAAAATGCCTACCTACAAGGCCGTCAAGATACCTATCCAAAACGTCGTGGCCTAACTAGGGTTAAGGAATTTATGGAGGCAGGGATCAATGTTGCCTTTGCCCAAGACTCCATCAATGACCCCTGGTATCCAATGGGTAATGGAAATATGATGAATATCCTGGACAACGGAATCCATCTAGCTCAGATCATGTCACCGGAAGAGATAGAGGTGGACTTGGACTTGATTACCTATAATGGGGCCCGTTGCCTCAACATCCAGGACAGGTATGGTCTGGATGTAGGTAAGGATGCTAACTTCATCGTTCTAGATGGGGATAGTCCCTTTGATGTTATAAGAAATCGTGCCAGGGTGCTAGCTTCCATAAGGAAGGGAGACTACCTCTTCAAGGAAAGACCAAGAGAGTATGATGTTAAACTAGATTTAGGTCTAGATTATTAAGATTAAATCCACCAGTTTTCTGGTGGATTTTTCTTATTATGGGTAATAGCTATTTAAGGAGACTACAATCGTAGAATATGGAGGTAACTAGATGAAAAGAAGAATTAAGGAGAAGATTACTGGATTTAGAACCAAGGATGGGGCAGGGGTAAGCCTGGTAAGGGTGCTGGGACATAATACTGTGGAGTCCTTTGATCCCATCTTGATGTTGGATTCCTTTGATAGCAGAAACCCAGAGGAATACATAGCTGGTTTTCCCTTACATCCCCATAGGGGGATAGAGACTGTTAGCCTGATTTCTACTGGCAATATGGTCCATAGGGATAGTTTGGGCAATCAGGATGCCATTAGCGATGGAGAGGTCCAGTGGATGACAGCTGGTTCAGGGATTCTCCATGAGGAGATGTTACCGGCCTCTGACAGGCTCTTAGGGGTCCAGCTCTGGCTGAATATGCCAGCCAAGGATAAGATGGCACCCCCAGAGTACCATAGTATCAAGAGGGATGAGATAGAGGAGATTCCCATTGAAGGAGGGACCTTGAGGCTGATAAGTGGAGAATATAAGGGACACAAGGGGTTTTCTGGGAAATACCTACCCTTGGACTATTACCATATCCTTCTAGAGGCAAATCAGGGACTAACCCTTGAAATGGAGATGGACAAGTCGGTAATGGTATTCTTACTCCTGGGAGATGCCAGGGTGGCAGGTGAGGTAGTTAAGGAGAAGACTGCTGTTAAGCTAACTCCAGGGACCAGCCTGGATATAGAGTCCCTGGATGAGGATATCCAGATTCTCTTTATTAGCTCAGACATGTTGAAGGAGCCGGTGGCCTGGGGTGGGCCAATAGTTATGAATACCAGGGAGGAGTTATTATTTGCCTTCCGTGAATTAAGGGAGGGGACCTTCTTAAAGGAAGAGGTCCATTACTGAGTAATCTTCTCATAATCCTCTAGGGTGTCAATATCCAATAAGATACCAGGGTCTGCAACTTCAAGGTTTGCAGACCCTTTTATCTTTATAAAGTCCCTAAGAGAGTTAAGGCTTTCATTAGCTAAGATTTCATTGATTAAATGACTTTTCATAAGTACAGGATGTCCATTTTTACCCCTATAGCTAGGAAGAACTATATCTTCACTGACTTCTAACATGTATCCGCAGGTGGATTTATCTATCATGGGATAATCACCTGGGGTTAAGAAGAACTTATCCCCTTTTAAGGCCCTAAGTCCACATTTTACAGAGACAAACATCCCCAAGTGGTAATCCTTATTATATATTAAATCCACCTTGGGATATTCTCTTAAGGGTTCATAAAGGTCTTCTATCCTGTGGCCTCCTACGACTATTATTCTGGAGCAGTAGTCATACATACTGAGTAGGCATCTTTCTATTACAGTAAGTCCTTCAATTTCCAAGATTAGTTTGTTGCTGCCAAACCTGGAGGAGTGGCCAGCTGCTAAGATTATAGCTTCTATCTTCATCCTTGGTAAAATCATCTCCTATTATATGATCCATTGGACGATTAGGGCTGTAAGGTATAGGGATGCTGCCAATACGGTATTATACCTAATATTCGACTCTTTATTATAGCTTAAGTTTATTTCATAAGCATAGATCAACAAACTATTTACAGTGGAGTTGATAAGAAAGAACCTAATAAAATGGTCTAGGTTTATTATGGATTGAGGGTCCATCATTTTAAGGGGGACAAATATAGCAAAACACATAAGATAATATCCTATTCTCCAAAATATGCTCATGGCTAATCCATAAGCAAGCTTAAATCCATGGCTTATCTTGATTAGGTATTTAAATACTAGGACCACTCCTAGTCCCTCAAGGAGGATGCAGGCTGCAGGATTTAGTACTCTTATGCTTGGGATTATGGGACTAAAGAGATTGATTAGCTTAATGGATGCAGCTATGACAGAAGTATAGAATATGGATACTAGATGGCCTGTTTCCTTGTAGGATTTTTGCATAAAGTAATAACCTAGGGGAAAGAGTATAGCCCCAGTGGGTATTACCCTGATGGCATGGAGAATTAGCCCTAGACTTGCCTCAACTATTCCCCAAATGGAACCCCAAAATAGAGTAATGGTAAAGATTCTCCGTCTACGACTCTGCATATAATTTAAAGATGTATTATCTATCATTAGATCCCTCCAAATGATTCATATTTCCTTATTGAGTATGGCCTTTACAGCTATTTCAATTTCTTCATAGCCAGTACACCTGCATATATTTGATTGGAGCCATTCCTGTATGGTACGATTATCTGCATTGGGCTTGAGTTGGGCTAGGGAATGACACACCATGATAAAGCCTGATGTGCAATAACCACATTGAAAGCCGAAGTTTTCTACAAAGGCCTTCTGAATAGGAGCCTTATCCAAGCCTTCCACGGTGATGATTTTCTTACCTATACATTCTACTGTAAGCATGAGGCAGGACTTGATGGGCCAGTCGTCTACTAGGACTGTGCATGAACCACAATCTCCATTTTCACAGCCAGGTTTCGCCCCTGTTAGACCTAATTCATTACGCAGGGTATCTAGAAGGGTATCCGAAGGCTTGACAACTACCTCTAAATCCTCCCCATTTATATTTAACTTAAGCATGGTTTTTCCTTTGATTTCTAGCATCAACTATCTCCTTCCAGGTTTTCCAGGGTCTCATATAACATCTTATGAAGGACAAATCTTTTATATTCTGCTGAGCCATGTAAATCTTCTAATATGAAGGAATTAAGGCTGCTTATAGCCAGTTTGATTCTTTCATCCCTACTTTTATTATCATTATTATGGTTTAATATGTTTTCAAGGGGTTTATGTCTAAAGGGGTAATCACAGAGACCGCTAAAGGCAAAATTTATATTCTGATTTTTCTTAAGGGCTACCAGGGTTATCAAGGGATAATCTATTTTTTCATACTTAGTCCTTTTTACATGTATAGAGGGCAAGTCTAAATAGTCTCTTTTAATTATGATTTGGCAGATTAGCTCACCCTTATCTAGCTTGATTCTTTTATCAAAAACATCCATCAAGGGCAATCTGCTAAGTCCATCCCTGCTTGCTATTACTATGTAAGCATTTGCTACCATAAGGGTAGGACTGATTCGCGAAAAATAATAGTACCAGCTATGTTTCCTCCTAGGGTGATTTTATCCTGGATGGTATGGTCTGCTATCCTTCTAACTGTCAGGCTAAGTAGGGGAAATAAGTCTTCCTCAGCAATCCTTGTTAGACTGAGGGCAGCCCCAATAATCAATTCGTCATCATTTATTTCATAGATATTTAATTCCGGGATTGCCTTTACATCTATGATGGCTCCGCTATAGACGTTATGCATCCTGGCCATACTTATAAACTCAGTACCTCCACTATAATAGAGGGGTTGTTTGTTTAGCGAATCTAGCTCATGAAATAGCTGGATGGAATCAGCCAGGGTGCTGGGCTTATAGTATTCAAAATCAAATGGTATCATATTTCCCTCCTGTTTTAGCCCTCCATATGGTTTCTGGACTTATGGGTATTTTATGAAATTCAGTATCTGCAGCCAATGATACGGCATTGGCAAAGGCGGAAGGGATTCCTAAAATTCCATGTTCACCAATTCCCCTTGCTCCAAAGGGACCATCCTTTTGGGGTGTTTCAATAAAATCTACTAGGTACTTGGGCTGCTCTCCAAAGTGCATGACCTTGTAGGTTCTAAGGGATGTATTTTCTAACTCTCCACTATCAGAAAAGATGAATTCCTCCCTAGTAGCTAATCCTAGGCCCATGGATATACCGCCCATTATGACGCCTCTTGCCGCCTTGGGATTGATTAACCTTCCTAGGTCTAGTACAGTTGCAGCCCTTAGCAATTTATATGAATACTTATTAGGGTCATACTCAATTTCAACAGCTTGGGCCCCCACAGTCCAGGAAACCCCAATCTTACCCCGACCTGTTTCCTTATCCATTATATTTAAGTCATCCATAAAATAGCTACCCTGACCTATGATTTGCTTGCCAAATGCAAATCCTTGGGGATCCTTATAGCCATGGACTATGTCCTTGAAGTCTAAGAAGACCTTGGGATTATCCTTCAGATAGACCCTTTGATTTTCTATTTCAAGTTTTTCAGGGGCAGATTTGAGCACTTTGGCAGCTATCAAACGGATTTGATGAATTAAATCATCTGCAGCAGCTAAAACTGCATTGCCAGCCATAAAGGTAGACATACTTGCTACTGTTTTCCAATGTACTGGATTGACTTCAGTATCTACCTCTAGTTGTACATGGATTTTATCTACATCCATTTTCATCTTTTCTGCCAGGATCTGGGCCAGGATGGTCTTTGTACCAGGTCCTATTTCAACTACTGAGCAATTAAGGTTGATTTCACCTGTAGAAGTAAAGGTTAGTATGGCTGCTGATGAGGCATCTGGGTAGGTCTCCAGTATTGCTAAGACTGATTTTGGTTTGGGTTGGTGAAAGGTTGTTGGGAGATAGGGAATTATTGATTCTCAAATCTAAGGGGTCCATCTTTAGTTTCTTAGCAAGCATATCCAAGATTCTCTCTATACAAAAAGTAAGGGCAGTATGACCAAATCCCCTAAAGGATGTAGTATAGGGGTGATTGGTATAGACTGTAAGAGAATCACAAGAGATATTCTCTATGTGATAGGGTCCACTGCATTCCGCAGCAATAGCCCTAGCCATCCTAGGTCCCGTGTCCGAATAGGCCCCACAACTAACATAGTATCTGGCTTCTAGTGCTTTTATGATTCCATCTTTAGTTGCTCCTATCTTTAATCTCGCTTCAACTTCTATCTTACTGGGAGCAGACATGATATCCTCTTCCCTGGTATTACTTATCCTAACCATTCTACCCTTAACTGCCTTGGAAGCGATATAGGCCAGGTATTCCAAATGAGTATTGGCTTTTCCACCAAAGCCACCCCCAACCAAGGGGACCTTGATAACAATGTCAGATTCCTGGATATTGAAGGCCATGCTCAGATCTTTTTGTACCGATGATGGTGCCTGGCTAGAAGTATAGATAAGCACTTTACCACTTGGAAGAATTTGTGCCATGGCATTTCTAACCTCCATGGCAATATGGTCAGAATGGGGAAGCTTGAACTCAGCCTCCAGAATAAGATCACTTTCTGAAAAACCTAATGCTAGATTACCCTTTCTTATTTTAACCTCATCTGCAATATTGGTATGGGCCTTGGGAAAGACATCCTCAGTAGCACAAACATAATTTCCTAGTTCTTCATGGATTAATGGGGTATCTGGTTTTATGGCTTCACTGATAGAATTTACTAGAGGAAGGGGCTTATATTTAACCTTAATTAATGTGATAGCCCTGGCAGCCTCTTCTTCGCTATTGGCAACTACAATTGCTATTGGCTCACCAAAATATCTTACCTTTTCCCTTGCCAATGGTGGCCTGTCTTGGATAAGGGGACCGGTGAGAATTGGTACTTGCTCACCTGTTATTATTTTTTGAACCCCCTGGGATTTTTCAGCCTCCTTAGTATCAATTGATTGGATTATGGCGTGGGCCTTGGTGCTGGTGAGGATTCTAGCATGAAGGGTACTTCTGGGGATTCTATCACCATTATATTTTGCTGCACCTGTAACCTTATCCCAGGCTTCTTTTCTTAGGGTGCTGACTCCAATTTGAGACTTAGTTGGCATAGGGCCTCCTCCTTTACGAACTGATAAATCTCTAGCTAGTTTTTCCATATATATGCAATAATATACTCTTTTGGTTTCTGTCTCAAAATGTCGAATATGGTAGAAAGAAATTTATGGAAGAGAAAAAGCTGATAAAATTAAGATAAATTAAGACTTGGGGCTGCCTTTCTTGTTGAATTTAGAGCCTATAAATGATAAAATCAAATTATTGAATTATTGGGAAATTATCCTATTAGGCGGGTGATTTTATTGTCAATAGATACTGTTAAAAGGGATTATGAGTCGATGGAGAGGGATATAGAGCGATTAGACTCTATTATGTCCTGTAAGTTTGTGGTGGATGGAGATGAGGTAAAGGAAATCCATATAGTCTCCAATGGGACAAGGCCACCTAAGCAAATCTCCAGAGATGTTCAATCTGTCCTAATAGCTACATATGAATCATATATAGACCACAAGATTATCAGTATAGCCGAGCTTCCAGGCGGAGAGCTTTCTAAGAGGACATCCCGGCTAAAGATAGAGAGGATTTCCTATGAGGAAAGGGGCAAGAAGACCAGTGTTGAGGTAGCCCTGGCTGACGAATCCAAAATCTACGAGTCATCCACAACAGGTATTAATACCAATAGGAATGTAGAGAGGATGCTGGTGAAGACTGTCCTTGAGAATGTTGAAAAATCCCTGGGCATCCAGGATAGGTTCATCCTGGAGGAGGTTAAGACCGTAGATTTATCATCTTCTAATGGTGTGGTAATTGTCGTATTAGTATATATAACTGAGGAGCAGGAAAAACGTTTATGTGGCTCCAGCTTGATAGAGGGAGACTACAGGAGGGCCGTTGTAAAGGCAACCCTAGATGCCTTAAACCGAATTATCATTAGATGATTATAGGTCCGGCTCAAGGATTTTAAGCGAAGCGAATATAGCATGCTGTAATAGCGAATCAGCATAGCATCCGATAAAGGGGGCTATATTCGATGAAAAGAGCTTATATGATATTACTTAGCTTACTTGCACTGGTACTTTCAGCAGGTGCCAACTTCTCATGGGTTAAATGGTAATAATATAAGACTTGAGCCGGCTTATAGTTTAGGAGGAAGGACAGTGAAATTAGACAAAAAAACCAGTATCTACATAGGTGGTCTAAGCTTATTGGCCATCATCATGCTAATCTATTTGTTTCAGAATTTCGATATGCCTAGCTGGCATATGCTGCTTTTTTGGTCAGGCTTGACCATAGCTGCGGAGACCCTGCTGATCATGTTGCCAAATAATTCCGTTGGGGTATCGGTGGGCTCAGCTATAAATCTCGCAGCCATAATAGTGGGAGGTCCCATACTGGGTACTGTTTCTGCAGGCCTGGGATTTCTACTTAGGTACCCATATGTCCCTGGTGAAGGACGGGTCCATCTTTTCAATACACCCTTTTACATAACCACATTTAATGTAGCCCAGAGCGTTTTGGGCACAGGTATCATATCCTTAGTATACCTATATACTGGAGGCCAAGTCGGTGCCTTCCATTTTCCACAGGCCGTCCTGATTCTTTTATTGGGGATGGTTATCAACTCTTTTATTGTCTCTGTTCTAATGTCAATCTTAAAAAAGCTAGAATTCTCCAAGGTTTGGATTTCAAATATGAGGGGGCTTATCTTAAATGCCCTGGCAGTAGGGATTTTAGGTATTATCATTGCCCTAGCCTATCTAGGTTATGGATATTGGGCAGTCCTACTTTTCTCAGGTCCCCTACTCTTAGCCAGATTTTCCTTTAAGCTATATATGGATATGAAGAATATCCACTTATCAACCATAGAAACCCTGAGCAAGACCATAGAGGCTAAGGACCCCTACACAAGTGGACATGCCAATAGGGTTATGGAGTACTCCGTCCTTTTGGCAGAGGAATATGGCCTGTCTGAAAGCAAGCTTCAGAAAATCAGGACAGCAGCTGTCCTACATGATATAGGGAAAATAGCCATTAACGATAATATCTTAAACAAAGCAACTGGACTAACCAGTGAGGAATATGCTGAGATAAAAAAGCACCCCAGTGTAGGGGCAGATATAATCAGCAATATGGACCTCTTTAAGGATATAAAGGGAATAGTAAAGTACCACCATGAAAGATATGATGGTAAGGGGTATCCAGATGGGCTCAAGGGAGAGGAAATACCCATAGAAGCCTGTATCCTGACAATAGCTGATTCCTATGATGCTATGACCACCGATAGGCCCTATAGGAAGGCCTTAGACAAGGAAGTTGCCTTGGAAGAGATCTTAAGCAATGCCGGGACCCAGTTTCATCCTGAATTAGCCAGGATCTTTGTTAAGAAAATAAGGGAGCAGGAGGTATGATTCCTTGGTTATAGAGCCTGTGCTGCTTTCCATAATTGTGGGAAAGCTTAGAAAGGGTAAATTCAATAATCTAGAGAAAATATACTTAAGAGGCTGGTACCTACTCTTGATAGCTGCCCTTACGCAATTTTTATCCTCCCTCATGAAGGGTTATGGAATCAGGATAGGGGGCTTGGAATTTGAGGATTATTTTTACTATATCCACATAGCGTCCTACCTCCTTATGCTAGTCTGTATAGTATTGAACCTAAAGAAGAAATCCATGAAGCTCTTCCTTATTGGCCTAATCTTGAACTTCATCGTCATCTTTGCCAATGGGGGTAAGATGCCAGTGTCCTTGACGGGGATTAAGGGCATCAAGGAGGAAGTTGCAGTGGAATTACCCATGAGCGATTTTGATATTAAGCACCAGGCGGTTACCCCTGATACCAAGTTTGTCTATTTGGCGGATATTATCTTGATACCTGAGCCTTATCCTTTACCTAAGATACTCAGTCTTGGGGATATATTCATAATGGGTGGCCTCTTTGTCTTCCTGCAGGAGGCAATGCTGATGGAGAAGGATGAGCTGGGGAAAATTAAGTATAGGTTTAAAAATTAGAGCTATTTCATACTAGCCTATGAAATAGCTCTTTCTTGATATAAGTAATCTTTCTTACCTTACCTGTATTAGAGACTTAGGCTAGGGCAAGAATTATATAAGATATATTTATTCTTAGATAATATAAATCAAACTCAGCTGATGGAAAAGTCTAGGAGGGATAGATTTGGACCTGTATCAATTAATCAAAACAGTAGATGTAGTGGATACTAGATACCTGAAGGATGAGATAGAAATCGCAGGCATAGCCAACCATACGGACAAGATCAAGGAGGGTTACCTCTATGTAGCCATCAAGGGATACCTGGATGATGGACATGACTTCATAAAAAAGGCCCTTGACAAGGAGGCTGTAGCAGTTGTTGTGGAGGACTTTAGGGAGGATGTTTACCTACCTCAGTTTAAGGTGGATAATTCCAGAATAGCTTTATCAACCCTAAGTGCAGCCTTTTACCAGCATCATTCTAAGGATATGAGAATGATAGGGGTTACTGCTACCAATGGCAAGACTACCACCACCTATATGCTAAGCAAGATCTTTGAAGTTGGAGGATTAAGGCATGGCCTAATTGGTAGCGTAGTAAACAAGATAGATGATGAGATGATTCCTGCCAGTTTGACCACGCCGGAAAGTGTTGACTTACAGGGTTACCTTGCTGCCATGAGGGATAAGGGCCTTATCAAGGTAGCTATGGAGGTTTCATCTTCAGCCCTAGAACTACATAGGGTCAGGGATATAGACTATGATATCCAGGCCTTCAATAACTTTAGCCGGGAGCATATAGACCAGCATGGGAGCTTTGAAAAATATTGGCAGGCCAAGTCCAGTTTTATTAGGAATGCCAAGGAGGACTCCTTTGTCGTCCTAAGTCTGGATGATGATTATGTTAGTAGCCTGATAGATAAGACTAGGGCCAGGGTGGTTACCTATTCCCTGAAAGAAAGGAAGGGGAATATCTACTGTAAGGATTTGGAGCTCCTTAAGGGGAGGGCTAGGTTTACCGTCTCCATCAATGAGCCCTTCGAAACCATAAGTGGTAGGCTGATTAAGGATGATTTTCAGGTGGAATTGGGGGTACCGGGCTATCATTCAGCGGCCAATGCCATGGCTGCAATAGCTATAGCCCTGATAGATGATAATCCACCGGAGCTAATCTCCACTGCCCTCAAGGACTTTAGAGGGGTGGAGAGGCGATTCCAATACATATATGAGGGAGATTTTACAATCATAGATGACCACTTTGCCAATAGGGGAAACATCAATGTTACCCTAGAAACCCTAAAGTTTATGGACTACAAAAACTTCCTCCTGGTATATGCCATCAGGGGCAACCGGGGGACCACTGTCAACAGGGAGAATGCTAAGACCATAGGGGAGTGGAAGGAAAGGTTAGGCCTAGAGGAGATAATAGTCACTAAGAGTATAGGTCATGTAGGTCCAAAGGATACTGTAACCCAGGAGGAAGAAGAGGTGCTTTTAGAGGTTATGGAGTCCTATGGTATCAAGGTCCACCTGTATGACAGGCTGGAAATGGCTTTAAGAGAAGCCCTAAATAGGGTAGGGAAGGGAGATATTGTCATGCTGGGAGGGGCCCAGGGGATGGACACTGGTGCCAAACTAATCCTAGAAATGCTTAAGGAATAGATGGATAATCTCTTAAATACAGGGTTTGGTAGATTTTGGTTAGGTGGATATTTTGCATTAAATATAGTAAATTATTCACAAAGATATTGTCTAATTATAGTCAATGTGTTATAATGATTAGGTTGAAAAAAATATAATATTAATGGAGGTTATTTTTAAATGAAAAGATTAGTGTCACTTTTATTAGTGCTAGTTCTAATCGCTGCTGTTTTCACTGGTTGTAGTAAACCTGGAGATGAAGAAGATCCACAAGATACTCCACCAGTAGAAGAACCAGATGGCGAAGATGAAGAGCCAGCAGATGATCCAGCTGAAGGTAAGATTGTTAAGCTTGGTTTAGGTCAAAACATTAAAATCAGTAGCTCAAAGGAAAAGACTGATGAGCAAAACGCTCAATCACAAGCTGATGTAACTATGGCTGCAGTGGGTTTTGATGCTGAAGGTAAAGTAGTAAGCGTTACTATAGACACTGTTCAAGCTAAGGTAGCATTTGATGAAGAAATGAATATAGACTCTGACATTGACGCAGAAGTTAAGACCAAGAAAGACCTTAAAGATGACTATGGTATGAAACCGGTTTCAGAACAAATGGGAATTGGTAAAGAATGGTATGAGCAAATGGCTGCATTTGAAGAGTGGATGATTGGTAAGACTGTGGAAGAAATCGTAAACCTACCAGTTAAGGAAAGAGACGAAAACCATAAGCATGTACCAGATGTTCCAGAATTGACTTCAAGCGTTACAATAACTGTTGAAGGCTACCTAGCAGTAGTTGAAGAAGCAGCTGCTAACGCTAGATAATTCAATAGCAAGTAAACTCTCCCCTTGAGGGAGAGTTTTTTTATTG
>JAAYTL010000031.1 GCA_012518035.1 Tissierellia bacterium | reverse complement strand
GATAGGAGGGATAGGATGCTTAAATTTATAAAGTATGAAATAAAGGGCAATTATAGATTTATATTGGGTATTTTGGCTTTGGTTCTAATAGCCTCATCCATAATTCAGGCAGTGATTTTTAGGGATGTAAGAAGTGGAGATATTACTTTTAGTGGAGGCTTGTTTGAAGGCATGATATCCTTAGTTTCAATACTTGTATTGTTTGGAGCAGCCCTAGTTGCCTTTATCAACATAGTTGGGAGCTTTAAGAAAGAGCTCTATGATGATAGGGGTTATTTAACCTTTACCCTGCCCTTAAGTGGACACCAGATTCTGGGCGCCAAGCTTATAGTGGCTTTTCTCTGGTACACTATTCTAAATGTGGTGACTGGCCTGTATAACCTAATCCTTGCCACCACCATATTTAAGATTGAATGGAGCACTTTAATTGATCTACTGGGAAGGTATGGCGGCGAAGGTATAGTAACTATACTATATAGGGTCTTTATTCTGTCTATGATTTCAGGAATAATAATGATACTTTACACCTTGATATTCATCTATTTTTCAATGACTATTGGAAAGATAAGTTTCAGAAATGTTAAGATAGGTGGACTGTGGTTTATAATCTTCCTGGTAACTTTCTCCTTGTCAAATGTGGTGATTGGGAAACTGGGTAATGCCTTTCCCATATATTTGAATATGGAAAGCTTGAGGCTATCTAATCTAGACTTAGGGATGACCAATCCTGTCTATTATGGTTCCATGTCATTTTTCTTAAAGGATATGGGAAATTTTATAAATATCAACCTGATTCCAGACTTCCTAAACATTGTCTTTGGTTGCCTAGTATTCCTAGCCACTGGCTACCTTTTGGATAGGAAGATTGACCTCTAAAGTTAACTATAGTCTTAATATGTTATCTAGCTTAATAGAATGTCTTATTTATGCTCCTTAGAGTACTAGGTAGTAATATCTGTTTACTCAAGGAGCGTATTTTATGTTAAATTAGCTTAATAAAGGATATTATTAAGCTTTCATAGAATAATCATGTTATAATCATATTATTATAGGTAATCGGTTCCAAAGTATTATATTTGCTTTCCTAATTATTAAAAAGGAGGGAGTCTATGGATTGGAGGCTTAGAAGGGTATCGCTATTATTTTTTGTTTTGTTATTTACCTTTATAGTTTTGATGTTTGTTAACGAGTATAAAAACATGGAGGATTTAAGGGCTGAATACCCTGACCTACCAGAGGAGGCCTTCGAGTTAAGAAAGGATAGTCTTGCGGTTTGGTCCATCAGACTAATATTGCAATTTTTAATTCCAATATTCTTTTTAACTTCCAGGCTATCCCAGGGTATTAGTAGGTGGGCAGGTTGGAGGAGGGGTATAGTAACTTCAGGTATTCTTTATGGACTAGTTTTTGTTACCATTGTATTTTTAATTAGGCTCCCCTTGGATTACTATTCATCCTTTGTTTTGAGCCATAAATATGGCTTGACGGAGCAGGGCTTTATGAGATGGCTAGAATTGAGTATCAAGGGGTTTTTGGTCAATGAATTGGTCCTGGTGTTTTTCCTCTGGATACCATATTCAATTATCTATAGGGCTCCCAAATCTTGGTGGTTCCAGATAGGAAGCCTTTTAATCCCAGTAATTATATTTATGGTTTTTATCTCTCCTATGTTTATTGATCCCTTGTTTAATGAGTATACCTCTATTGAGGAGGAGGACCTGGGGAGGAAGATTGACCAACTTCTGGATAAGGCCGGTATCAGTGATGCGGATATCTACATGGTGGATAAGAGTAGGGATACTAAGACCATGAATGCCTACATGACAGGCATTTTCAAGTCCAAGAGGATAGTGCTCTGGGATACCACAATAAACAACCTGGATGAGGGAGAGCTCCTAGCAGTAACTGCCCATGAAATTGGCCATTATGTTGAGGGACATATATGGAAGAACATCGGCATTTCCATAATTGGGAACTACATATTACTGTACTTGGTATATTTAAGCTCAAACTGGGTACTGGATAAGTCCAATCTAAGATTTGGTTTTAAGAATGTGTTTAATTATGCCTCCCTACCCTTACTAATCTTACTTATCAACCTTTATGTTTTCTTAGGAAGCCCAATTATTAATTATTTTTCTAGGCAAATGGAGGTGGAGGCAGATAGCTATGAAATCATCCTAACAGAGGATAGGGAGTCAGCTATTTCTGCCATGGAGAAAATGTATGACCATAGTCTAGGTCTACCTAGGCCATCCAACCTATATAGGATGTGGTATAATTCCCATCCTAGTCTAGAAGAAAGGGTGGACTTTTACAGAAATTATAATATAGAATAAAAAAAGGTTAGGGAATATTCAACCCCTAACCTTCATTTATTCATCTTCTGTTTGCTCCATATTCTCTTCTTCATTTTCAAGCACAATTCGAACTAGTTGGATTCTCTTCTCACTAACTTCTTCTATATAAAATTGAATATTTTCACATTCAACTAATTGCTTGTCTCCATCTTCAGGTATATAGCCTAATAGATCTAACAACAATCCACCCAGGGTATCATAGTTTTCGGAGTCCTCATCCAATTTTATCCCTAGATTATAATTTAAATCTTTTATGGATATGGCTCCTTTGGCTATATAGGTGTAATCATCAATCTTCTTAAGTTCGGGTTCATCGTGGTCATATTCATCATCGATGTCCCCCATTATCTCCTCTATAAGGTCCTCCATGGTGACTATACCAGAAAATCCGCCATATTCATCGATAAGGATGGCCATATGTTGCCTATTAGCCTGAAGGTCGTTGAATAAGGCATTGACATTCTTCCTCTCAGGAATAAAATATGCCGGCCTAAGTATCTTGTTTATATCAATCTTGTCAAAGCCAACATGATAGGCCTCCTTCAAGACATCCTTTAAGTATAAAATACCTTGAATATTATCTAAGTCATCCTTGTAGACGGGTATCCTAGAATATTTTAACTCCAGCATTTCAGTGATATACTCTTCCAGAGGGTCATTTAAGTCAATCATAAATACCTCTGTCCTGGCTGTCATAATCTCCTCAGCTAATTTATCATCAAACCCAATAACGCTGTCAATCATTTCCTTTTCACTTGGATTGATAATACCCTGCTCTTGTCCAACTTCCACTATAGAGCGGATTTCTTCTAGGGTTACTTTTTCTTCTACACCTTCCGTGCTTATTCCAAACAATCTTAAGACGGTATTGGTAGAAAAGGACAAAAAACTCACGAAGGGATTCATGATTTTTGCTATGAGGTTGATTATCCTTATAGAGAACATAGAAAACTTTTCTGCATTTTGTAAGGCTATTCTCTTAGGTACTAGCTCGCCTAAAACCAAGGTAAAGTATCCAAGCATTAGGGTAATGGATACAAAGGCAATATCCTTTGCAAAGGGTATACCTAGCCTACTTAGGATTCTAGCTAAGTCATTGGATATACCAACAGCTGCTGATGCTGATGTAAAGAACCCTGCCAATGTAATCCCTACCTGGATAGTAGATAGAAACCTTGATGGTTCTCTAAGTAAGTCAAGTAACATTTTAGCCTTCTTATCTCCGTCATCTGCCCTAGCTGAGATCTTATTTTTATCAACTGAAATCATAGCCATTTCAGAGGCAGCAAAAAAAGCATTAACTAAGATAAGAATAAATAAAATTAACAATTGTCCGAAGACCTGAGGTCCTGCGTCATCGTCCATATTTTTCCTCCTCAAAAAATAGAATAATACAATGTAATCATATTTTACCACATTTGTCAAGTTATCATTAGAAGATTCTCCTTCACTAATCAAATCTTTTGATTTATAATAGAGTTCATGGGTAAACTTAATAAGAGCTTTGATTAGGGGGATAGGAAATATGGAGCAGATAATTGTTTTTGGGGTAATAGTCTTTACCTTGATTATGTTTATCATAGGAAAAGTAAGATATGAGTTTACATCCATGCTGGGTCTCTTAATCCTAATCTTTACTGGGGTCTTAAATGCAGAAGAGGCCCTGTCTGGGTTTAGCCATCCGGCTGTTATAACTGTGACTTCAGTATTGGTTATTAGCAGTTCTATTATAAAATCCGGTGTTATAGAGAAATTGGTTGTGGTATTAAATGGGAGAACGGAGAGTGCTAAAGTAAAGGTAGCAGGATTAATGCTAGTTACGGCATTTTTATCTGCCTTTATGAATAATGTTGGGGCCCTGGCCTTGATCCTACCTGTAGCAATGAGGATTGCTAAGGATAGCAAGTTATCCCCTTCTGGCTTTTTGATGCCTGTGGCCTTTGCCTCTTTGCTAGGAGGGATGGTTACCCTGATAGGTACGCCACCCAACCTGATAGTGTCAAACTTTAGGAACACTACTTTGGGTGAGCCCTTCGGTTTTTTTAATTTTGCACCAGTAGGCCTGGTCATGGTCTTTATTGGAGTTGGGTTGACTCTTATATTGGGTTCCAAACTCATACCAGATAGAAAGAGCGGGGATGAGGATGGTATCTTCAACATAGGCGAGTATCTTTCGGAAATAGTAATAACTAAGGAATCCAAGATGGTTGGAAAGACCATCAGAGATTTTTATGATATCTATAAGCTTGAGATTGAGGTCTTGAGCATTATTAGAAATAAGCATAATATTGTAGTCCCCCATGCCAATGAAGTACTGCTTCCTGGGGATGAGCTTATTATCAAGACTGATAGTCTGGAGTTAACTGATTTGATAAAGAGGACAGAAACATCTCTAAAAGGAGCTAAGCTGGATTTCCTAGAGTCTGTACCCCTCTTGAAGTCCGATGAGTTTAACCTGGTGGAAGTAGTCCTCAGGGAGGACTCCCTCTTAATTGGAAGGACCGCCCTGGAAGTAAAACTAAGAAATAGGTATAATGTCAACCTAGTAGCCGTATCTAGAAGGGGCGCTATAGAGGTTGAAAGGCTTAAATCCTTCCGCTTCCAAGCTGGTGATGTACTCCTTTTGCAGGCTCCTGTTAGTATTTTGCAGGATGTCTATCGTAAATTAAGTTGCCTACCCCTGGCTGAAAGAAGCGTAAATATAGACACTAAGATTAAGAGGACGGACCAGTATTTACCCTTGACCCTCTTCTTGATAGGTATAATCCTTACAACGGCAGGGATATTTCCAGTTCAAATATCTTTTTTTGCAGTTGCCGTTATCTTGGTTTTATTTAAGTTTATGACTCCAAGGGAGTTTTATGATGCTATAGAGTGGCCAACGGTTTTACTCTTGGCCACCTTGTTACCCTTGGGTGGTGCCTTTCAAAAGAGTGGGGCCTCTACTACCATAGCAGGTATTTTGACTGGGCTGTCGAGTATTCTGCCGCCTAGTATAACAATAGCTATACTTATGGTTATTGCCATGATAATGACTAATTTAATCGGTAATTATGCAACTGCAGTCCTGATGTCCCCCATAGCTGTGAGTCTAGCTAGCTCAATGGGAGTTTCTTCAGATCCACTTCTAATGGGAGTATGTATAGCATGTTCATCAGCCTTCTTAACCCCTATAGGGCATCAATCCAACATGCTGGTCATGGGACCAGGAGGCTATAAATTTACTGACTATTGGAGATTGGGACTACCCCTTTGTATATTGATAATTGTCATAGGAACGCCCTTGCTCTTATTCTTATGGCCCTTATAATGTTGTTTGGAGGTAATAGATGAAGTATATTGGACAGATTGGTTTACTAATGCTAGTTACATTTTTAGGTGAGCTGTTTAATAAGGTCTTGCCATGGCCTGTCCCTGGGAGCATCTATGGTTTTATCCTGATGCTCCTTTCACTTCAGCTTAAGATTATTAGGCTTGAAATGATCAAGGATGTGGCAGACTTTTTATTGGATATTATGCCGGTAATGTTTATTCCGGCAGCGGTAGGACTTTTGGTTATATGGGAGGATGTATCCCAGTATATGGGGCAGATCCTACTAATTTGCATAACAACGACCCTGATTGTTATGGTGACAACTGGTAAGGTCACTGACCTTATCCTAGGGAAGGCTGGTGATGATAATGACAGAAGTGATTACTAACTCGGCTTATTTTGGCGTAGCCCTGACCCTGATAGCCTATATAATTGGATTGAAGCTAAGGGATAGGCTTAAATTAGCCATCTTAAACCCCCTCATGCTAGCTGTAGTGCTGGTAATAATCTTCCTTCTGGCATTTAAAATAGACTATGATGATTATAATCTGGGAGGAAAATATATTACCTTTCTACTCACACCAACCACTATATGTTTGGCGGTGCCCCTATATCAGAAATTAGATCTCCTTAAGAAGAATCTTAAGGCAATCCTAGTAGGGATTACCCTAGGGGCTGTTTCTAGTCTAATTAGTATATATTTATTTTCCTGGGTCTTAAGACTGGATAGTACCATCTACATCTCCCTCTTACCTAAATCTATAACGACCGCCATGGGGGTTGGAATAACCCAGGAGTTGGGAGGTATAGAGACTATTACTGTTATCGCAATTATGATTACTGGGATAACTGGCAACCTAATAGGAGCCTATATATGTAGATTATTTAGGATTAAGAACCCTATTTCTGTGGGGCTGGCATTTGGGACCAGTGCCCATGCCTTTGGAACAAGCAAGGCCTTAGAAATTGGAGAGGTAGAAGGAGCCATGAGCAGCCTATCAATCGCTATAGCAGGTTTGATAACAGTGCTGTTAATGCCTTTGATGGTCTAAAGGATATATGAGATAAGAAAAATAGTTATAATAGTTCTAAACTGAGTGGGTAGATAAGTTCACCCATTCAGTTTTTTTATTAATTATTTCTGGTTTATCTTTTTTAAAGAAGTACATAGCCTACTTCTACTTATACTTATATCATACTAGAGACCTACTGAGACGGCCTATATCAAATGCGACCAATTCGACAGGTTTAACATAGCACGCTCTAGGAAGGTTTTAGGATATTCTTCAAACAGACTCTTGTAGGCGTCGGAGGAGGGAGGCTTGGTAAAAAATTTCTAAAGATATCCAAAAAATGATTGACAAATCACAAACAATAGTTTATGATAGTATTAATAGAAGATCATTATTAACACCTTATGTGTCCCCTATTTTTCATTCTCTAGGCAGTTTGGATTATAGGGGACACCTTTTTATGCTATAATATAGGAAAAAATATGGAGGTACAGCCCAATGGACATAGTTGTTTTAGACGGATATACCCTTAATCCCGGTGACATTAGTTGGGATGGGTTAGCCAGCCTTGGTAATTTAAAGGTTTATGATCGTACTGCCTATGATATTAGTGGGGCAAACTTAATAGTGGAGAGGGCCAAAGATGCTGATGTTGTTTTTACCAATAAGACCCCTATTACCAGGGAAATACTGGCTAGGCTACCTAAGCTTAAGTTTATAGGTGTTTTAGCAACGGGTTACAATGTGGTAGATTTAGAAGCTGCTAGGGAGAGGGGGATTCCCGTATCCAACATTCCTGCCTATGGAACTGATGCTGTGGCCCAGATGACCATAGCACTTTTGCTGGAGATGTGTAATCATGTGGGAATCCACAGTGAATCAGTTTTCAAGGGTCAATGGACCAATAATGAGGACTTCTGCTACTGGAATAAATCCCTTATAGAGTTGGCAGGAAAGACCATGGGTATAGTTGGGTTTGGGCAAATAGGCCAGGCTACGGCTAATATTGCCTTGGCTCTTGGTATGGATATACTGGTGAATTCCAGGTCTAAGATGAAGGAATTGGAAGGTGAAAGGGTTCGGTTTGTGGACTTGGAGACTCTCTTTAAGGATTCAGATGTGATTTCTCTTCATTGTCCCCTTACAGAGACTAATAAGGGCATGATAAATAAGGGATCCATCTCCAAGATGAGGGATGGGGTTATGATAATCAACACTGCCCGAGGAGGCTTGGTGGTGGATGAGGATCTAGCAGATGCCCTAAATAGGGGCAAGGTGGCAGGAGCTGCCCTGGATGTGGTATCTCAAGAGCCAATTCCTGCGGATAATCCCCTTCTTAAGGCTAAGAACTGTATCATAACGCCCCATATAGCCTGGGCTCCAGTAGAAGCTAGACAAAGACTGATGGATATAGCAGTTGATAACCTGCGAAAGTTTCTGGAAGGCAATCCCATTAATGTAGTAAATAAATGAGAATATAAGGGGTGGAGAAATGTATCGGCTAGCCGGAGAAAGGATAATCTTAAGGGAGTATAGGGAGGAAGATTATCCCTATATGAGAAGCTGGGTTAACGATTATGAAATCACCAAGTATTTAAGCAATATCTTCATGTACCCACATACAGAGCTTGATACGGAAAATTTCCTTAAGGCCATGATGGAGGGTAGGTATAGAGGCTTCGTCATAGCCCATAAGGAAACTGAGGAGTATATCGGCCAGGTGGATTTGATCAACATCGATTGGCCCAATAGGGTAGGTACTATCGGAATTGTCATCGGAACCAAGGAAAACCTGGGCAAGGGTTATGGCAGTGAGGCCCTAAAACTCTTACTAGAGTTTGCCTTTATGAAACTGAATCTTAACAAGCTGGAGCTAGATGTAAGGGCCTTTAATGAGAGGGCCATAAAGTGTTATAAAAAGTTAGGCTTCCAGGTAGAAGGGGTCCTAAGAGAAAATTTCTACGACAATGGCCAGTATACTGATACCATTAGGATGGGTATCCTAAAACGGGAATGGGAGGCAGGCAAATAAAAGCGTAGGGATACAGATATAATAAACCCCTGAAGTGTATGCAAAAATACCATAATAGTTATTGACTGTATTGGATTATTTGAGTAAGATAGTAGTAGGAGGACTTATCTACAATACAAACTGAGGGGGTCTCATAGTGGTTACTGGCAAACTTCCAAATGAGTTATTAGAAGAGGTAGTTTTGAAATATATAACCCATAGAAGGGATGATATAATAGCAGGTGCAGCTGTAGGGCTGGACAATGCCCTGGTAGATTTAGGAGATAATGTTGCTATCCTGTCTACAGACCCTATTACCGGTGCTGTCAAAGACATCGGCAAGCTGGCTGTCCACGTTTCCTGTAATGATGTGTCTGCCAGTGGAGGTACGCCTATTGGAATTCTTATGACTATTTTGGTGCCTCCTGAGGCATCCCATGAAGATATTGAGAGAATTATGAAGGATGCAGGTGAGACCGCAAGGGAATTAGATGTAGAAATTATAGGTGGTCATACTGAAGTAACAGATGCTGTTAACAAGGTTGTTATTTCCACTACGGTTATTGGAAAAATAAAGAAGGATAAGATACAATCCTTAGATAAGATAAGAATTGGGGACAAGGTTCTCATGACCAAGTCTACTGGATTGGAAGGGACCTCTATCCTTCTAAATGACTTTGAAGACTATTTTTCAGATAAGATGGAAATAGCCAAGATTAAAGAAGGTCAAGACTATGGAAGGCATTTGTCAGTTGTAGAAGAGGGTAAGATCGGTGGCCAGGTTGGCCTAAACTACATGCATGATATTACAGAAGGTGGAGTCCTGGGTGCAGCTTGGGAAGCTAATATGGCTATAAAGAAGGGTCTCAAGCTTTATAAGAATTCTATTCCCATTACAGAGGTAACCAGGGAGCTATGTGAGATCTTAGATATAAATCCCTTGAGGTTGATTTCTAGTGGTAGCATGCTGATGATTGCCAATAATGAACAACTAGAAGTCTTAGAAAGGGAGCTTGAAGAGAGTGGTATCAAACTATCGGTTATAGGCGAGGTAATTGACGAAGGTATCTATCTGGATAATGACGGTAGCATGGAAATCATAGACCCGCCACAGGCTGATGAACTATATAGGGCTCTGGCCAAACTTAATGGTAAGTAGATGATGATAAGTTGTATCAAAAAAGTTAAGATTAACCTTTAGACTAGTTTATACTAGTCTTTTGTTTTATCATCATCCAAATAGCTATGTCAAAACCATCATCGCCCATTGCATGAAATAGCATATTTTGGTATTATATATCTCGTGTGTATTTTTAGATACTCGAAAGAACATTCTATTTGACATATTTGATTTGGGAGGTACATAAATGTTGTCAATTTATAAGAGTTTATTTAACAAGGCTAAAAGTGGAAATGGATATTCTAAGATAGAAGGGCTGGAAGATATTTACGATATATTAAAGGAAAACGTTACCCACTCCCAAGAACTTCTATATGCTGGAAGCTGGACATATGATATTGGAAGCCAAGATATCTTTCTTACAGATGAAATCTACAAGATATTTGAATCCAGTCCAGAAGATTTTGGTAATAAATTGGATAGTTTCTTAGATTTTATTCATCCTGATGATAAGGAGAGAATCCGAATAGTAACTGAGGAAATTAAGGATGGTAGGAGGCAGCATAATCTGGAGTATAGAATAATTACTCGGTCTGGCAATGAAAAATACCTTCAAGAAAAGACCAAGGTTCTGTGTGACGATGAGAAAAACCCCTTAAAAATAGTTGGAGTTATTCAAGATATCTCTAAAGAAAAGGAAATGGAGAAGGCCCTGGAGCTTAAGAATGAAGAAATACGGAAGATACAAAAAAGATATGAGGTACTAGTCAGTGAGTCCAAGGACGTGCTTCAAATTATTGAAAGAGATGGAAAAATTAAATACATGAGTAGATCAGTGGAGCATATTTTGGGCTACAAAACAGAAGAGTTAATTGGAAAAAAACATGCAGGATTTCTTTGAGAAAGTAGAGGCAGAAAAACTCTCTAGCCTAATAGATTTTGTCTTAGAAAATCCAGGGCAGCATGCCAGTGAGGTAGTTATTCTAAATAATGACAGGGTCAATAACATGTGTTTAGAGGTTTATATGCATAACCTTTTAGATGATCCAGCGATAGAGGGTATTGCGATAAATTTTAGAAACATTACTGAAAGGGTTAGAGTGAATAAAAAACTAGAGTATCTTGCCTTCCATGATGAATTAACTGGCCTGCCCAATAGTTGCTATTTTAAAAAGGAACTTGAAAGACAGTGGGAGCATGCTAGTAAAACCAAGGCTAGGTTTGGCCTTATGATGTTAGAAACAGAATGCATAAAATATTATAATTATGCCCTTGGTTATGATATAGGTGAAAAGCTAGTAATAGAATTGGTGGAAAGATTAAAACCTCTCTTAGGTAAAGGTGTTTTTCTAAGCAGGTATTCGGATGACCATTTTGCTATATTATTAAGAGAAGAAATGACCATCAAGGAGTACAATACCTTGGCTGAGGGCATACTTGGTTTGCTTAAGGAACCTATTAGAGTTAACGAATATGACTTGACTTTGACAGCCAACATAGGTATTAGTATCTATACAGATAAGGAGCTGAGTGTAGACTCACTTAGAAAGCATGCTAAAATTGCCTTACTGAAGGCTAAAAAGGAAGGAAAAAACACTTACAGATTCCATTCACCTGATTTGGATGTCCAACATTTTAAGGAGATTTCCCTTAGAAATGGACTATATGACCTTATTGAAAAAAATCAACTTCAAGTATACTATCAGCCTATAGTTAAGGCGAAAACCAACAAAATTTTAGCAATTGAAGCCCTGGTAAGGTGGAACCACCCTGAATGGGGAATAGTCTCTCCTAGTGAATTCATTCCACTTGCAGAGGAATCGGGCTATATCATTGAAATAGGAAGGTACGTACTAAGGGAGGTATGTAGTAATTATAAGGAGTGGAAGGATAAGGGGTTCTCTGACTTTAAAGTATCCATCAACCTTTCCAGTGTTCAATTTATGGAGGGGGACTTCATATCAAATACGGAGAAGATTATAGCTGAGTATGGATTAGACCCCAGTTTCCTAATTGGTGAAATAACAGAAAGAGCATTGATGGAAAACATTGACAAGATTAAGCCTGATATAGAAAAACTAAGGTCCTTGGGTATCCAGGTTGCCCTAGATGACTTTGGGGTTTGCTACTCTTCCCTTTCCTATTTAACCAAGTTAAATTTTGACCTATTAAAAATTGATGGGTCCTTAATTAAAAATATCTATACTGACAAGACCTGTTCTGTTATTACAAAGACTATAATAGAAATGGCCAAAGAACTCAAAATCAACCTAGTGGCTGAAGGGGTGGAGGATTGGGGGCAGCTAAGTAGCCTAAAAGATTTAAACTGCTATGCAGTACAAGGCTATCTATTTAGCAAACCCATACCAGCTTTTGAAATTGAACCTCTCTTGTCAAGGGGCATTTGTAAGCCGATAAAACCAAGGGATGTAGAGGTTCCAAAAGTGGAGAGGAGAAAATTCTTTAGGGTGCCTTTTACCAAGCTCTTAGAAGGTGATATGACCATTAGGGAGATAAAGGGTAGAAAGGTAGATGTGGGAAGGACCAAGATCTTGATAAAGAATATTGGTCCAGGTGGTTTATGTTTCCTTAGCAATATAAGCCTTCCAATAGAAAGGGACCTAATATTACAGTTTACAACTGAATTGCTGGAGGAAGAGATAAAGGTATTTGGACATTTGGTTTGGACGGAAGAATATACCAATTACCATGAATATGGTGTAGAGTTTATTGTAGATGAAAATGAGAGGGCTGATCTTGTAAAGATATTGAACCAAGTACAAATTCGTATGAAGAATGATATTCTCTTTGATGAAGGAAATTTCATCACAATAGGACCTAATTCATACTTTCAGAAGTTAAGTAAGTAAGTTTTCACTAGAGTCATGGTAAACTTTGACATGGCTCTTTTTAACTTATCTTGAAGCTAGTTCAACCGCTAAAAATCCAATCATTGCATGACTTGTTACATTTTGGTATCATTATAGATGGATGGTTTTGTGTTATATACAATAATTCATCTATTGGACATAAAGGGTTGAGGAGGTGGACGGTTGAGTTCCATTTATAAAAGCTTAATGAATAAGACTCAAAACAAAAATAGTTATTCTGATACCCAAGGACGGGTAGATACTAATGATGCCCCGAAGGAAAACGTTACCCACTACCTGGAGCTCTTAGATTTCGGGAGCTGGACCTATGATATAAAAAGTAAAGATATCATTCTTAGTGATGAAATCTACAAACTCTTCGAATGCAGCCCCAAGAATTTTGAAAACAAGTTGGACAGTTTCCTAAAATTCATCCATCCAGAAGACAAGGAAAGAATTTCTATTGCAAGAGAAAGTATTATGGTGGGCAAGACAGGGCCTGACCTAGTATATAAAATTATCACCAATTCTGGTAATGAAAAGTACATCTCAGAAAAGATCAAGCTTATACTTGATGATGCCAATGAACCTTGTAAACTTGTTGGAGTTATTCAGGACATCACTAAGGAAAAATTAATGGAAAAGGAATTAAATAAGCTGGAGTATCTTGCCTATCATGATGAGCTAACAGGCCTTCCCAACAGCCGATATTATAAGGAAGAACTTAAGAGGCAATGGGAGTGTGCTAGTGAAACCCAATCTAGCTTCTGTCTAATGATGATAGAAACAGGATGTATAAGGAATATAAACTATGCCCTAGGATTTGATATAGGAGATAGGCTTACCTTAGAATTAGTCCGTAGATTAAAAGCTTTTTTAGATAAAGATACATTCCTAAGTAGATATTCAGATGACCATTTTGCCATCATTATTAATGGTAAAAGGACCACTCAGGAATATAATGATCTAGCCAAGGGTTTAATCCATTTATTTAAGGAACCCATAAAAATAGATGATTTTCAACTGGATATGGTAATCAACATAGGTATAAGCATCTATACTGATAAGGATCAAAGTGTAGATTCCCTTAGAAAGCAGGCAAAAGTGGCACTTGTAAAGGCTAAAAAGGAGGGCAAGAACACTTATGATTTCTATTCGTCGGATTTGGATGTTCAACACTTTAAGGAGATTTCCCTAAGAAATGACCTACATAAGCTTACTGAGGAGAATCAGCTTCAGGTATATTACCAACCAATTGTAAATTTAAAAACAAATAAGATACTAGCTGTGGAGGCTCTGGCTAGATGGGACCATCCTGAATGGGGAATAGTATCTCCAGATGAGTTTATTCCTCTTGCTGAAGACTCAGGTCATATCATTGAAATAGGAAAAGCTGTTCTAAGGGAAGTTTGTAGCAGCTTTAAGGAATGGAATAAAAATAGAACCCCTAACCTAAAGGTATCTATAAATCTATCTAGTATTCAATTCTTTGAAAGTGATTTTGTAAAAAATATGGAGGATATTATCTATGAACATGGATTGAATCCTAGTTTCCTGATTTTTGAAATAACTGACAGGGTATTGTTAAAAAATAAAGACAAGGTAAAGGATGATATAGGAAAACTTAAATCACTTGGTATCCAGCTTGCATTAGATAACTTTGGGGTTTGTTATTCTTCCCTATCCTATTTAACCCTTATAGATTTTGACATATTAAAGATTGACTCTTCATTTATAAAAAATATATATACTAACGAGACCTGTACTGTCATTACCAAGACCATTATCGAAATGGCCAAAGAACTTAAGATTAAATTAGTGGCTAAAGGAATAAAAAACTGGGAGCAGCTTAGTAGTTTGAAGCTTTTCAATTGCTTGGCAGGGCAAGGACATCTGTATAGTAGAGCCATACCAGCTAAGAATATTAAACCCATTTTATCAAATGGCGTTTGCAAGCCGACAAAGCCAAATGATGTAGTGATTCCTAAAGTTGAAAGGCGTAAATTCTTTAGAGTACCTTTTGCCAGATTATTAGAAGCTGAAATGACAATTAGTGAGATCAAGGGTAGAAAGGTGGATGTAGGAAGGACCAAGATTCTGATAAAGAATATTGGGCCTGGAGGCCTATGCTTTCTTTCCAATATAAGCCTCCCAGTAGAACGGAATCTAATCTTACAATTTAAAACCAACCTCTTGGAAGAGGAGATCAAGGTATTGGGCCATCCGGTATGGACCAAAGATTATCCTAACTATAATGAATATGGGGTTCAGTTTATAGTAGATGAGAATGAAAGGGCAGGTCTGGTAAAGATTTTGAGTCTTGTCCAAATTAGGATGAAGCAGGATTCACTTTTTGCGGATGGAAATTTCATAACATCAAGTCCCAATGTATATTTCAAGGAATTATAATAAGAGGATGCTATCACATTATGCTTTCAAGTAATAAGATATAGATGTATCATTGTTTTATGACAGGCCTATGAAATATAAGCCTGTCTATATTCATCTAAACCTTGAATATAAATAAAATTAGGATAGAATAAGATTAGGGATATTATTATCATGCAGGGGTAATAATTTGACAAGCTTAAAGAGCATAATAGAAAGAATAGACTTGTTGAATTTTACTCATCTCTAAGGAAGAAATTGGGGGGATATTTATGAATTATATGGAAAAGTACAACCATTGGTTGGAAAGTGATTATTTTGATGAAGAAACCAAGCAGGAGCTTAGGTCTATAACAGATGAAAAGGAAATAGAGGATAGGTTTTATACGGATTTAAAGTTTGGAACCGCAGGCTTAAGGGGAAAGATAGGAGCAGGTACAAATAGGATGAATAGATATACCGTATCCCTAGCCACTCAGGGTCTAGCCCAAACCATTAAAAACAAGGGGAAGGAAGCCATGGCTAGGGGAGTTGCCATAGCATACGATGTCAGGCAGTATTCCGATGTGTTCGCAGAAATAGCTGCCAGGGTATTAGCTGCAAATGGAATCAAGTCCTACTTATTTGATGGTATAAGAACTACTCCAGTCTTATCCTATACCATTAGGCAGCTTAAAACCATTTCAGGTATAGTTGTAACAGCAAGTCACAATCCACGTGAATACAATGGATATAAAGTATATTGGGAGGAAGGCTCACAAATCTTGGATGAAATCGCTGATGAGATTCTGACTGAGATAGATAAGATTAAGGATTTTGATGAAATCAAGCTAATGGATCTTGATGAAGCAGTAGAGAAGGGTTTAATCGAATATATTGGTAGGGAGATTGACGACAAATATAACCAGGAAATTCTAAATATGGCTATCAACGAAGATATAGATAAGGACATAAAAATTGTCTACACCCCACTCAACGGAACAGGAAATAAGCCAGTTAGAAGGGTCCTGAGGGAGAGGGGCTTCACTAATATAATGGTGGTAGCAGAGCAGGAGGAACCTGATTATACTTTTAAAACAGTTGGATATCCCAATCCAGAAGATCCTAAGGCCTTTGGGTATGCTATTGAGTTAGGTAAGAAGGAAAAGGCTGACATCCTAGTTGCAACCGACCCAGACTGTGATAGGGTTGCCATGATGGTGAATGATGGCAATGACAACTTTGTTTTCCTTAATGGAAATCAAATAGGCGCCCTACTAGTTAACTATATCCTATCCCAAAGACATAAAAAAGGAACCCTGCCAGAGAAGGGTGCAATCGTAAAGAGTCTGGTAACAGGGGACCTGGGTAAGGCTATTGCAAGTAAGTATGGGGTTGAAACCTTTGATACCTTAACGGGTTTTAAGTTTATTTGTGCAAAGGCGAATGAATGGGATATAACGGGTGAATATACCTTTATATTTGGGTATGAGGAGAGCATTGGCTATACCTATGGCACACATGTAAGGGATAAGGATGCAGTGGTCAGCACCATGATGATCGCTGAAATGGCTGCCTACTACAAGAAGCTAGGTAAGAATATTTTGGAAGTCCTAGAAGATATATTCCAAGAATTTGGCTACTATAGGGAAAGACTAATCTCTATAGTTCTAGAGGGTTTAGAAGGTAGCAGAAGGATTGGACGAATGATGGAATACTTTAGGGGAAATCCCATCAAGACCATTGGAGATATGAACTTGGTGAAAACCATAGATTACCTTTATGATGAAACTGGAAATGCAAAGAGCAATGTGTTAAAGTATTATATGGATGATGGTTCATGGTATGCCATAAGACCATCAGGAACCGAACCTAAGATTAAGCTATACATCTATTCCAAGGATAAAGAAGATGAGAAAGCCAAGAGCAAGATAGAAGAAATTGAAAAAATCGTGACAGAAAAGATGTATAGTGTAGAATAGTAAAAAAGGGCAAAAGCAAATGCCCTTTTTTATTTATAGATATATGGTATAATACTTAGGGTGTCGAACTAAATTAGAATTGGGAGAGATTGATTAGATGGAAGTTTTACATAGTAAAAAGAGTATTAGGAATGAGATTTCAAAAATAGCTGGGCCTGTCTTTATAGAGTTACTTTTAGGTACTCTATTTGGCATGGTGGATATGATGATGCTAGGAAATTACGGAAGTCCTTCTATACAAGCTGCTGGTATTGCTGCTGTAGGTATTACTAACCAGCTGATGTTCATAGGTTTATCCTTGGTTCAAGCCTTGAATACTGGGGCTACCGCAATGATTGCTAGATATATAGGTTCAAACCGGACAGATAGGATTGAGTCAGTAGTTAAGCATATTATGATCTTAACCCAGGTTTTGTTGGTAGTGCCAATCATAATCCTTGGATTGGGCTTTACAATACCTGTTATGAAGTTCTTAGGGGCCCATTCTGATACCATAAGTGTAGGGAGTAATTACTTCAGGATAATAATGATGGGATTTGTTTTTCAGGCCTTAAACTTTTCAATAGTAGCATCCTTAAGAGGGGCTGGAGAAACAAAGACACCAATGAAAATCAACATAGCATCCAACCTCCTAAATGTTGTGGGTAATGCAGTATTGATTTATGGATTGTTTGGAGCTCCAGAATTAGGTGCCACAGGAGCAGCTATTTCAACAGCATGTTCCCATCTGATAGCTAGCTTTTTCTTTCTTAGTTATATTTTGAAAAAAGATAGCACTATCCACATAGATTTAAAACACAGGTTTAAATTCCACGGAGATACTATCTATAACCTGATAAAAATAGGGGTACCTGCTTCCTTGGAGCAGATAGCCATGCGTGTGGGGATATTGATTTTCACTAGATTAATTGCAAGTTTAGGTACGGTTGCCTACGCAACCCACCAGATTGCTGTAAATATACTTAGTTTATCTTTTACACCTGGACAGGCTTTTGGTATAGCGGCCTCCACCTTGTCTGGTAGAAGTCTAGGTCAGGATGACCCAGACCTGGCAGAAAAGTATGTTAAACGGTGTGCTAGAACAGGCTCCTTATTTGCTTTTATTATGGCAGGAGTGTTCTTTTTCCTTGGTGGCCAAATCGCGGGGCTCTATACCAAGAACCAGGATGTTATTAATGAAGCTGCCTCAGTACTTAGACTAATAGCCTTTATACAACCCTTCCAATCCTATCAACTAATCTTAGCAGGAGGATTAAGAGGAGCTGGAGATACAGTATGGCCTCTGATTTCTACCTTTATAGGTATACTCTTAATTAGGGTAGGATTAGCATTTTATTTTGTAAAGGGTTTAGGCATGGGACTCTTTGGAGCTTGGTTGGCTATCTTCATAGACCAGTTCTTTAGATGGATCATGATAGGCCATAGATTCAGGACAGATAATTGGAAATATATAACCATCAGATAAAATGATAAGATACCTCCACAGTAGATAGCCTCTATTACAAATGGATAATCTACCTGGAGGTGTTTTTTATGTTAAGTTTTAAATTCCTTACCCAATGGTATATAATGTATATAGATGGGATATTTTGTCGCTGTTTTCCAGTCTTATTATATGACAATGCTATTGAATATGTTTAACAATATAGGATAAAAAAGAGGTGAGGTCTGTGATCCTAACTATTTGTTTTGACCCCGTATTAGAAAAAAGCTACTATGTGGATAATTTATTTCCTGGGAAAGAAAGTATTGCAAGTAAAAAGATCTATGACATTAGAGGCAAGGGTATTATTAATGGACTTATTCTCAGGCATTTAAATGTTGATGTATTTACCACAGGATTTGTAGGAGGGCTACAGGGTCAATACATATCTAACATCCTCAAGGAAAAAAGAGTATATAATGAATTTATCCCCATCAGGGATGAAAGCAGGTCCAGGTTGCTAATTTATCAGGATGAAGAATTGTTGACTATGATAGGCGAGGAGGGACCTAGGATTACTAGGGATGAGATTGGATCATTTTATAAGTTCTATTCCACAATCCTTGATAGGTTTGATATTATCTGTGGATTAGGCAACCCCCCTACTAATGTGGGTGATGATATATATTATGATTTAATTAAGGTGACTAATAAGCATAGGAAGAAGTTTATCCTTGATGCAGAAGGGGAAGAGTTAAGGCAGGGGCTGGCGGCTAGACCCTTTATGGTTAGGCTCAATAAAAAAGACTTGGAAGAACTAAGTAACCTAGTCTTGGATTTCGAAAACGAAATTATCAAGGTAGCCCGCAGCATAGTTGAAGAAGGGGTAGAGCTTGTAGCAGTGGACCTGGGCGACCAAGGCTCCATATTTCTCACCCAGGATGGGGGATATAGGTTGGAGCTTACCAATACTTCCATACCCATGTTAGGTGAAGATCAGGGATATCTGGCGGCAGGATTTGCCTTTGGGCTTTATAAAAGCTATGACTTGGAGACAATAATGAGACTTGCCCAGGCTTTCAGAATTGCTTATGCAATGGGAAATGATTTAGAGCAAATAGAGATGAGTGATATTAAGAAGTTTATGACTAAAATAGAAATCTTTAGAATTTATTATTAGGAGGGTTTTAATGGATAGGTTTACACTTGAAAGAGAAGACACAGTTCTAATGGTTATTGATATTCAGGAAAGGCTGGTTCCAGTTATGAAGTATAAGGACCAGGTTATCAATAATACCAAGATATTGTTAAGGGCAGCAGAGGAGATGAATTTCCCTGTCTTAGTTACTGAGCAATATCCAAAGGGCTTGGGTAGGACAGTGCCTGACTTGATGGATTTAATAGATTATGAAAATATCTATGCTAAAAATAGTTTTACAGCCTATACAGATGATGTTAGAGAAGCCCTTAATGTTCTAGGCAAGAAGAAGGTCCTGATTACTGGTATGGAAACCCATGTGTGTGTATTCCAAACTGCTAGGGATTTGCTAGCAGATGGCTACCAGGTCTTTCTAGTTAAGGATGGTGTAGCATCGAGAACTAAGGAAAACTACTTAAATGGCCTAGATTTAATTAAGGATCTTGGAGGAGTTATTACTAATACTGAGACTGCAGTTTTTGACCTTTTAAAGGTATCAGGAACTCCTGAGTTTAAGGTTATGTCCAAGCTGATCAAATAAAAAAATATGTTATCATATAATTATGTCTAGATTTAAAGTGAGAACGATTATGAAAGTTACCATCATAGTCGTTCTTTTGATTTATGAAAACTGGGCTTCTTATGATATAATCTGAAGAATAAGGGGTGAGTAGGATGATTAAGTTTGTACATACAGGGGATATACATCTAGGATTACAGTTTAACAGTGTTACTTTTAATAGGGATACTGCCCACTATAGAAGAGCTGAGCTATGGTCTACCTTTAAAAGGATAGTGGATTACAGCCAGGATGAGGACATGGACTTTCTCCTAATTGCAGGAGATTTGTTTGAATCAAAATATTTTACCCTTGGAGACATGATGAGGCTTAGGGATATCTTTAAAGCTGCGGAGGATGTAAATATAGTCATAGCAGCTGGTAACCATGATTATCTTGGAGGAAATTCCCTATATAAAAAGGTGGAATGGAGTGACAATGTACATATATTTCAAGCCGGAGGCATAAGCAAGATAGATTTCCCTGAATTGGATACTGTCATCTTTGGTTATAGTTGGGATAGGGTCGAGATTAGGAACCACCAATTATTTGATGACTATGATTTTGATGATGGGATGAAGAATAGAATTCTCTTAATTCATGGAGACATAGGAAGTAATTCTAATTACCTTCCTCTTAACCTGGATAGGTTAAAGCAATTGGATCTGGACTATATAGGACTGGGCCATATACATAAGCCAGAAATCTTCACAAATAAGATTGCCTATTGTGGCAGCCCTGAGCCCTTAGATTTTGGAGAACTCGGGGAGAGGGGATTTATCCAGGGGCATATTGAGGATGGTGAGACGGTAGTTGAATTTATACCCTTCAGCAAAAGAGAATTCCTTCATAAAACCATTCAAATTAATGAAAACATGAGTTTTCAAGACATCTATGAATTAATTAGGAATGTAGATGGGAACAAGGCCCTTGATTACTATAGAATAGAACTGAATGGCTATAGACAGGACGATATCAAGATTGGTGATTTGCAACTACTTGTAAAGGATGATTTCCACTATATAGAAATCATCGATAATACTAGTCCTGACTATGATTTGGTAGCCTTGGAGAGAGACTATAGGGATAGTGTAATAGGGGAGTTTATAAAGGAAATGAAGGACAAGGGCTTAGATGATCCCTTAGTCAAGAAGGCCCTATACTATGGACTGGATGCCTTGTTGAAAGGAAGGGTCGACATATGATAATAAAGGAATTAAACCTGATAGGTTTTGGTAAGTTCAATAATAGGATTATAAAATTAAAAGATGGATTGAATATAGTATATGGTGAGAATGAAGCGGGCAAGACCACTATCCATAACTTTATTCATGGGATGTTTTATGGATTTTTAAAACCCTATGTCACCAGGACCATATACCTAGAAGAGCATGCCAAATATGCCCCATGGAACCAAGTCCAATATAGTGGGATAATCAGATTTAACCATGATAATCGAGACTATAGGATAGAGAGGGAGTTTACCAAGGGCCAGGAGAAGACTAGTGTCTTTTTAGACAGTACTGGCGAAGACATCACACAAGATATAGATACAGGGTCTGTCGGTAAGGTGCTTCAACCAGGGAACCACTTTTTTGGTTTCAACAATGCAGTTTTCACTAATACTATCTCCATCGGGCAGTTGGGGAATAGGACAGATGAAGTCCTAGCTAATGAGGTTAGGGAAAGGCTGGCTAATGCCTCAGAAACCCTGGATGAAAACTTGGATCTTGACAAGGGCTTAGGGGCTCTGGAAGGTTCAATCAAGGACATTGGTACCATCAGGGCCAGTACCAGTCCATATGGTAAAAGCTACGCTAAGTTGAACAAGCTCAAGGAGGAAAAGAAGTCTATTCTGGAGCTTAAGGATGAATATGATTCCTTATTGGCAAATATGGAGGCTTGTGATAGGGATTTAGAAATCATGCTTGAGGGACTCAAGGAGCTAGAGGTAAGGTTATCTAAGGCGGATATACTTAGTAAGCACAAACTCCTATTAGAGATTAAAGATT
>JAAYTL010000002.1 GCA_012518035.1 Tissierellia bacterium | reverse complement strand
GCTGCAAGTATACGTCATCCCATTCATGTCTTGAATGCTGCAAAAGCTGGCTCACATATAGCGACTATTCCCTACAAGATATTTTTACAAATGATAGACCATCCACTTACCGATAAAGGTATAGATAAATTTATTAAAGATTGGAACAGTCTTAGGGAATAATCTTAGGATTGTTCCCTCTATTCTTTCGTGTTTGTCTAGTCGTCTTATAGATATTCCATATAAATTTCTAAATAATATAGAAAAATTATGTGTATCCCAGTTCATGGGAGTTTCGTGTTGTCTTAATACTAATTATAAATGGGGGTGCCAGAATGGATAGAAATTTGGTGTTAAATCTAGGTAGAGTTACGGAGGCTGCAGCCTTAGCCTGTGCTAAGTACCTGGGCAAGGGTGATAAGAACATGGCAGACCAGGCTGCAGTGGACGGTATGAGGAGGATGTTTGATACCCTTGATATTGATGGGGTTGTGGTAATTGGCGAAGGGGAAATGGATGAAGCCCCAATGCTTTATATTGGTGAAAAAATAGGTAGGGCTGGTGCTGACGATTTAAAGGTTGATATAGCTGTAGACCCTGTGGATGGTACAACCTCTGTTGCCAATGGATTACCCAATGCCATATCAGTGGTGGCGGTTGCTCCTAGGGGATGCCTGCTCCACGCACCAGACACCTATATGAAAAAGATAGCTGTTGGTCCAAGGGCTAAGGGGGTTATAGACATACATAAGTCTGCTTCAGAAAATATCAGAAATGTAGCAGAAGCCCTAGGTAAGTCTTTAGATGAAATAACGGTAGAGGTATTAGATAGACCTAGACATGATGAACTAATCAAGGAAATAAGGGCAACTGGGGCTAGGATTAAACTGGTAAGTGATGGTGACGTCCTAAGTGCTATTTCAACCTGCTTTGAATATACAGGTGTTGATATAACCATGGGAATTGGAGGAGCACCAGAAGGGGTTATAACTGCAGTTGCATTAAAATGTTTAGGTGGAGATTTCCAAGGTATACTAGCTCCCGCTAATGAAGAACATAGGGCTAGATGTATAGAGATGGGAGCTGAACTAGACAGGGTATATTACCTAGATGATTTAGCTAAGGGTAATAAGCTCTCTTTTGCTGCAACAGGAGTGTCCTATGGGGAATTACTAGATGGAGTCAAGTATATGAAGGACAATACTGCCAGTACCCATACCCTAATTTTAAGATCAGAAACAGGCACTATCAGGTTTATAAAATCAATTCATAAGTTGGATAAGAAACCAGATTACGCCAAATAATACAGGTGGTGATTTATTTGTATCAGCAGGAGTTAAAGGAAAAAAAGTTAGTGGAATTAAGGGAGATGGCTAAGGAAAGGGGGATACTACAACCCTACAAGTTTAAGAAGGATGAGTTGATTCAACTTCTATCTAAGATGCTGGAACATGAACCTATTGTCCAGGAAGAAGTTGATACAGCCAAGAAGATTGATATATCAGATATTGATTTAGGTGATTTGTCTGACAAGGCCACAGAGGAAATAGAGCAAATGGATGAGATAGAGTCAGCCCAAGGAATATTAGAGCTTCATTCAGATGGGTATGGGTTCTTACGAAGGGATAACTATCAATCAGGTGATGATGACATCTATATATCCCCTTCTCAGATAAGGAGATTTAGGCTTAAGACAGGTGACAAGATACTGGGAGTTACTAGACCACCTAAGGCGGGGGAAAAGTTTCAAGCCCTATTGTATGTCAAATCAGTAAATGGAATGGACCCGGAAACCGCCATTAAAAGGCCTGATTTTGATTCCCTTACACCAATCTATCCTAAGGAAAGGCTGGTTTTAGAAGCCAGCTCCAGTGGCTATGCCATGAGGATGATTGATTTAATCGCTCCCATTGGAAAGGGACAGCGAGGCATGGTAGTTTCTCCTCCTAAGGCAGGCAAGACAACCCTATTAAAGATGATAGCAAATTCTATTTCACTGAATCATCCTGAGGTTGAGTTGATTATACTCTTGATAGATGAAAGGCCAGAAGAAGTTACAGACATGAAGAGGTCTGTAAAAGGTGATGTGATTTATTCTACTTTTGACGAATTACCAAAAAATCACACTAAGGTTTCAGAAATAGTGCTTGAAAGGGCCAAGAGGCTGGTTGAGCATGGCAAGGATGTAGTAATTCTCTTAGATAGTATCACCCGCTTGGCTAGGGCCTATAATTTAACCATACCTGCTACAGGTAGGACCCTATCAGGTGGTCTGGATCCGGGAGCCCTTTATAGCCCTAAGAGGTTTTTTGGAGCTGCTAGAAATATTGAAGAGGGTGGCAGCCTGACAATTCTAGCCACAGCCTTAGTGGAAACTGGTAGTAGGATGGATGATATGATCTTTGAAGAATTTAAAGGGACTGGCAATATGGAGATTCATTTGGATAGAAGGCTATCTGAAAAAAGAATATTTCCAGCAATTGATATCATAAAGTCAGGAACTAGGAGGGAAGAACTTCTTCTTAACCAAAAAGAACTTGAAACAACTTGGGCCCTTAGAAAGGCTATGGGAAATGTTTCTACCCAAGAATTTACAGAAACCTTTATCAACAACCTGGTGAGAACCAAGACAAATGAAGAGTTTATAGAGGATATGAGAAATAAAATACTCTTTTAGTTGATAATAAAAAGATGATATGCTATAATCAAGTAGTTATAATGATGAAATCTAATTTAGATATATAGGTTTTGAAAAGAGGTGAAATAATGAAGGCGAATATTCATCCAAAGTACGTAGAGGCAACTGTAACCTGTGCATGCGGAAACACATTTAAGACTGGTTCAGTGAAGGAAGAATTAAGAGTAGAAATCTGCTCAGAATGTCATCCATTCTTTACAGGTAAACAAAAATTTATGGAACGTGGTGGCCGTGTAGAAAAATTCAAGAAGAAATACAATATGGATTAATTTCTTCATAGAACCTTAGGTTAGTTGCTGGTGCATCTAACCTTTTTTTATGACCTAACACAGTGAATGAGCATAGCGAATGAACTGATGTACCCTGGGGCACTCCCAAAATAAAGCCTACGGCGTAAATCAATGTTGTACCCTGGGGCACTCCCTAACTGATGCCTACGGCGTAAATCAATGTTGTGGATTAGCTAGGATTCGTATCAGGGAAATGACCAAGTTTACTTTGGTTTTTATAAAGGGTATAATGGGTATCAATGATTATAGGTTAAAATCGAAAGAAGGTAGCAAATAAATGAACAAGCAAAAACCAATACTTAACCCCAAACATAGGACCACTATAGGTGGGCAGGCCTTGATTGAAGGCGTTATGATGAGGGGGCCTAAACAAATCGCTACAGCTGTTAGAAAACCTGACGGTGATATTGAAATAAAGACACAGGACTTAAACACCTT
>JAAYTL010000030.1 GCA_012518035.1 Tissierellia bacterium | reverse complement strand
CGTCTTCCGCTCCATCATAATACCCGTAAGGGAATAGTTGTTTAAAGTACCCTTCTGGGTGCTTTATTTTATTCAATCCACATTGTTTGCGGGTGTAGCTCAGTGGTAGAGCATCGCCTTGCCAAGGCGAGGGTCGCGAGTTCGAATCTCGTCTTCCGCTCCATTGAAGCTTTCCGTCGTAGCCGTAGGCGGAGACATTATAATCGGTAGTGCTCGGTGAGTGCTCCATCACACACCACCAAGATACTTGGTGGCTTAAATGTACCCTTAGCTCAGCTGGATAGAGCGTCTGGCTACGGACCAGAAGGCCGGGGGTTCGAATCCTCCAGGGTACGCCAATAAAACACCTTGTAACAGTTTTGTTACAAGGTGTTTTGCTTATTACGACGCTTACTCTTACTTAATTACTGCTGCAATTGCATCCAATTCTATTTGATAACCATAGTGTAAATCCCTAGTTGGAACTATGGTTCTAGCAGGGCGATGCTCTCCAAAAAGTTTGGAGTAGGCATTATTTACCCTATCCCATAATTTCACATCTGATATGTAGATTGTCACCCTTAATACATTATCTAGACTGCTACCAGCAACTTCTAATATTTCACTTAAGTTTTTGACTACCTGTTCAAGTTGTTCTTCAATAGTTCCAATTTCATGATTCTTTTTATCAGGGGATACAGGTAATTGGCCTGATACATAGATAATGCCATTGTGGACCACTGCGGGTGAATAATGGCCTTTTGGTTTAGGCATTGTGTCTGGATAGATGAATTCCATTATATCGTCTCCTCTCTTAAGTCTTAATAATATATTAAATTGTATCATATTTCATTAAAAAAAGAATCGGGCCTAGACCCGATTCTAGAAATTTATCTAAACCTAAAATCATCAAAGCCTCTACAATCTCTATCTCTCCTACAGTCTCTATCTCTACCTAAAACGTCAGTCATTTCAACACCTCTTTTCTAACCAGATGAAGGATTATAATACCCTTACTATATAATATGTAAAAGGGTGGACAAGTGTTAATAGAAAATCCCCGAATTTACAAATATAAGCTTTAGATTGAGAGAATAAGTTTTGTCTTGCAAAAAGAAACGAAATAAGATGATTGAAAGAGAATTAAATGAGTAAAACTGTGCATCATAAGTATATTAATTAACCGAAGGTGAGTGAAACTATTGAATATACTTGTATGGGCAACAATCATATCACTTGTCATTAATCTTATATTTGGTATAATCACTAAGATACTATATGATCAAATAAAACAGAATTACAAATTTATCAAAAATTTTATAGAATCCTTCAGCTAGAAGCTAAATTCTATAACTAAGCACCCACTAAAAACAGTGAGTGTTTTATTTTGCTTATAAATTTGTTAGGAAAACTTCTATTTGAAACACATGGCAATAAGATTTTTCTACACCCCAAATATCCATTCAAAAATACCATGAACTATGATAATATAGGTAATAGATTAGAAGTAGTAGATAAAATCATACATGAGGTGTTATAATGAGAGAATTTTTGGCTATTTTAGTTTCATTTGCAACCATACCAGTTCTAAGCAGGAGAAAGGTATCATTAGGAATATCCTTGATCATCTGTGCCTTTGTACTTTCACTACTCAGTGGTCTAGGTGTATTTACATATTTTGAAGCTGCATATCAAACCCTAACAGACCTTGCTAGGGTCCAGCAATACATAGTAGTTCTAGAGATTAGTATTTTAGGAGCCTTACTTAAGAAGTATAATTTTATAGATAAGATAGTGGACAGCCTTACCAAGGTAGTTAAAAACATTAGGGTGATAATAATGTTCATTCCAGCCCTGATTGGCTTTCTAGTAGTACCAGGTGGCGCCATCATATCAGCCCCCTTTATAGATAAAATAGGGGATGATTACAGCATTCCAAAGACCAATCGAGGTATCATGAACCTGATCTTCAGGCATATAGCCATGCTGATGATGCCCTATTCAAATGGACTCTTGATAACAGCCCTTTTGGTACCCCAAATCTCCATCTATAAGGTAATAGGACTCAACCTAGTATTTATAGCAATCTATATCTTCCTAGGCTATATGCTGCAAATGAGGAAGGTAGAGATGGTTGAAATCAAGTCCGATGAGCCTGTATCCACAAACCTAATCAAGCTCATAAAATATACATCACCTATATATATAGTGGTATTTTTAAACCTCTTGTTTAATATACCATTCTATATTGGTATGTTAGCAAACTTCTTAGCAGTATACCTACTACATCCAACCAAGGATTTCTTCAAGGATATAGTAGAATCAATAAATATAAAAATCATCCTATCAATTGTAGGGGTATATCTGGTGCAAAATGTAATATCAAGGTTGGGTTATCTTAATACCTACCTAACCTCGGTATTTAGTAATACTGACACCCTGGTGATTGGAATAATTCTCTCATCCATCTTCTTTGGATTGACAACAGGTATCTCTTATTCCTCTTTAGGAGTAATACTACCAATCCTGGCCCAATTACCTATTAGTGAGAACAGGCTACTGCTATTAACCCATTATGCCTTTATCTGGGGTTTTGTAAGCTACATGTTTTCACCCTTACACCTGTGCCAGATCTTTACTTGCGAATTCTTTGAAATTGAGCAAGCTGCCCTTTATAAGGAATATAGGAAGTTTATTTTGGCCCTGGTCCTGGTTGCCCTACTAATGTACTTCTTCTGGTTACCAATACTTGGATAAGAAAGAAAAGGTGAAGATTTCTCTTCACCTTTTTTTAGTCATCCCATTCCCAGTCTAAAATCTTACCAGTATAGGCATCTATATCATATTCATATTCCCTATCTCCGACTTCAAAGTCAATTTCGTAAATCTTACGTCCATCATCCTCATCCAGCTCAACATCCAAGTCCCTAACATTAGCTGCTGAAACTCCAGCGTGGTTAAAGGCGATACTCTTGGCCTTTTCAGCCCCTATTAGGCTTTGACTGCTACTTGCTGGCTTACTAGAGGTATTGTT
>JAAYTL010000029.1 GCA_012518035.1 Tissierellia bacterium | reverse complement strand
TTTGGATGGAAAGCAGTTGATTCAGATCCTAATCAAGCTAAAAGTTATAGTTCTATAGGTGCAGGAATAGAAGAACATATGAGAGATCAGATTTCAGGTTATTTTAATATATCTGACTGGAGGCATGAAGGTGCATCCTTTGGGAACAAGGGAGCAGGGATTACTGTCAGATATGCTTCAGACCCCTACTATGGTATAAAAATAGCAAGTCTTGCCTATAGATTGGACAAGCAGAATGGACGTAAGGACCATAATGCTTATAACCTTTCCTTACTAAAGGATAACACTTCTTATCCTGTCTACAAGGAAAGTAGTGGGAATGCAGAATGGTATAAGACTAAAACCGGCTTAAAGAACCAGGTAATAGTTAATTTAGGTAAGGAAAACAAAAGGATAAAGACTACCCTGATGATGCCAAACTACAAGGGAGTTACACAGAAAAAGGGCTATCCAATGAACTTATTCGAAGAATTTGGCTTTATTAATGAGTCTGGAATAAAAAACATAGCCCAACATGGGCCTAAGGGAACCCTGCCTAAGGCACCAGAAAACTGGACTCCTCCAGCTGAGCAGGAGCTCAAGTATCAAAAGCCAGCCCATGCAACTACTACGGCTAACTTAAACCTAAGAAAATCATTTTCTACATCTTCTCAAATCCTGACTACCATACCTAAAGGAACTAAGATAGTGGTAGAAGCGACTGACATCGGCTGGGCAAGGACAAGCTATAATGGCCATGTAGGATTTGTTAGCATGGATTACTTGAATATAGGAGCACCTGTTGGAGATTCTGAATATAAAAAAGGTGATGTCAATGGTGATGGAACAATAGATGGTTTTGACATGATGGAAATTAAGAGACATTATCTAGGAATTAAGAAGTTAAAAGGTGAACAATTACAGGCTGCAGATACCAATAAAGACGGCGTAGTTGATGGTTTCGATATGATGGATATTAAAAGGCATTATCTTGGAATAAAACTAATTAAGGAGTAGTGACATGAGAAAAAATAGTTTAAAGAGAATAATAATAAGTCTTATCTTTATAATGCTAGTATCTACGACAGTAGCTTATGCTAGTGGTAGCGCTTCTGTGACCTCTAGCTTAACTGTGGGACAGACTGGTTCAATTAAATTAAGTGCAAAGGCACCCGGTGGTATGTTCCAGGGTAGTGTATCTGTTTCTGATAGTTCTATTATAAAACTATCCAAAACTACCTATCTGGCGGAAACTGGTGGTTCAGAGACCGCAAACCCTTCAGAAACCATATCCTTCACCGCCTTAAAGCCAGGGACAGCTAATATAGTTGTAGAATTTAGGGGAGAAAACCTGGCAGGAGATGGCTTTAGCTATAGTAAAACTTTTACCGTAACTGTTAAGGAAAAACCAGTATCTCCAAAACCACAAACCAACCCTAAGGTGGATCAGACAGAAAAGGATAAGCAGAAACCAAAACCACCACAAAAAACACCTGAAGAATTAGAAAGGGAGCAGCTTGAAGAACGAATGAAAACTCCCCTTATCAGGGAAATAGGCATAGTTTCAGCCTCTGAACGTCTAAAGGGAGTTCTCTTGGAGACTATAGAACCGGAGTCTGAGAAATTTGATTATAGTGTGACACTACCTAGAAATATAAACGATATAAAACTAGAAGTAAGGTCAGCTCAAGAGAATGTTGAGTTTACTTATGATGAACTCGTAACTATAGAAGAAGGCAAGGATAGCCTAGAAGTCGTCATAAAGGCTAAACAAGACAAGTTGGAGCAGGAGTTCAAGATTTTACTTAAAAGACCAGAAGAGGCCGGTTTTGTAATAGATAGGGATGGTAAGCAGTTAAAACTGATAGTAGACCCCTACCTAGATAAGGGAATGGCAGCCCTAGGCTTTGAAAAGATGTTCTTCAGTAATGATGATGAGTCATTAGGGTTCTACTATGCCCTAAATGGTCAAAACTTTGTTATTACTGCTGATGGCGACAACAATGCCTATACTTATCTATTGGATGGTGAGCTTAAGCCGGCTAGAGAGGTATTCCTGGTTTCCACAAGTGCTAATGAAGTTTCCTTTTTGGTAAATGAAGTATTGGAAGCTGAGGAAAGGCTCTTAAATGAGAATCCCTATGAGGAGCATGAGATAGAGATTAGTAAAACCCTGACAGACCTAGATCCATCTATTAAATTTAACAATAAGGTAGGTGGCTGGAGATTTGATGAAGACTCCATCTTAACCCATGGTCTAAGAAGTGATGGAGAGGTTGAATTAGTCCACCTAGATAATCTAGGGAATGTTAAGGCAGCTATAGTATCCTTTGATAAGGCTCCAGATAATTCAGTATTTAAATGGATCTATCTAGGTTTTGGCCTATGGATTGTGACTCTAATTACCTTTATAATCTATGTAATTGTTAAAGCTAGAAAGACTAAAAAAGCGGAGCTAGCCCAGATATATGAATAATAATATTTCATTGAAAATCCTAAGGTAAATTTACCTTAGGATTTTTGGTTATACTATCATTATCTATAAATATATGATAAAGGAAACTTTTAGGAGTATGATTATGAAGAAGATAATGGTAGTATTTGGTACAAGACCTGAGGCAATCAAGATGTGCCCTCTAGTTAAGGAGTTAAAATCAAGGAAGAATCTAGAAACCCTAGTCTGTGTGACTGGCCAGCATCGGGAGATGTTAAGTCAAGTTTTGGAAACTTTTGATGTAGATCCAGACTATGACCTGTCCATAATGAGGGAGAGGCAGACCCTTTTTGACATAACCATAGATATTCTAGTTAGAATTAGAGAGGTATTAGAAGAGGTAAAGCCTGATGTGGTCTTGGTCCATGGGGATACCTCCACTACCTTTGTCACGGCCTTAGCTTGTTTTTATTTGAGGATACCAGTGGGGCATGTGGAAGCGGGACTTCGGACCTATGACATATATTCCCCCTACCCTGAGGAATTCAATAGGCAGGCTGTAGGTATAATGGCTAACTACCACTTTGCACCGACAGATAAGGCTAGGACCAACCTAATTAGAGAGGGAAAGGACCCTTCAAGTATCTTTGTTACGGGAAATACTGTTATAGACGCCCTAAAGACTACTGTAAGGCCTGACTACAGGCATGAACACCTAAACTGGGCTAATGATAGTAGGTTAATCCTAATAACTGCCCATAGAAGAGAAAACCTAGGCCAGCCCATGGAGAGGATGTTCAGGGCTATTAAGAGAATAGTGGATGAGTATGAGGATATAAAAATCATCTATCCAATCCATATGAACCCCCAAGTGAGGCAGATAGCTGATAAGATCTTAGCTAATAATGATAGGATTAGGATTATAGAACCCCTAGATGTGCTGGACTTCCATAACTTTATGGCCAGGTCCTACCTAATACTAACGGATAGTGGTGGTATCCAGGAAGAAGCTCCCAGCTTGGGAAAGCCTGTCCTAGTAATGAGAGATACTACTGAAAGACCTGAAGGGGTTGAGGCTGGCACCCTCAAGCTGGTAGGTACTGATGAAGAGATGATATATACAGCCTTTAAACACTTGTTAGAAGATAAGGAGGCATACGATAGAATGAGTAAGGCCACTAATCCTTATGGTGACGGATTTGCCAGCAGGAGGATAGTGGACATTTTAGTTGAAAGATTACCTATATCCTTCTATTAGTGGTTCGTATTTAATACTGCCTCTGCATTTTAATATGTCATAAATATTATTAAATAAATAGTTTACATTATGACAAGAAGTGTATAATATATATATAAGAAGATGAGAGGAGGAGTTAATGTGTCAATTAATTTGAAAATGTTGGGATTGAAAATAAAACAGTTGCGTGAAGAATCAAAGTTAACACAGAGTCAACTAGCAGACTATTTATCAGTTGATCAAAGCTTAATCTCTAAAATTGAAAAAGGAGAACGGTCAATTAGCTCAGATATGCTTGATAGTCTGGCAGCTTTGTTCTGCTGTTCAATATCTGATTTAATACATGAAGATGTTACATTGCCAGCATATAATATTGCATTCCGTACCAATAAAATTGATGGAAATGATTTGTCTGTATTGGCAACAATTAATAAAATTGCCTTAAACCAGGCAAAAATGGATGAGTTGGCGGGGGGTAACATTAATGATAGATAAGATTGATATCAATAATAAAGCCATTAGTATTAGGAAAAAGCTAGGGGAAGACCCGTCTTCTCCTATTGATATTTTTTTACTTGCCCAAACCATCCCTGATATGACATTGGTTTTTTACCCATTAGGTGAAAACATAAGTGGTGCTTGTTTAAAAGGTAACTCCTCTGCACTTATTGTCATAAATTCAGACATGTCATTGGGAAGGCAAAGATTTTCATTAGCCCATGAACTATATCATTACTATTTTGACACTGATTCATCTTCAATTGTTTGCTCAAAAGAGATTGGTGCCGGAACCATAAATGAGAAAAAGGCTGATCAGTTTGCATCATATTTTTTAATGCCCCCAGCAGCACTTTATGAACTAATAAAATCCTTCAAGGATGGACAAGATCGAAAATTGACCATTAAAGAAGTCGTAAAAATAGAGCAATATTTTGGAGTAAGTCGTCAAGCTATGTTATTTCGTTTAGAAGATATAAGAGAACTAGAACCTAACGAGTCAACAGAATATCGGCAAGGGATCATTAAGACAGCAGCTAGACTTGGGTTCGATGTATCTTTGTATAAACCTTCACCAGAGAATAAGAAAAATCTAGTTTTAGGACATTATGTATCTCAAGCTGAAAACTTACTGGAAAAAGAAATTATTTCTCAAGGAAAATATGAAGAGCTAATGTTAGATGCCTTTAGATATGACATAGTCTATGGTGAAGGAGGGGAGGGAGGAGAGCTAATTGACTGATCTGCTATTTTTTGATACAGACTGTATTTCGGCATTTTTATGGGTTAATAATCAAAGTTTATTACCTATACTATATCCAGGAAGGATAGTTATCCCAAAACCAGTATATCTAGAATTAAGTAAACCTGGTATTTCACATCTAAAAAGACGACTAGATATGATGTTAGCAAATAAAGAAGCTGTTCTTGAAGAGATTATTATAGGTACAGATGTGTACATGACATATTACCAATTAACAGAAGCTCCAACTGGTAAGCATAAAGTAATCGGGAAGGGAGAAGCAGCCTCAATAGCTCTAGCGAAGGAATTAGGTGGCATAGTTGCTAGTAATAACTTAAAAGATATCAAATCATATATTATTGAGTTCGGCTTAGACCATATAACTACAGGGGATATTCTAGTAACTGCTTTACAGAAGGGCCTAATTACTGAGTCTCAAGGGAATATTATTTGGTATGAGATGCTAGATAAGAGAAGAAAAATAGGTGCAAGTTCATTCACTGAGTATCTTTCGTTGAGAGAACGCAAAAATACATAATAGATTTTTAAATAGAATAATAGAGAAGTTATACCATCCCAGTGTAAAACCTGGGTTTTTTTATTTAATAAACAATTATCGACAAAAAAGGCAAAACTTTACAAGGACTTTACCTTATCTTATTTTGAACTTTATCTTCCCCCTATATACTTGACTCATCAAAAGAAAGAAGTAGAAAAACTTTAGCAAGGCTATAATATTTAGTTTTATGTCCGATATAGAATATGAAGTAAATTTTCGAAAGTTACCAAGACATTAAGATAGGCCAAGATAGAGAGTTACCAAGGATAAGAGGGGGAATTAATAATAAATGAAATTAGGTAAAAAGGAAATATTTTACTTAGTGTTAGTGTTTATAGTATCTTTTACAACTACATTTACAATCCAGGGTTTTGCAACAGAACTATACTCAACTAAAGATGCTGTAGTAGAGAAGACGGATGAAGGAAATACTAGAGTAGTAGAGGTAGATGATAAAGTAGTTGAAGAAGTAAAGGATACTAAGTCAGCCGAGGAAATACTAGTTGAAGACATATTGGAAGAAGTAGAACCAGTGGAAGCCGAAGTAGAAGAGGTTGAGTCTGAAAAAACTGAGGACAAGCAGACTGAAGTAAAGGAAGAAAAACCTGCAGCCAAGGCGACTGAAACCAAAAAGGCAGAGGTAAAAGAGGTTAAAGCGGAACCAAAACAAGTAACTCAGCTTAAGAAGGAAGAGGTTAAACGAGAAGCAAAACAGGAAGAAAAACCTGCTCAAAAGGATAGTCAAAAGCTAGAAAACACTAACAAACCTGAGGAGCCCAAGGAGAAGGAAGAACCAGCTCCTAAGCCAAAGGCTCCAGAGTATGCCCCATATACCATCTATTTCAATGGTAAGGCTGTTAAGTATAAGAACGGGGGCATGTCAAAGGCCCAAAGCATTATCGATAGTAGCAGCTATGCATCAACCTGGGGTGGAGCTCCAGTATTCAGCGGTACTGACAACCAACATACCAACTTTATCCAACATAATCCAGGACCCTTTAGTGGTATATGGAATGCTAAAGAATTCATAGTCACCGATGGCAACGGAACACCATTTAAGTATAGGACAACAGCAGTCTATGAAGTAGATGAGATGGGTTACATGAAGGATGGTACAGACAAGTATCATAGGATAAACTCAAAAGGCAAGGCAGGTCACAATGAGGAAAGAATTACCCTCTTTACCTGTAAAACCGGAGACAATAGTAGAAGGATTGTAGTAGAAGCAAGTATAGTAAGATAGAAGATATTCACTCTTGAAGGCTACCATTTAATATGGTAGCCTTTATATTATAAGGAGTGAGGATAATGGATATACAGGTTAAGGTAGAAGGAATCGGTCAAGTTATTGCGAAGGAAGATAGCTCTTTACTAGACTTATCCAAGGAAATCTACAAGGACAAGTACAAGAAGTATTTAGGAGCCAGGATAGACAATCAAATCTACAACCTCTACAAGAAGGTTGAGGATGGCATGGAGATAAGATATCTCGACAATAGGGATGTAGATGGTTATAGGATATATACCAAGACCATATCTGCCATCTTTATCATGGCATGTAAGGAACTATATCCAGAGGCCCAGGTTAACATAGAACACTTTATAGGTCCAGGCCTCTATGTCAAGTTACATAGGCCCTATTCCCTTAGGTTTAAGCAGCTACAGGAAATAGAAAAGAAGATGTGGGAGATAATAAGGGCAGATTATGAGATAGAAAGGACCGTCTTTAGCAAGGAAGAGGCTATAGAGATATTTGAAAAGTATGGTTACCAGGACAAGGTTCGCCTTTTTAGGACCATTGCTAAGAAGGAAGTAAGCATCTATACCATAGGCAGCCATGTGGACTCCTTCCACGGCTACCTGGCTCCTTCAACAGGCTATATAGATGAGTTTAGGCTCAAGTACTACTATCCTGGGGCCCTAATCCTGTTTCCAAGTAAGAAGAATAACTATGATATAAATAACTTCGTGGAGCAGAAG
>JAAYTL010000028.1 GCA_012518035.1 Tissierellia bacterium | reverse complement strand
GGATGTGGCTGAGCTAAGGATTCCAGCCTATACCTCTAACCTCTACCTGGAAAACCAGCAGAGGGACTTGGCAGTCTATACTGGTGTATCCCAGCAGGGGGGTAAGGTCTTATGGTTTGCTAATCCCAGACCCATATCTACTACTAAGGTATCCCTGGAGGAGGCTGAGCGGATAGCCCTAGACTTCCTTAAGGAAAAGGGATTTGACAGTATGGAGCCCAACTATTCCCTGCAGAATGATGGCTACTCCCTCTTTAACTTTGTGTATAAGCAGGATGATGTGACCATCTATCCAGACCTGGTCAAGGTAAAGGTGGCCCTGGATACAGGGGAGGTAATTGGATTTGATGCCTCAGCCTACTATCTCAACCACCAGGATAGGACCTTTGAAAGTCCCAAACTGGATTTAGATGAGGCCAGGGGAAGGCTGAGAACAGAGTTTGCAATTGATTCAGAAAGACTTGCCCTTATTCCCAAGGGAAAAAATGAAGTCCTCTGCTATGAATTTAAGGGCAAATATGAGGATTCAGACTTTATAGTCTATGTAAATGTTGAGAATGGTAGGGAGGAGCAGATCTTACAGATTATTCAAAATAAAAATGGAACCCTAACCTTCTAGAGGTTCTCTATCAAGATATGGTAGGTTATCCTACTATATCTTTTTTTGATTATAGGTATCCAGCCTTATCTTTACTAATCCAGTAAATTGTTGTAAACTAGGGTTATCAAGGGATTTATAAGCCCATGATATACATCTAGCACGGAGGATTTTTATGATATTCACCATACTCTTGGGACTTAAATTTATTTGGTTTACCTATTTAATAAATGTGGAGAAGAATAGATTACTTGTAGCCCTAGTGAGTCTCTTGATATCCATCTTTATCCTGTCCTTAATCTACAGGAAGGATGGCAAGACCAGCAATAGGAAGGCCCTTATCTTCTACACCATAATTTCAGCTATTGTGTTTGTAGATGCAGCCTATTATACCCATTTTTCCTCCCTGCCCAGTATCCTGGCGGTAAAGCAGGTGGGGCAGTTAGCAGCTGCAGGGGATAGTTTAAGGGTCTTGATTGGACCAAGGCTACTAGTGCTTATTTTGGACATACCCCTTCTTATCTACTATATTGGGAAGACCTGTTATCGACCCGCAGTAACCTTTTTTGTAAGACGGATTGTCCCCTACATAGTAGGAGTACTTTTCTTGGGCATAGTCCTTACCCTCTATTTCACGGATAAATTATCCCTGATAGGCTCCCAGGAAGTCTATAGTTACCATGTCACAGACATAGTAGAGACTATATTTAGGGATGATGATATTATTGAAGAGGTCTTCCTCACTACAGATGACATAGAGGATTTAAGATCCCGGGCTCGTTTAAAGGAAGGTAGATTAACCGGTCTAGGTAAGGATAAAAACCTTATCGTCATCCAGGTGGAGGCCCTCCAAAACTTTGTCATCAACCTAGAATATGAAGGGCAGGAGATTACCCCCAACCTAAACAGGTTCATTAATAATAGCTCATCCCTATATTATGACAACTATTTTCAGATGCTAGGCAAGGGGAATACCTCGGATGCAGAGTTCGTAACTCAGAACTCCCTCTATCCTTCCATGGAGGAGCCCACCTATTTTCAGTATGAAGACAATACCTTCTATGGGCTACCCTGGCTTTTAAGGGATTATGGCTATACTGCCTGGGCCTTTCACGGCTTTGAGAAGGAATATTGGAATAGGGAAAAGGCCTATCAGGGCCAGGGTTTCCAAAGGTTTGTCAACCAAGAGGATTTTGAGTTCGAAGAAGTAATTGGCTTTGGGATAAGGGATGGGGACTTCCTAGACCAGACCATAGACTATCTCAAGGAGTTGGACAGCCTGGATGATAACCCCTTCTACGCCTTTGTGGTTACCTTGACCAGCCACACCCCCTTTATTATGCCGGAAGAATACCATATCCTGGATATTAGGGAGGAGCATAAGGACAATATGCTGGGGGATTACTTACAGGCCATTCACTATGTAGATAGGGAGCTAGGCAGGTTTATAACTAATCTTATGGCTGAAGGTCTATATGAGGATACGGTTATTGCCATCTACGGGGACCATTATGCTATCTCAGCCCTCAAGGAAGAAGCCCCCCTTATGGAGGATCTAATCGGTGAGCCCTATGACCTAGATTATATGATGAATGTACCCCTAATCATTCATATACCCGGGGAGGACATCCAGGAGACCATATCTATAGTTGGAAGTCAACTGGACTTCTACCCTACCATTGCCAATATAATGGGATGCGACAATAAAAAAGGCCTGGTATTTGGCAGGGACCTAAACAACTGTCCAGTACCCAACTATGTGGCCCCCCAGACCTATATGGTAAAGGGATCCTTTATCAGCAATGACACCCTATTTGAAATGTCCAGGGATGAGATCTTTGAGCATAGCAGGGCTATAAATAGGAGGAGCAGGGCCAGCCTGGATATAGAAGGATTAAGGTTGATATCGGAAAACATGTGTAGGGAGATAGACAAGTCCAATTACATCCTTAAGATGGACCTCCTCAAGGACCTCCTGGATGAGGCTGATAAAAAAGAAAAATAATAGTAAGTTTTAAGATTTAAACCTATATGTTAAGTGAACCTAGACATATAGGTTTTTTATTTTACAGGATAGGGGGTGTGAGGATGGCTATAAGAACCCAGAAGGAAAAGACGACCCTAAGACTGGAGCTGGACAATGGTATTGTAGATGGACGTCAGAGAATCATATCCAAGAATTTTACCAAGGTAAAGACCAGTGCCCAGGATGAAGACCTCTACGCTACAGCTGCGGCCATAGGGGGACTTCAAAGCAAGGAAGTATTAGGTGTAAAGAGGCTGGAGGAGATATCACTTGTAGAGGAATAATCCTAGTAAACTAGGTGAAATGGAGGTGAAAGGATGGATAAGAAGAAACTGGAAATGGACTTTATAGACGAAGTCAACAAGAGGTTTCGTCTAAGTATAGATGATCCTAAGGAGGACCTGGAGGCCATCCAGGTTGAGGCAGCCATGGAAGAGATATTGACAAATAATATCTTTACCTCTAATGGGATGGATCTAGTCAAGTATGATGCAGCCAGGATTATCACCACAGTAGTAGAAGAGATGGAATTTTAAGTCTGGGGTGATATATAATGGAAGACATCTATACAGGCATAGCTAATTTAGGCTTCCCCATAGCCCTTTCCATCTACCTGCTGGTCAGGATAGAAGGAAAGCTAAATCAGTTATCGGCCAGTATCGTTGAATTATCCAAGGTAATAGCAAGTATAAAATAGGAGCTTAGGCTCCTATTTTATTATTATTATCCTTGATTATTTGCCTCTAATAATATAAAATGGAAGCTGGATAAATAATAATTATGGAGGGCATAGTAATGGAAGAAATTGAACTTCGAGAGTTAATTGAGATATTGATAAAGGGTAAGAAACTAATTGCTATAATAACCATAGCTGCCATACTAGTAGCTGGAGTATATAGCTTTCTGATATTAAAGCCTACATACAAGGCACAAATGGTATTGATGACATCTAACCTAGGGAATGTTGACAAGAACACTAATATAGACCCCAGTAGTGTAGATAAACTCCTAGATGCTATGTCACAACTACCAAGTATGAATCGGGAGACCTATAGACAACAGATAAAATTACCAGAGGTTATCTCCAAGACCATAGAGGATTTGAATCTTCAAGACAAGTACTCAGTTTCCGATCTGGCTAGTAGGATAGAACTAGAAACCATAGATAATACCCAGATGATTACCATAGGGATGGAAAGTGGTGACCCTGAAGAGGCAGCTGAAATTGTAAACAAATTGGGGGAAAACTTCACAGCCTTTGTATCTGAAAAAACCTTGGAATCAGCAAATACATCTTTTGACTATATCAAGAACCAAATGGAAATAGAGAAGCAGAAATACGAAGAGGCCCTTTTAGAATTGGGTGAGGTCCTATCAAGGCCAAGAGGGGCCCAGGAGCTTGAATTAGAGTTAAAGAGTAGCTTTGAGCAGATAACCCTATATAAGTCTAATTTAAACGACTTAGAAATCAAGAAGGCCTCCCTGGAAAAGGCCATAGAAGAAAGCTCCAAGTATTCCTCCAACAGGGGAAGCATGGTGGTTAGGCCTAACTTAGGTGAGAGCTTTAACATATCCTTCGATGACACCAACAAGGTCCTTAAGGTAGACCTGGCAGAGACTGAAGGTAGAATAGAGAGCACCAAGAAACAGATAGCTCAACTCCAGGAGCATATAGAAGAGTTGCAATTGGAGTACCAAGACAAGAAGTTTGAAGAGGATATTGTCAAACAAAAAGTCGATATCAACAAGCAGACCTATGAATCCTTTGTTGCCAAGTATGAGGAGCTTAGGGTCAGGGAGACTGCTAAGGTTGGAGAGTTAAGCATTAGCGTAGTGTCATATGCCTATCCTCCAACAAGTCCATCAGGTCCTAACAAGACCCTGAATCTTGCCATAGCAACTATCTTAGGTTTAATGGTGGGGGTATTTGTAACCTTCTTTAAGGCCTATTGGGAAAGTAGCACCAAGGAAGAGCTACCAGATGGTGGCTCAGCCAACAATTAAATGAAGAATTGCCTAGGTTGACTTTAAAAGTTTACCTAGGCCTTTTTATTTTCATCCTAAACAGCAGGATTTGTTAAATTTATAACTTTGTAAAGGTTTTGTAATTCTATTGTAATATTCTCCATGCATAATAGGGGTATAATCTATATAAGATTATACGAGGGGTGATAGGGTGAAGAAGATCTCGGTTATAATCTTGGCCTTGTTATTGATTTTGACTTTCTCCATGGCAAGTGGGGCTGCTGGTTTTTTATTGGGTAGGGACTTATCTTATAATATAGTTAATTCATCTTCAGGGGATCACGACTTTTCACCCACTAATATTAATACTCTTAGACCAAGAAGCATAGATATAATAGGAGTAGTAAAAAAATATGTCATATTTCCAGCTGCATCACTAGTAGAAAGAGCGAAGGAGGCCTTGGCGAAAGTGAATGATGTGTCCTTTAAAAAAATCGGTGTTGTGGAATCCTACGATAACCAGGAGGGTATCGTAGTAACCAACCTCAAGGATAAAATCCTAGTTTCAATTACCAAGCGCTTTTCAACTCCGGGACACTCCATGGACGTCACCAGAATAACCAAGACCAAGGAAGGATACAGGATAAAATTTGATATTAGGGACCCGGAGCAGGAAGTAGGTCTTATCCAGGTTATTACATATAAGACCCTTAAGTTAGAAATTCCCAAGGAGGAGTTGGATAATACACCCTATATCTTTATCCTGGAAGGGTATAACAAGATACCAGATAGTATCAACATGTAGACCACAAATAAATATTTAGTGGTCTATATTTTTGTGCTATAATAGGATTAACTTTACGAAAAAGAGGGATATATAGATGACTAGAAGACAGAGGGTAGCCCAGTCTGCAGCCATGATAGCTATTTTTACACTCATAAGCAAGGGCCTAGGCTTTATCAGGGAGGTTTTTATTGCCTCCAGGTATGGTTCAGGGGTAGAAACTGACACCTACTTTGTTGCCATGACTGCCACCACAATCATAATGGGTACCTTGGGTTCTGCCTTAAATACTACCCTGATACCCATCTTTTCTGAAATTCGGGGCAAGAGGGGTAGGAGGCAGCAGAAGATATACTTAAACAATGTATTAAATATAGTGATATTACTTACAATTATAATGGCCATCTTGGCCTATATATTTTCACCCATCATCATCAAAATCCTAGCCAAGGGTTTTGAGGGTGATCAATTTGATGCTGCAGTTAGGCTCAACCGGATTGGCCTGCCCATAGTAGTGTTTTTAGGTATAACCTATGTATTCTCAGGCTACCTGCAAAGCAATCAGGTTTTTGGGCCCCATGCCATCATGGGTATCCCTTATAATTTTGTCTTTTTAATATATCTCCTATTTCTAGCCAAGGGTGGGGACATCACCAACCTTATGGTAGTTAGTGTTATAGCGGCATCCACCCAGTTTCTCATCCAGCTACCAGCTGTCAGGCATTCGGGTTACAGGTATTCCTTGTCCTTTGATTTAAGGGACCCCTACCTAAGTAAGGCAATGATTTTGGTGTTGCCTGTCCTTCTAGGCTCGGCAGTCCGCCAAATCAATGTGGTCATAGACAAGACCCTGGCCTCGGAGTTGGTGGATGGCAGTATTTCTGCCCTGACCTACTCCAGTAGGATCAATGAGATGATAATAGCTGTCTTTGTAATGGCCATAACAACCGTTGTATTTCCTATGCTAAGTAAGGCCTTTTCAGAAGGGGATACAACCCAGGTCAGGAAGATCTTCAATGAAGGAGTTAACATCATCCTCCTCATAACTGTTCCTGCCACCATAGGCATCATGCTTCTGGCTGAGCCGGTGGTTAGGATATTCTTCGAGAGGAATGCCTTCGATGAGCTAGCCACTGCCATGACCAGCAGCGCCCTATTTTATTACTCAGTGGGCTTAATAGGGTCTTCCCTCAGGCTCATGCTCAATAAGGTCTTCTATTCCTTCCAAGATACCAAGACCCCCATGGTAAATGGGACCATAGCTGTGGTACTAAACGTGGTACTTAACCTGCTCTTTATAAGGTTTATGGGTCATAATGGTCTAGCCTTAGCCACCAGTATCTCCGCCATCTTTACAAGTGCCCTTCTTATAGTAGATTTGAGGAAGAAGATGGGACCAATTGGGATGAAGGGTATCCTAATCACCTTTGCCAAGACCCTGGTGGCAGCCACCATTATGGGCCTTATAGTATATATAATCTTCTTCAAGCTGGGAGCCCTGATAATAAGTAACAAGCTGGTGGAATTGATATTCCTACTTTTATCCATTGGAATTGGAGTAGCAGTATACTTCGGCCTATGCATCTTATTAAGGGTCAAGGAAGTATCCAGGTTCTTTAAGTTTAATAGATAATATAAAGCCCTCCTTGTTAAATAAACTAGGAGGGCTTCTTTTATCTTATATATGAATAGCCGCGATGGATATTTATCAAATCTCTAAGTATGGAGGCAGCTGCTGGAGTCACACCAGATGCCCCCCCTATGATGGTTAAGTCTCCCAGGGTATCGGAGGTGTACCTGACGGCCTTGTTTTTCCCATTTACATTGTAGAAGATATTGTCTGGACCTACAAGTTCAGGATGGACACTTATCTTAAGTTGACCATCTTCCAGGCTGCTTCTTCCTATCAGTTTATACCTCTTGCCATATTTTAAGGATTCTTCAATATCAGCCAGGGTCATGGATTGGATTCCTTGGACATCCACATCATCTAAGGTCTTGTCCTCCTGCATGAGGACATTGGTTAGAATCAGGAGCTTGGTGGCAGTATCCCACCCCTCCACATCCAGGCTGGGATCCCTTTCCGCTATTCCCAAGTCCTGGGCCTTCTTTAAGGCCTCTAGATATTCTATCTTCTTATCAGCCATTTCCTCTAGGATGAAGTTGGTGGTCCCATTTAGAACCCCCTCTATTGAAGTGATATTTGAGCCTGCCATGTCAATGACTCCTGAGTTGATTGAGGGTAGAGCCCCTCCAGTAGTGCATCCTATGCCCAACTGAACCCCATTGTTCTTGGCAAGCTCATAGAGCTCCTTATAGGCCAAGAGGATGGGCCCCTTGTTGGCAGTAACTACATGGATGCCCTTTTCCAGGCTCCTTCTAATGAAGCCAAGTCCAGGCTCGGCTGTTTCCAGATTGGTGGGGGTCATCTCGATGACTACATCCACATCCCCTTCTTCCATTATCCTCTCAAAGCTTATGTCTTTAGAGCCTCCTTGGGGATAGGTAGTGATATCCTGGTTTTCTTTTAGGAAGGTTAATAGGTCCCCTATATCGATACCTTGGGGGTTATAGATTCCACCCTGGCTTCTTACTATGTAGTTAATCACTGGGTTTATACCTTCAGCCTCCAAGACCTCTCTTTTATCATGGACTAGTTCCAGGAAGGCCTTGCCTACTCCACCAAAACCTATGACTGCAATTCTCATCATATCACATCCTATTTATATATTACTGGTCTTATCCAATCTAGCCTAGGACCAGTAAACTAATTATACCATAAAAATTATTTCCCCATGGGATTTTGTTTATGTCATTAATTTTTTCGGGTATATGGTCGATAGATATATTATATATCTATATGAGGAGGACATATATGGAACAATCAATAGTTTTTATTTCCAATGAACAACTATTTGCCTTGTACGTATCAAGTGTAGAAAAGATTGTAGAGTATCAAGAACCCAAGAAGTTACCTGATACCCAGGACTACTTTTTAGGTATAATTCAATATGATAGCTCAATCCTACCTATTATCGACCTTTCAAGAAGGCTTTACGGCATAGAATCCACCAATAGCTCCAAGAGCAAGATAATTGTCGTCAGATGGAAGGACTCCCAAATCGGACTTATGGTAGATGATATAGTGGGGATTCAAAGCTTCCTGCCCAGTCAGTTTGAAGACTATGACTTGGACATGGACATATCCAATGAGTATATCACAGGATTTATTAAGTCAAGTGGTGATGTAATCCTAGTCCTTAATATAGATAAGTTATTCAGCAAGGAACAGGAAGAAGAGTTAAGCGCTGTAACCGACGGATGATGAATATGGTGATAAGAAGATGGGAATAGAGATTAGAGTTGGAATTTCAGACTATAAAGTTTCACAATCTCCTAATAGGCTTCTGACCCTGGGACTAGGCTCCTGTGTAGGTGTGGCCATCTACGATACTGAGACTAAGAAGGGTGGATTAAGCCATATCATGCTGCCAGACAGTACCTTCTTTAAAAGGGAGATGAAGCCAGAAAAGTTTGCAGATCTAGCAATCCCTATGATGGTGGAGGAGATATCCGGGGGAAGTCCCAGCAGGAATCTGGTTGCCAAGATTGCAGGTGGGGCCAGCATGTTTAACTTCTCCGACAATGACATTAACAATATCGGGGAGAAAAATGTTCAGGCAGTTAAGGAAACCTTAAAAAGGCTTAATATCCCCATCCTGGCCAGTGATACTGGAGGCGACAAGGGTAGGACCATGATAGTGGACTTGCGGGACTTTGCTGTAAGCATTAGGCTTATCAACAGGGAAATTATACAACTTTAGTTAGGAGGGGTAGTCATAAAGGAGAGTTTAAGTTTGGCCTTAAAATACACAAAAGACAAGAAGGCCATAGTAATAGGAGCGTCTACAGGAGGGCCCAAGGCCCTAGTCTATTTGATAAGTAATTTACCAGAGAGGATCAGCCTACCCATATTTGTAGTCCAGCATATGCCCAAGGGATTTACCGCATCCTTCGCTGAAAGGCTGGACAAGGAATCTAAAGTCATGGTAGTGGAAGCAGAAGATAAGATGCCCATTGTCAAGGGCACTGTATATATAGCACCAGGGGATTATCATATGGAATTAGAAGACAATATGATAAGACTCAACAAGAAGGCTAAGATATTTGGCGTCAGACCTGCCGTGGATTACCTCTTTATATCTGCCGCAGAAGCCTATGGCAGGAACCTTTTAGGTATCATCCTGACAGGCATGGGTAAGGATGGGGCAGCAGGGATGCTTAAGATCAAGGAGAAGGGCGGTTACAATATAGCACAGGATATGGAGTCCTCAGTAGTCTATGGTATGCCTGGCCATGCCATCAATCAAAATGCTGTCCATCAGGTACTTAGCCTAGAGAATATATCTACAGTTATCAATTATTGTGTAAGGGTGAAAGAATGAAATTGGACTTTGATTTTTTTAATGCATGGGTTTTGAATGAATTCAATCTTGACTTAAGCGCCTACAAGGAGCGGCAGCTCCAAAGGCGCATCAGTACGATTATGAGGAATTCAGGAGCCACCAACCTAAGGGATTATGCAAGGCTCATAAAGAAGGATGATGGGGTAAGGAGGGACTTCCTAGACTATATAACCATTAATGTAACGGAATTCTATAGGAATAAGCACCTCTTTGAGGAGTTTGAAAAGATCCTAGTTAGGACCCTCATACCCAGGTTTAGGAATATCAACATCTGGAGTGCAGCCTGCTCCAATGGTGCCGAGCCCTATACCTTGGCCATGATATTAAAGAAACACAATATCAAGCCGAGAAATAAGATCCTGGCCACGGATGTAGATGATATGATCCTGGACAGGGCCAGGACAGGTATCTATAAGAAGCAGGAGTTAAAGAACATAGATGACAGGGATTTAAAGACCTTCTTCACATCCAAGGAGGATATTAAGGACGCCTTTGAAATCAAGGATGAAATCAAGGATATGGTGACCTTCAAGAGGCATGATTTGATAGTTGACCCCTATCCCAAGGGCTTCCATGTCATAGTGTGTAGGAATGTGACCATCTACTTTAAAAATGAGACCAAGGACGAAATCTACAGGAAGATTAATGAGTCCCTGATACCAGGTGGGGCCTTCTTTATAGGGGCAACGGAGAGTATGTATAATCCAGCTGAATTTGGATTTAAGAAATTATCGACCTTTATATATGAAAAAATCTAGACCAGTTAAAGCGGGGAGGGGAAATTTTTGGATGACAACAATAAATACATAGAAATCTTCTTTCAGGAAACAGATGAATATTTGCAAACTCTAAATGAGTGCCTACTGGCCTTGGAAAAGGACCCAGATGATGGACCAGTACTGGATGAAATCTTCAGGGCAGCCCATACCCTCAAGGGCATGGCAGCTACCATGGGTTATAACAATATGGCAGAACTAACCCACCATATGG
>JAAYTL010000027.1 GCA_012518035.1 Tissierellia bacterium | reverse complement strand
GGATATATGATTTTTTTGATGTAAAGCTTATCGTCAAGGGAGTACTGGACTATGTAAACCTTATCCTTGACTAATTCTACAAGCTCTTTATATAGAGACAACCTATAATCCTTGGACAAGCTAGTCATTAGATTCATCCTCTCAGTTTTGTTAACTAGATTATGGTATAATTATAACATATGGGCAAATTTTCTAAAATAGAGGGGATGTCTTATGAAGGATAAAACTGGTGAGTTGTTAAAAAGATTAATGACTATTAGGAAAAAATCTGATTTAAAAAAATATATAGAATCAGATGCCTTAGAAGAAAGCTATAAGCAAGTACATGAATATCTACTGAAGGTATGTAGGGATAAGGGTTTTGACAAGAGTGATATAATTACAAATGCTGATATCTATAGGACATATGGATATCAAATTTTGGATGGAAGCAAAAAACCAAGTAGGGACAAGCTGTTACAAATTTGTGTAGGCAATAAATTCACTCAAGAAGAGACTAATAGGGCCCTAACCATTGCCAATTGGGGCATCTTATACCCTAAGGATCCAAGGGACTCCATTATTATTTATTCCCTAAATAATGGTTTAAGCCTAATGGATACAAATATTGTCTTGCATGAGAGTGGCTTTAAAGCCCTAGGCGAATCCCAATAATATTACTCCTCTTTTTGGATTATCTCATATAAGTAAAAGAATTTGACACATAATATAAATATATTTAGAATAGTAATGTAAACCTAGAATGGGGTGAGAAGATGTTTGATACAATAGCTGCAATTTCAACTGCAGTAGGCGAGGCTGGTATTGGAATTGTCAGATTAAGTGGTAAGGACGCTATTAAGATAGCTAACAATATATTTAGGGGGATTAATAATAAGACCCTTTTAGATGCTGAAAACAGGAAGATGGTTTACGGCCATATTATAGATAATAGAAATGATGAAATAATAGATGAGGTATTGATTGTATCCATGAAGGAACCCCATACCTATACCAGGGAAAATGTGGTTGAAATCTACTGTCATGGCGGAATCATACCCGTCAGGAAGATCTTAGAGCTCCTCTTATATAATGGGGCCAGGTTGGCAGAGCCAGGGGAGTTTACCAAGAGAGCCTTTTTAAATGGTAGGTTGGATTTGTCCCAGGCTGAAGCTGTTATCGATATTATCAAGGCTAAGACAGATAAAAGCTTCCAAGTTTCTATGGACCAGTTGGAGGGTGGCTTATCTAAGAAGGTGGAAGTAATCAGAGACACAGTCTTGTCCATGTTGGCCCATGTGGAGGTCACCATCGATTTTCCTGAGGATGATATTGAGGAAGTCACCTATGAGGAACTTGAGGAAAATGCAAACAGGGTGATAAGTGAAATCAAGAAGTTACTGAGTACAGCTGATAGGGGTAAGATCCTTAGGGATGGTATCAATACTGTCATATTGGGTAAACCTAATGTAGGTAAATCATCCCTTATGAATGCCCTACTCAGGGAAAATAGAGCAATTGTTACGGACATACCAGGTACAACCCGGGATATAATCGAGGAACACTTAAATATAGATGGTATTCCTTTAAGAATTATAGATACTGCTGGAATCAGGGAGACTGAGGACTTGGTTGAAAGAATTGGAGTAGATAGGGCCAAGGAGACCATAGAGTCTGCAGATTTAATAATTGCTGTTTTTGATATTTCTACCGATTTGACTGAGGAAGATTATAACATTATTGACTTAATCAAAGGTAGGAAGGCCCTAGTCCTATTGAATAAGACAGATTTACCTAAGAAGTATTCTGAAGATAGGCTGAGGGAATTATTAGAGGGTGTAGATATTATTTCAGCCTCTGTTATCAATGAGGTTGGCCTAGATGTTCTGGAGGATAGTATCAAGGAGATGTTCTATTCAGGTGAGATAGAGCTGGATTCCAGTGTGGTAGTTACAAATCTTAGACACAAGAATCAGCTGGAGAAGGCCTTGGTAAATATGGAAAGTGCCTTGAATGATATAAGGGCCCAGGTACCTCTAGATTGTATTGAGGTTGACTTAAGGGATTGTTGGGAGAACCTAGGTGAGATTCTAGGTGAGACCATTGGTGAAGATATCTTAGACAAGATCTTCGCAGAATTTTGTATAGGAAAGTAAGATGAAAAGTTTAGTCAATTGACTATTAGAAAGGATAAAGTTATGGGAGAAATAAGGCATTTCGATGCTGGAGAATATGATGTAATAGTTGTTGGAGCTGGACATGCAGGGGTTGAAGCTGCCTTGGCTGCAAGTAGGATGGGTATGCAGACCTTGATCTTGACCATGAGTTTGGATTCTATAGTGGCCCTATCCTGTAATCCTAATATTGGTGGAACAGGTAAGGGTCATCTAGTTAGGGAGATTGATGCACTAGGTGGAGAGATGGCCCTAAATATTGATAGGGCCTTTATTCAAAGTAGGATGCTCAATACTTCAAAAGGTCCAGCAGTCCATTCCCTAAGGGTTCAGGCTGATAAGAAAATCTATCATATAGAGATGAAGAAAATCCTAGAAAATGAGCCCAACCTAAGGCTCCTACAGGCTGAGGTCGTGGATGTTCTTTTGGATGACAATAAGGTTATGGGCGTCACCACTAGGACTGGTGCTGTATACAAGGGTAAGGCGGTTATCCTAGCTACTGGAACCTACCTCAAGGGAAGGGTATATATGGGAGAAATCAATTATCCATCAGGTCCTGATGGAATGTTTCCATCTAATCTCCTATCCGACTCCCTGAAGGATAAAGGCTTTAATTTAAAGAGGATGAAGACGGGTACACCTGCCAGGGTCCATAGGGATAGTATTGATTTTTCTGTTATGGAGATCCAACCAGGTGATGAGGAAGTCGTACCCTTCTCATTTATGAATATAGATAAGGATTTAAATAGGGAGCAGGTCCCCTGCTATTTAACCTATACTACAGAATCCATGCACGATATAATCAGAAAAAACCTAAAAAGAGCACCTATGTATTCAGGGGAAATCCATGGTGTAGGACCTAGGTACTGTCCTTCCATAGAGGATAAGGTGGTCAGATTTTCTGATAGGGACAAACACCAGGTCTTTATTGAGCCTGAAGGTTTGTCAACCAAGGAAATGTATGTTCAAGGGGTAAGTACCAGCCTCCCCCTAGAGGTTCAGGAGGAGATGTATAAGAAGATTGAAGGCCTAGAAAATGTAGAAATCATGAGACCTGCCTATGCTATAGAGTATGATTCAATAGATGCAACCCTACTTAAGAGGACCCTTGAGCATAGGGAGATAAGCAACCTGTTCTTTGCAGGACAAATCAATGGTTCCTCAGGTTATGAAGAAGCAGCAGCCCAGGGCCTAATTGCAGGTATAAATGCAGCCTTAAATATTCAGGGTAGGGAACCCTTTATCCTGGATAGGTCAGAGGCCTATATAGGGGTACTGATTGACGACTTGGTAACCAAGGAAACAAACGAACCCTACAGGATGATGACTTCAAGGGCTGAGTACAGGCTAACCTTAAGGCAGGACAATGCTGATTTGAGGTTGACAAAAAAGGGTTATGAGCTAGGCTTGGTTACTGAAGAAAGGTACCAAAAAACCCTAAAAAAGGAAAGAACAGTCAATGAGGAGCTGGAAAGGTTAAAGAAGGTAAAGATAAACCCAACTTCAGAGAATAATAGGATTCTAGAGGAGATGGGTACTAATCCTTTGAAGACACAAATCAGCATGTATGAGTTAATAAAAAGGCCTGAATTGGATTATGATAAGACCATAATACTGGATCCTGAAAGGCCAGAACTCCATAAGGAGATCAAACGCCAGGTGGAAATCCAAATCAAGTATGAGGGCTATATAAAGAAGCAGATGATTCAGGTTGAACAGTTTAAGAAGTTGGAAAATAGGAAGTTGGAGCCAGATAGGGATTATAGCCTGATCAAGGGTTTGAGTAATGAGGCAGTACAGAAGTTAAATGCAATAAAACCTGAATCAGTAGGTCAGGCATCAAGAATATCTGGTGTTTCCCCATCTGATATAAATGTATTGCTCATACACTTGGAGCAAGAAAGAAGAAAGGACTCAAATAAATGATAGATGATAGTTTATTAGTTAAAGGTGCAGCAGAGCTGGGTTTAGATATAAGTGGTGGGAAGCTGGAGGATTTTGAGAAGTATAAGGAGCTTCTACTGGAATGGAACCAAAAGATCAACATAACTGCCATAACCGATGATGATGAAATTGATATTAAGCACTTTTTAGATAGTTTAACCCCCTTTGTTACTAATTTAGTTAAGGGAAAGAAGAGGCTGATAGATATCGGAACAGGTGGCGGTTTTCCAGGACTGCCCTTAAAGATAGTTAACCCGGAGCTAGATGTTACCTTGATGGATAGTTTAAATAAGAGGATAGTCTTCTTGAAGGAGGTTATCTCTCAATTGGGCTTAGATGAGATAGAGGCTATCCATGGCAGGGCAGAGGAGCTTAGTAGGACTCCCCAACATAGGGAACAATATGATATTGCTATTTCCAGAGCGGTAGCTTCCCTCGATACCCTAAGTGAATACTGCATCCCCTTTGTCAAAGAGGGTGGTTACTTTATATCTATGAAGGGACCGGATGTAGATGAGGAGATTAAGTTGAGTCAAAATGCAATCAAGATCCTTGGAGGCAGGTTGGTTGAAAAGAGACTGGTCCAGATTCCTGAAAGTGATATTACTCATTCACTGATAATAATAGAAAAAATACGATCAACACCGACAAAATACCCTAGGGGTGGAGGTAAACCAAGGAAAAATCCCTTGTAAAATAAGGGATTTTGTATGAAATTAATTGGGAAATAAAGAAGGAAATAATTTATATTTAAAGAAGAAGAGTATAAGTAATAAAGTCTATGAGAAGAGGTGTAATTTAATGGCATTACATCAAGAAGTCAAATATATTCCAATTGATAAAATAAGACCCAACCCCTACCAACCTAGAAGAACTTTTAATAGGAGGTCCCTGGAGGAATTATCCCAGTCTATTAAGTCCTATGGAGTTATTCAGCCCATAAGTGTTAGGCAGATTTCAAATGAAACCTATGAAATCATAGCTGGTGAAAGAAGGCTTAGGGCATCAGAATTAGCAAATTTAGAAAAGATTCCAGCCCTGATAGTAGACTATGTGGATAAGGAATCGGCTATAATTGCCCTAATAGAAAACCTACAAAGGGAGGATTTAAACTTTATTGAGGAGGCTGAGGGTTATAATAACCTAATAAATGACCACAATCTCACTCAACAGGAGTTGGCTGAGAAGATAGGAAAATCTCAATCAACAATTGCCAACAAGTTAAGATTACTCAAACTACCAGGGGATATTCAGAGGGCCCTTGTTGAAGAGGGACTGACAGAAAGGCATGGCCGGGTCCTATTAAAACTTCCCGACGATGAAACCAGAAGGCTTGTCTTAGAAAAAGTCATCAATAATTCCTTAAATGTAAGTGAAACTGAAGAGCTGGTTGAAAATATTCTAGATAGCCTGAGGAAAAAAGAAGAGGAAGAACATGAAGAAGAAAATGTAGCTAGGCAGAAGATAAAATCCTTAATCAATGTTAGGATATATTTAAATACCATAAAGAATGCCTATAAGGCTATTAAGGAATACGGCATTCATGCTGAATATAAGGAAGCTGACAAGGTTGATCATGTAGAAGTTGTAATAAAAATTCCAAAATATTAATAATATTGCAAGAAAAATGTTCCACGTGGAACATTTTTTGTTTTATTTAATTCCTTTATCTGATATCATATATATAATGATAGTAACGGTTGAATAGGATTTACCTTGAAGGGGGTAGGGCTATGATTTGTAGTAATTGTAAAAGTAGTAGAATAGAAGAGGGAGTCGCTATAGGGAAGACCGCTGAAACTGGAAACATTGGACCCAAGTCCAGCAAGGGAATAGTTACATATGTGTCTCAGATGTACTGTGATATTTGCTTAGATTGTGGAGAACTAGTGAGATTTTATATAAAGGATGATACTGATAGAAAATGGATTAAGAAACCAGGATCCTTTGGGACTAAGTAATACGGCATTTGGGATGGAGCCCTCAGTAGAATAAAGGGATAGTCTTCATTAATGAATATAAATAGATTGAGGAGAGAACTCAATTGAATAGATGGGAATATTAGACTATTAAATTTAAGCTAAAGGGTCTTAGTGGAGGAATATTGATTAGAGATGCCATAGCAGTGTTCAAAAGATAGAACTAATCACTAGAATGACTTCGTATTTAGTTAATGTAAAAGGAAATGTATCATGGATAATTAAAATTTTGAATCAATGAGGGTGGTAGTATGGCATATCATGAGTTTGGAATCATAGAAGAAGATCCCATAGAATGCCAAAGGTTTGATGAATATGAACCTTTAAAGTTTGGATGTATTAAAATAAATGATGATTATATCGAACCCTTATCGTCTGAATTTCAGACTATTTGTTGCTATTGGCATACATTAAAACATCCAGAAATGAATCTTGCATATTGTGGCATAACACTTATACCACCCGAATCCATTGATTCTTTTATATCAGTTTTTAAAAGTTATTATACAGAGCAATATAATGAAATAATTTTTTTATTTGAGCAAGCTAAGATTAGGGATAAATATATTATTCACTTTGGAATTTAGCCAAGAATGAATAGCATAATTTATATTTTATACAAGATGCATTTTTTAATGAGACTTCATACTTGATCCTAATATAGCGGGTGAAAGGTTTATTGATATTAGATATAAAGGAGATAAAATGACAATGAAGATAGGCAAGGTAACCAAGGTTGGAATTATAATTCAGATTATGGCACTAGTCACAATGCTGGTTCTAGTACTACTTAATAAGACTGTACCATCTCTACTAAGTTGGATTTTCCTAGTAGGTCTAGTGATTGTAATGTCAGGGAGTTTAGTAACTCTATCAAAAAGGAATCAAGCAATATAAAAACTATCAAAGGAACTGGATTTATCTTTAAATTATGAGAATTAAATGTGTAAACCTAATACTTTTGGAGTGATGCTTGTGAAAAACAGTAGATCGTGTCCAAAGTGCGCTTCATTCAACATATTGAAGATTCCAGGAAAACATACAGGATATGGAGCTGGTAATATTATTCTAGTTGGGCTTACTGCTTTAAATGCAGTCAAGGTTGCCAGGTTTCTTTGCGAACAATGTGGCTATTCGGAAGAATGGATAGAGAGTGAAGAGGATATTCGAAGATTAAAAGCTAAATATAAGTAGGAAACAAAGCATAAATAATTATTCTAAGGGTGATTATGGTGGGCAAGATTATTTCGATTTTTAATCAAAAAGGTGGGGTAGGCAAAACTACCACCAGTATAAACCTCTCTGCTGGAGTGGGAAGATTGGACAAAAAGGTTTTATTAGTGGACCTAGATCCCCAGGGCAACTCCACCAGTGGGCTAGGGTTAGACAAGGATGGAGATGAAAACAAGCTATATGACGTATTAGCTTTAGATATACCTATAAAGGATGCCATATATGAATCCAGTGCCAAGAATGTAAATATAATTCCCTCAAATAATGAATTGGCTGGATTGGAAATTGAATTGGCTAGGCTGGGAGGTTGGGAAACCCTCCTAAGGGACAAGCTGGCAATGGTAAAGGATGAATATGATTTTATTTTTATCGATTGTCCTCCCTCATTAGGGATTCTTAGTGTACTAGGCTTGATTGCCTCTGATAGTGTAATTATACCAATCCAGTGTGAGTACTATGCTCTAGAGGGTGTAAGCCAATTGTTTGAAACTATACAATTGGTCAAGGCTAACTTTAACCCCAACCTACAAATTGAAGGTGTAGTTCTAAGTATGTTTGATGGCAGAACCAACCTATCCATACAGGTCGTGGATGAGGTTAAGTCCTTTTTCAAGGGTAAGGTATATACCAGTATAATACCTAGAAATGTGAGGTTGGCCGAAGCTCCTTCCCATGGTTTATCAATAATGGATTATGATGATAAATCTCGAGGATCTGAGGCATATGAAGAACTAGCAGAAGAGTTTTTATATTTAAATGAATAAATGGAAAGGGAGCTGATTGTATGAGTAATAAAAAAAGGGGACTAGGCAAGGGCTTATCTGCTTTAATCAGCGACAAGCCTTCCATGGAATCTATTTTAAGTTCAACAGTTGAAACCGATGATAATGGTATTAAGAAGATACCTCTTGAGGAGATTATACCCAAGTCTGATCAGCCCAGGAAGGACTTTAATGATGAAACCTTAAAGGATTTAGCCAAATCCATAGAAACCAATGGTGTAATTCAACCCATTCTGTTGAGGAAAAGGGATGATAAATACGAGATTATAGCTGGTGAGAGAAGGTATAGGGCTTCACAAATTGCTAAATTAAAAGAAATACCTGCCATTATAGTGGATGCTGATGATGAAGATGCTGCAAAGTTAGCTTTGGTTGAAAACATCCAAAGGGAGGATCTAAACCCTATAGAAGAGGCTATGGCCTATAAACAGCTTATGGAGGAATTTGATCTAAGGCAAGAGGATTTAGCTAATGCAATTGGCAAGAGCAGGACCTATATAACAAATACAGTAAGGCTATTAAAGCTTGATGATAGGGTTATAGAGCACCTATACAAGGGGAATCTAACCACTGGGCATGGCAAGGTTTTGTTGGGAATAAAAGATAAGGATGAGCAAGTTAAACTAGCAGAAAAAATTATTGCAACTGGCTTGAATGTACGCGAGACTGAATCGGAAGTAAAAAAATCCAAGGAGAAGAAGAAACCTAAGAAGGAAAAGCCTAGAAAAGATCCTCATTTAGCGGATGTTGAGGAAGAATTCATGAGAATATTAGGAACCAAGGTGAGATTGGTTAAGGACAAAAACGTTGGCAGGATAGAGATTGAGTTTTATAGTGAAGAGGATTTGGAAAGAATATATGACATAATAAGTGGCTAATGTTCCACGTGGAACATTAGAAAAAATAAAGGATAGGGGTGTTTAACTTGTTAATAGAAAAGAGTCTAAGGGAATATATTTCAGCTACCTCAAGTGGCAGGCCAACCCCAGGTGGCGGTAGTGTAGCAGCCTTGGCTGGTAGTTTAGGGTCTGCACTTACTCAAATGGTTGGTAATCTAACCTTTAATAAAAAGTCCTATGAAGAATTAGATGAAAAGATCCAGAAGAAGCTAGATGACAACTTTGATTTATTGAAGCTTAAGATGGATAATCTTTCAAGAATTGTAGATGAAGACTCCAAGGCCTTTTCTTGTGTCATGTTAGCCTTTAAAATGCCTAAGGATACTGAAGATGAAAAACAAGCTAGAACCATGGCCATCCAGGAAGGATATAAAAAGGCCCTGGAAGTTCCCCTAAGATGTGCAGAAGAATGTTTAGAGGTATTGAGGTCCCAGCTAGTATTTGCTGAATATGGCAATATTAATGCCATAACTGATGTGGGAGTGGGCTCCTTATTGGCTTATGCTGGACTGGAAGGTTCCCTACTAAATGTTAGGATCAACCTCCTATCTATACAAGATGAAGAGTTTAAGACCCAGATTAATAAAAAGATGAATTCAATTATGCAAGAAGGTAGTAAATTAAAAGAAGACATTATGAAGGTAGTCTATAGAAGGTTAGACAAATAGACCATATAAGACAGTATACTAGGCTAGGGTTAGTATACTGTCTTTTTATATTATATTTAGTGTTTTTAGATGGAGGATTTAATGTTTAATAATATCAGAATTGGAGGCAGCTATGAATAAGACACTTAGAGAATTTCCTCAAGATATTCAATTATATTTGATGGAATCCTTTGGTTTTCCTGTTACTATAGAAAAACTAAGTGGCATAAAGTCAGATGGTGGATGCCACCGTCTTAGATTTGAAGATATTTCTGTGATAGTTAAGCAAATGAAAGAACCCCAGGAATATCTATTTTATAAGGAGTGCACCAAATATCTTCAAGATTTTGAAAGCCATATCCCAAGCTTGTTATTTTCCCACAAGGAGGAAGTGGACCATTGGATTATTATTGAGGATCTAGAGAAGCCATTCCCAAAGGACAGATGGTTTGCTGATAAGGAAGTTTTGCAAGTGCTATTTAAATTTCATACAAGGACATGGGGAAAGGATTTACCATTAAAGTCCCCTTACTCTCCTAGTTGGCAGGATGAGATGAATCATAGAGTTTTGGAATTGTTGCCTAACAATATCAGAGGCCAAGTAGAAGGAGATTTATTTAGGCTTCAAAGGGAGGCCAAGGATCTCTTTAAGCCAATTTGTTGGCTAAGTGGTGATACCAATCCTACAAATTGGGGGATTAGAAGGGATGGTACAGTGGTGATATTTGATTGGGAAAGGAATTGTACCGGTTCTCCAGCCATAGACTTAGCAATAACCATGCCTGGTTTAGGGAGTGATGATGGAAATCTTGAATCCTTGATAGCAAGCAGATACATGTCGATGTGGTCTGAGTTATCATATGAATTACCTTTTACAGAAGAAAAGCTTATTAAAGATATCAAGCTTGCTAAGCTTTGGAGTGTAGTTGAGTTTTTAGCTAAAAACTGGACCACTCTTGAGCATGAAGCTCTAAGTAATATCCTAGACAAATTAATCACCAGATTAATGAAAAGGCCTTAACACTGAACTTGGATTGAGTTAATGAATATTAGGAGAATTATGTGCATTAAGAAATCACAGAGATACACATATATAAAAGATAAAAGAAAAACGCTCATTTCGCTTCTAGATTGCTTAAACTATAAAAGCTTAGGTTGAAGATCCTTCGTAGGT
>JAAYTL010000026.1 GCA_012518035.1 Tissierellia bacterium | reverse complement strand
GTGGACTCCTTCCACGGCTACCTGGCTCCTTCAACAGGCTATATAGATGAGTTTAGGCTCAAGTACTACTATCCTGGGGCCCTAATCCTGTTTCCAAGTAAGAAGAATAACTATGATATAAATAACTTCGTGGAGCAGAAGAAGTTGGCCCAGGTCTTTGAAGAATCCAGCAGGTGGTTGGATATCTTGGACTTGGCCTATGTAGGCTCCCTCAATGAGAAGATTCAGAGAGGGGAAATAGTGGATGCCATCAAGGTATCTGAGGCCCTACATGAGAAAAAGATTGGTCAAATCGCCGATGAGATCTGCGCCAATAAGGACAATAATATAATCCTAATAGCAGGACCTTCATCCTCAGGTAAGACCACCTTCGCCCAAAGGCTGGCCGTCCAGCTTAGGGTCAATGGCAAAAGGCCCATAGCCATATCATTGGATGACTACTTTGTAGATAGGGATAAGACTCCATTAAATCCGGATGGAAGCTACGACTTTGAGTCCCTGGATGCTGTAAACCTGGAGCAGTTAAACATTGATTTACTAAAGCTCCTGGAAGGACAAAGTGTAGAGTTACCCAAGTTTAACTTTATAACTGGTAAGAGTGAGAAGTCGGGTAGGATAGTTTCTGTGGATGAAGACCACCCCATTATCATAGAGGGAATCCATGGCTTAAATCCTAGGCTAACCTATGAGATACCTGAGAAAAACAAGTTTAAAATCTATATCTCTGCCCTTACTCAGTTGAACCTGGATGCCCATAACCGAATAGCAACTACGGATATAAGACTAATCAGAAGGATGGTCAGGGACGTTAAATTCAGGGGCAATAAACCCCTTAGGACCTTTGAGCTATGGCAGGGGGTCAGGGCTGGTGAGGAAAGGAACATCTTCCCCTACCAGGAGGAGGCGGATGTCATGTTTAACTCATCCCTGGTCTATGAGATGGCGGTCCTCAAGAAGTATATAGCCCCACTTTTGAAGGAGATAGACAACTCCAGCGTCTACTATAGTGAGGCTAGGAAGCTACTTAGGTTTTTGGAGTACTTCCTAGATATAGAAGATGAAAGCGCCATCCCCACCAATTCCTTGTTAAGGGAGTTTATTGGGGGAGCATCCTTCAATGTTCATTAGGATATTTACAAGATTCGATATTAAATACCTTTACCATGTGGTAAAATAAGGATGATAATATATCTAAAAGGATGTGTAGACATGAAAAAGAAAAATGTAAAAAGGATTATAACCCTTGTATTGACTTTTCTTTTTATCTTTAATTCCTTTGCCTTTGCTGATACTAGTGTAGTGGTAACCTTGGGTAAGGACTTGAACCAGGACCAAAGAAAACAAATACTAGATATTTTTGATGTAGAGGAAGATAAAACAACCATAATAGAGATTAACAACCAAGAAGAAAGACGCTACCTAGAAGGGGTTGCCTCAGAGGCCCAATTAGGTACAAGGACCATATCATCAGCCTATGTGGAGCTATTGGATGATGGTTCAGGGATCACAGTGGACACCTACAATATAACCTGGGTCACCAAGGAAATGTACCAAAGCGCCCTGGTTACAGCAGGGGTTAAGGACGCTAAGGTCATAGCAGCTGCCCCCTTCCCTGTTTCCGGTACAGGGGCCCTGACAGGTATTATCAAGGCCTTTGAAGAGGTTACTGGCCAAGAGCTAAGTGAGGAGCAGAAGAAGGTGGCCAATGAGGAGATAGTTACATCTGGTGAACTGGGAGAGGCCATAGGTAAGGACAAGGCCGCTAAACTCATAAAGGAAGTAAAGGAAGAGATTATCTCCAAGGCTGTCAAGGACCCAGAGGAGATTAAGCGAATCATAATCGAAATATCAGGCAAACTAGATATCAACCTTAATGATGAACAACTGCAATCACTCCAAAAGCTTATGGAGAAGATAGGTAAATTAGATCTAGACACCAGTGCCATCAAGGACCAGCTCAAAAACATCGGTGAAAAACTGGATGAAACCTTGAGGAATAATGAGGAGGTCAAGTCCCTCCTACAAAGAATACTAGACGCTATCGTGGGATTCTTTAAATCCATTTTTGGTGGTAAAAATTAGTCTTGTATGAATAGCCCTTCGGGGCTATTTTAATTTGGAAATAATGTATACAAAGACTTTTTATATTATAATAGGGTAAACTAGAGATGAAGGGAGTTTTTGATATGGAAATACTTATAGATTTGCATAACCACACCATAGCTAGTGGTCATGCCTATAGTACAATACAGGAAATAGCTAAGGAAGCAAGTAATAAGGGTATGAAATATATAGGAATAACCGACCATGGTCCATCCCTACAAGGGGCTGCAGATGTTTGGCATATATGGAACCTAAAGGTTGTACCAAATAATATATATGGAGTTGAGATATTGAAGGGAGTAGAGGCCAATATCATAAGCGAGGATGGTGAGATAGATGTTCCTGAAGCCTATCTTCCAAACCTAGATATAGTTCTGGCAGGTCTTCACAAGGGACCCATCCTACCCATGGATAGGGAGGGCAATACCAGGGCTATCTTAAAGGTTATGGAAAATGAATATGTGGATGTAGTAGTCCACCTGGGTAATCCTATCTTCCCCATAGATATAGAGAGGGTAGTCTTAAAGGCCAAGGAGACCTCTACTTTAATTGAAATCAATAATAGTTCCCTCCATACCAGCAGGTCTGGTAGTGAGGAAAACTGCTTAGAGATTGCCAGGATGTGTAAAAGCCATCAGGTACCCATGATCTTTTCCAGCGATAGCCACATAGCCTTTGATGTAGGACGGTTTAATGAGATATTTAAGCTCCTAAAGGATGAGGATATTCCTGAAGACTTAATCATTAATTCTTCCGTAGAAAGGTTTGAGACCTATATGAGGGCCAAAGGGAAGAAGAGATTCATCTAGCTTTAAATCTACAAATTAGCCTATAAGGACCTGGTCCCCTTGTAAAGGGCTAGGTCCTGTGGTATATTGGAATCATGTATGTACAAGCATCTATTGCTTAACAAAATAAGAAAAGGATGGTGTGGGATATGAAGGACTTTTATTACTACAATCCAACTAAACTATCATTTGGCAAGGATTCAGTGGGCTTCCTTGGTAAGTTATTATCTAAGGAGCATAAAAGAATCCTCCTGCATTATGGCGGTGGAAGCATAAAGAGGACAGGCCTATATGACCAAGTGATGGATATCTTAAAGGAAAGAAACCTTGAAGTATATGAGCTTCCTGGAGTAGTGCCAAATCCTAGGCTGGGCCTGGTTAGGGAGGGTATCCAAATCTGTAAAGAAAAGGATATTAGCTTTATCCTGGCTGTTGGTGGGGGTAGTGTAATAGATTCTGCCAAGGCCATCGCAGCTGGAGCCAAGTATGATGGGGATGTTTGGGATTTTTTCACCAAGGAAGCCTTTGTAGAAGAGGCCATACCCCTGGGAGTAATCCTGACTATTCCAGCAACTGGTAGTGAAACTAGTAATGGTTCTGTGGTAACCAATGAGGATGGCATGTTGAAGAGAAGTTTTAATAGTGACTTAGTCAGACCGGAGTTTGCCATTCTAAATCCAGAGTTAAGTATGACCTTACCAGATAATCAAACCTTTGCAGGCATAACCGATATTATCTCACACGTCCTAGAGAGGTATTTTACTCATACGGAGAATGTTGATCTGACAGATAACCTCTGTGAGGGCACCTTGAGGGCGGTTATCAAGAATTCCTATAGGCTAAAGGAAGATCCTCAAGATTATGCTGCTAGGGCTGAGATTATGCAAAGTGGAACCATAGCCCATTCAGGACTTCTTGGTCTAGGTAGGGCGGATGATTGGTCCAGCCACAAGATAGGTCATGAGATATCAGCTCTTTATGGGACAACCCACGGGGTTACCCTGTCTATAATCTTCCCAGCCTGGATGAAGTATGTCTATAAGGAGAATCCTGCCAGGTTTGCCAGGTTTGCTGTAGAGGTATTTGGTATAGCTCCTGAGGGCAAATCAGATGAGGAGCTAGCCTTGGAGGCTATAGAGGCCTTTGAGAACTTCCTAAGGGATATTGGCATGCCGACTAGGCTTAAGGAGATTGGCGTATCTTCAGATAGGTTTGAAGAGATGGCTAAGAAGTGTGTCCTTTCTGGTCCAATAGGTCAATTCAAGGTCCTTAATGAGGAGGATATCATAAAGATTTATCAGCTTGCTCTTGAATAATTGTTGGATATTGGTAAAAAATTTTCAAGACTACTTGAACATATATCACTTTAGTGCTATAATCTATGACATTGATTAAATAATTGAATATAGTCGGATGAAGATAGTGGGAGAGAGGTCATTAAGTTGACCCGCCGAAGAAGTAACACTTTCAGGCAAAAGGACCGCTATTGGACGAACCTCTGGAGAGCCTCATTGTGAGCACCGAAGGAGCAAGCCAGGTAGATACTTGGTGAATCTCTCAGGTAAAAGGACAGAGCTTAATTCATAATAAGTTATGTTATGAATTGTTCTTGAGGCTAAATCTTTTTGATTTAGCCTTTTCTAATTGAAGGGCTCTCTCTTTAGTATTTAATCAAAACTAAATAAAAAAGGGAGATGTTGACAACATGGAAGAAATTTTACAGAAGATTAATGCAGTTGTATGGGGTGTTCCCCTCTTGGTAGCCCTGGTGGGTACAGGAATCTACTTTACCATCAGGCTTAATCTAGTCCAGGTGTTTAAGTTACCCTTAGCTCTTAAGTACTTATTCACCAAGAATGATGATAGTGAGGCTTTAGAGGGGGATGTGACCAGTTTCGGAGCCCTTTGCACGGCCCTGGCCTCTACCATAGGTACAGGAAATATTGTGGGAGTTGCCACAGCCATCAGGATGGGAGGACCTGGAGCCCTATTTTGGATGTGGGTGGCTGGATTCTTTGGAATGGCTACCAAATATGCAGAATGTCTTTTGGCAGTTAAGTATAGGGTAGTGGATGATAATGGCCAGATGTCTGGTGGCCCTATGTATTACATTGAAAGGGGTATGGGCAATAAGTGGTTGGCTAAACTCTTTGCCCTATTTGGAATAGGAGTTGCATTTTTCGGAATAGGAACCTTTCCCCAGGTAAATGCCATAACCACATCAGCCAAGATTAGTTTTAATATGCCTGTAGCTTTAACAACGGCTATCTTAACCATCTTAGTGGCCCTTGTAACTATCAAAGGAATCAAAAGAATATCAAGGATAGCTGAAGTACTAGTTCCCTTTATGGTAATCTTGTATGTAGCAGGTTCCATATTAATAATTGGATTAAATTTTGAACTTATACCAAATACTATAAAACTTATATTCAAGAGCGCCTTTACAACTACTGCAGCTAGCGGAGGCTTTCTAGGAGCCAGTGTCATGCTTGCCATGAGAAGTGGTGTCGCAAGGGGAGTCTTTTCAAATGAATCTGGTCTCGGAAGTGCCCCCATTGCTACAGCGGCTGCCAAGACTAATTCAACCGTAGAGCAGGGCCTTATATCCATGACTGGTACCTTTTTTGATACAATAATTGTATGCACCATGACAGGACTTATTATCATCCTATCAGGTCAATGGAATGGTAGCCTAGAGGGGGCAGACATGACCACAGCTGCCTTTGGTCAAGGTCTAGCCATGGGGGGCTCCCTAATTGTCACTGTAGGACTCATACTCTTCGCCTTTACTACTATCTTGGGTTGGAACTACTATGGGGAGAGATGTGTAGAGTATCTACTAGGAGTCAAGGCTATAAAAGCATATAGGATAATCTTTATCATCCTGGTGGGCCTAGGACCCTTCCTTAAGTTGAATACCATTTGGATCTTAGCAGACATAGTTAATGGTCTAATGGCCATCCCTAACCTAATTGCTTTAATGGTTTTAAGGGAAGTGGTCTTAAGGGAAACCGATTCTTATTTCACTAAGGACTTAAGGAGGAAGCCGGTAGTTTCCTATTCCCACAAAAATATCTAGTGATTAAGGGTTGAAAATCCTTATGGATTTTCAACCTTTTTGATTTTATTATCTAGCTTGAAATATCCTATTCCTTTTGTTACCATTAGATAGTGGTTTATAATAAGTGAGGGATTAGGGATGACAGAAATAATGGGGAGTTTATTGAAATTTATAACGGATGAATTTACAGTTATACTTACGGCCATGCTACCGGTTATAGAGGTTAGGGGGGCCATCCCAGTTGGTATTGCCTTGGGCATGAGTCCTTTCCATGCTACCCTATTGGCATTTTTGGGAAGTATAATCCCGGTTCCCTTTATCCTATGGACTATTAGGCCGATATTTACATATTTAAGAAGGACTAAGTTATTTAGAAGGTTAGTTAATACCCTGACTGATAAGTCCATGAGGAAAAGCGGGAAGGTCAAAAAATATGGTTATATTGGCTTGTTTTTCTTTGTGGCTATTCCCCTACCTGGTACTGGGGTCTGGAGTGGGAGCCTTATAGCTGCCCTCCTTAATATGAGGATCAAGTTTGCCTTCCCAACCATTGTCTTAGGCAATTTGGTTGCCTCCATAGCAATTATGCTTTTGAGCTTCGGAGTGGTGAATATTTTTACATAGATTTTACTTGGCTAAAGCAATAAATTTACTTGACTAGTGTAACCTTATGCTATAAGATATTTATTGTATTACTTTACAATAAATAAATAGGAATAAGGGAGTTGTTTTAAATATTCGCTGATACGCACAAACTCATAGCAACTAATATTTACGACAATGTGTATGACATCTATGGTTTGAAGCTTGACAAGGAAAAACTTTTATGGGGCTCAGTAGCTCCTGATGTATTGCCACAATATAGATTGATTCGTCACTATGAGGAAGAGAGCATTAACTTTGTAGCCAAGGAAATTATGAAGATAATCTTTGTTAGTAGATATATAGATTTTGACAAGGTACAGGATGCAGCAGCTATGAAACTACTTAGTAGGAAGATTGGTATTATATCCCATTATCTTACAGACTATGTTTGTTATCCCCATGCCCATAGGTGGACATTTTTTGGGACCATGAAAAAACATGTTAAATATGAGTCGGACTTAAATGACTATGCTAAGTACCATGACTTTAAGAAGAATGTTATTCAGCTTGAAGATTTAGACATATTTGATGGAAGCATTATATCCCTTAAATCAAGGATTAAGGACTATATCAGGGATATAATTAAGGAATATAAGGAAAAAAATTCCTTCGCAAATGACCTTAATTATGCTGTATCTTTAAACCTAAAGATTACTTGCTTTATAGTGGACACCATCAACCAATACTCAGAAGAGTTATATACTCATTTTGCCTTTGAAATTTAAATAGTTTATGATAAAATGTGAAGGATATATTGGAGGACAATATATCCTTTTTTGTCCTCAGAATAAATATTAAATAATCTTAGGAATTAAACATTAGTTTGTCCTACTAATATGAAGGTTTTTGTAGTATAATAATATATAATGTCGGTGGGAATTCAACCATGGTACCCATGGCTTTTTATTTCTAAAGGGGGGATGTGGATTGGCATTGTTAGATGGTAAGGCCCACAATATTTATGATAAACTTAAATATAATTTTCTATTTAACAATGATATCAACTGCATACATATCCTCCTGAACCTATATGATTTGGAAAATAATATCAACAATATCTTTCCCAAGTATATGTCCATTAATAAATTGAGGAAGAATATTTCTAAATTATTGAGAGATAGAAGGGGAAACCACCTCATAGCCTATAATTTGGGAGAATTAATCCATGAAGACTTTAATAGACTGGAACTCTTCCTCTACCTAGAAGGTTACAAGTTTGGATACTTGAACTATAAGGATGCCAATAGACTGGAAGACATAACTATTAAATATTATCCCATTATGGACCTATATAATATGAAGTATCTCTTCCATTTTAACACCAAGGAAGAAGAAGTGGCTGAATTTCAGGACTACATATACGACAAGATAAGGAAAGAAGAGAAGGACAATAACAGGCTTAATGATATAATGGTTCAGTATGTATCTAGTGTTATAAGACCTAAGATCTACTCTTTAAATGAGCATTTGGACAAGCAATTATCTATGGATTTAGATAGAAACAGGTTAAATATTATGGATGACGAAGATTTACTCACATTGGATGAGCTGAAGATCATATATGATGAGGTAATGAGGAGTATTTTACAGTTTGGCTATAAGACCTACCAAAATGCCTTCTGGTATGGTCTCAATGACAGGGTACTCAAGAGGTACCGATAGCCTCCTTGTATAAAAAAACAAATTTTGGAAATAATATCCCTTTAGATAGGAATCTGGAGGGATATTTTATGCGAAGAAACAGATTAATCCTAATATCCTCATTCTTTGTGGTGTTCTTAGTGGTTAGTTTCATATTAGGTTATTATATGATGAATCGAAGTATTAAGAACAGGCAAGCTGCAGAGGGTGAAGAAATAGACCAGGATAACAAGACTAACATAGAGATAGTTAGGGAAGAAAACAGAATCTCCCCCAATACCCTGATTGAAGAGAGGATCCATTACAAGGCTTGTAGTCACCTGATTACAAATACCTACCTGGCTGATGATGAGGTTGTAAACCTAACCAGGGATGAGTATGAGACCTATTTGGCAAGTAACCAACCCCACTTAAGGCTGGTGGCTTTTTCCAATGTTAAGGTGGTCTTGTATGGTGAAAAAAACCATCTCTGCCAAGAGCACTATATAGTTGGTGAGCATAATGGCTATGTGGCCATATATAAGATTGATGAAAAAGGCGAAAGAGTTCTGTTTAAAAGTTTTACAGATTACCCCATCAGTTTGTTGATAGAATTAGACCAGGAGAAGCTGAGAGAGGGTATCATAGTAAATAGCGAAGAAGAGTTATCTGATATCCTAGAGGACTTTATATCTTAGCTTAGAAGGCGATAAGTGTTTACTTATCGCCTTACTTATGTCATAAGGTCTTCTAAACCCTAGCATCCTTTTCCCTCCGTCATCCTGAGTGCCGGAGAAGTAACTATAACTCCATTTGTCATCCTGAGTACAAGAGAAGGATCTATGACCCAGTTTGTCATCCTGAGTGCAAACGAAGGATCTATGACCCCCTTTGTCATCCTGAGTGTAAACGAAGGATCTAATAATAAAAAAGAACATAGTTTCTTTATCCTATAAATTATGTTACAATAAATGGTATAGAGTGAAAGGGGATAGGCATGATTATATTAGGTATTGACCCAGGTATAGCCATAGTAGGCTATGGGATTATCAAGTGTGAGGGCAATTCTTATAAGCCACTTGAATATGGCTGCATAAGGACGGACTCTAAGGCCTACTTTCCAGATAGGTTAAAGATAGTATATGAAGAGCTGATGGATATCATTGATACATATAAGCCCCAGGATATGGCTATAGAGGAGCTATTTTTTAATAAAAATGTCAGGACTGCCATAAAGGTTGGACAGGCCAGGGGGGTAGAGATCCTGGCTGGAGTCAATAGTGGCTTAAATATCTATGAATATACCCCCCTACAGATCAAGCAGGGGGTTGTAGGCTATGGTACGGCTGAGAAGCATCAGGTCCAGGAGATGGTTAAGCTTCTCTTGAACCTAAAGGAGATTCCTAAGCCTGATGACACTTCTGATGCTCTGGCTGTTGCAATCTGTCATGCCCATAGCATAAAATTTAAGGAGAACTTCCGGATGAAATAGACCTTTAGGAGTGATTGAATGTTCGATTTTATTATTGGGGACATAGTAAGTATAGAGGATGAATATGTGGTCCTTCAAAACAACGGGATTGGCTATAGAATCTTTGTATCCACCAATACCATGATGGACCTGCAGGTAGGGATGAAGAACCAGATGCTTTACACGGAATTCCATGTAAGGGAGGATGGTGTCTTCCTCTACGGCTTCGTTACCAAGGAGGAAGTGGATATGTTCAACAGCCTCCTAAAGGTATCCAAGATAGGAGCCAAGACGGCCCTAGCTGTCCTATCTACCCTGTCACCTAGGAGGATAAAAGTGGCCATCCTAAATAAGGATTTGGATACCCTCTGTCAGGCACCGGGTATAGGCAAGAAGACAGCTGAACGGATAGTATTTGAATTAAAGGATAAGATTGATACTAATAATATAGTTATAGAAGACATAGATGAAATCAAACTAGAACCCAATGTATATAATGAAGCACTGGAGGGACTCATGTCCCTGGGCTATTCTAGATATGAAGTGGATGGCATACTTAGAACAATGGATATAAAGGATAAGAATGTTGAGGAGATAATTAGGGAAGGCTTAAAGAAACTGTCAAATAGTTAAAGGGGATAGGCTATGTTGGAGAATACTAATAGGATAATATCTAGAAATACAATGCAGGAAGATTTGGATAATGAAGTTACCCTTAGGCCCAAATGGCTGGAGGAATATATTGGCCAGGACAAGGCCAAGACCAAGCTAAACATATTTATTCAGGCTGCTAAGGAGAGAAAGGAGTCCCTAGACCACGTCCTCTTGTATGGACCTCCAGGCCTAGGTAAGACCACCTTGGCCAATATTATCGCCAATGAGATGGGGGTCAATATAAGGATTACATCAGGTCCGGCCATAGAAAGGCCAGGGGACCTAGCCAGCATCTTAACCAACCTTGGGGACGATGATATCCTATTTATTGATGAAATACATAGGATTAATAGGACTGTGGAGGAAATCCTCTATCCAGCTATGGAAGATTTTGCCCTGGATATAATAATAGGCAAGGGGCCTTCTGCCAGGTCCGTTAGACTGGACTTGTCTAAGTTTACCCTGATAGGGGCCACTACCAGGTCAGGACTTTTGAGCTCTCCTCTCAGGGATAGGTTTGGGGTCATGCTCAACCTTGATTTATATGATGAGGAAAGTCTAAAGAGGATAATCTTGAGATCTGCCTCCATCCTTGATATTGAAATAGAAGAGGCTGGGGCCCTGGAGATAGCTAGAAGGTCTAGGGGGACACCCAGGATTGCCAATAGGCTCTTAAAGAGGGTTAGGGACTATGCCCAGGTCATGGAGGATGGAATCATCACCTGTGAGGTGGCTAAAAAGGGACTTAAGATCTTAGAAGTAGATGAGCTTGGACTGGATGCTGTGGATAGGAAGCTTATACTTACCCTAATAGAAAACTTTAGAGGGGGACCGGTAGGAGTGGATACCATATCTGCTGCTACAGGTGAGGAAAGGGGCACCATAGAAGATGTCTATGAACCCTACCTTCTACAAATAGGCTTTCTCAATAGAACCCCTAGGGGAAGGATTGTATCTAAGAAGGCCTATGAGCACTTTAATATACCCTATCCTGAAGACGGGGATGGGCAGCTTAAATTTACTAAGTAAGGATGAAAAGATGAAAAGACAGGATTTTTACTATGATTTACCTGAGGAGCTAATAGCCCAGGTACCTATAGAGAATAGGGATAAGTCCAGACTCTTGGTTCTGGATAGGAAGACTGGCCAGGTAGAGCATAGGCTATTTAAGGATATAATAGAATACTTGCATAAGGGGGATACTCTAGTATTGAATGATACTAGAGTTTTGCCAGCCCGTTTATTTGGAAATAGAATTGGCAAGGAGGAGAGTATAGAGTTTCTCCTCTTAAAAAGGACTGAAGATGATGTATGGGAGACCTTGGTGAGACCTGGCAAGAAGGCCAGGATTGGCCATAGGGTTGAGTTTGGCCAAGGCCTATTAAAAGGTGAAATAATAGGCATAGGAGAAGAGGGGACTAGGTTTATCAAGTTCAACTATGAGGGAATATTTGAAGAGATACTGGACCAGTTGGGAGAGATGCCCCTACCACCCTATATCCATGAGAAACTGGAGGATAGGGAGAGGTATCAGACGGTGTACTCCAAACACCCAGGCTCTGCAGCTGCCCCTACGGCAGGTCTACATTTTACCAATGACCTACTGGAAAAAATCCAGGCCAAGGGAGTTAATCTAGCCTATATAACCCTTCATGTGGGCTTAGGGACCTTTAGGCCTGTCAAGGTGGATGATATCAAGGACCACCATATGCATGCCGAGTACTATGATGTCAGCAGGGAAACTGCTGACTTGATAAATAGGGCCAAGGATGAGGGTGGAAGGATAATCGCTGTAGGTACTACTAGTTGTAGGACCTTGGAGACCATCGGTGTAAAGGATGGGAAGGTAAGGCCCCAATCAGGCTGGACCGACATCTTTATCTATCCTGGTTATGAGTTTAAGGTGGTAGATAACCTAATAACCAACTTCCATTTGCCAGAATCCACCCTATTGATGTTAGTGAGTGCCATGGCTGGTAGGGAACTGGTATTAGAAACCTACCGGGAGGCTGTTAAAGAAAGATATAGATTTTTCAGTTTTGGTGATGGAATGTTCATCAAATAAGAGGAGGAAAACATGTCATTTAGATTTGAATTGATAAAGGAAGAGAAGAATACTAAGGCTAGGCTGGGGAGGATCCATACCCCCCATGGGGTGATAGATACTCCAGTTTTTATGCCTGTGGGAACCAGGGCCACTGTTAAGGCCATGACTCCTGAGGAGGTTAGGGATTTAGGAGCCCAGGTCATCTTAAGTAACACCTACCACCTCTATCTAAAGCCTGGCCATGAGCTTATAGAGGAGGCAGGGGGACTTCACAAGTTTATGAATTGGCATGGACCAATACTTACCGATAGTGGAGGCTTTCAGGTATTTAGCCTAGGGGATTTAAGAAAAATCACTGAAGAGGGAGTGGAGTTTAGGTCCCATATAGATGGGTCCAAGCACTTCATTAGCCCTGAAAAATCCATAGAGATACAAAACGCATTGGGCTCGGATATCATCATGGCCTTTGATGAATGCACGCCCTATCCAGCAACCTATGAATATGCCAAGGAGTCCATGGAAAGGACCACCCGCTGGGCCAAGAGGTGTAAGGATTATCATAAAAATCCAGATGAGCAGGCCCTATTTGGCATAGTCCAAGGGGGCATGTACAAGGATTTAAGGGAGCAGAGTGCCAAGGATTTAATAGAAATGGATTTTCCAGGTTATGCCATTGGGGGCTTGAGTGTGGGGGAACCCTTGGAGATGATGAATGAGATGCTTGATTTTACTACCCCCCTCCTACCTAAGGATAAGCCTAGGTACAATATGGGGGTAGGTACTCCAGACTATCTCTTTGAGTCTGTAATCAGGGGAATAGATATGGCAGACTGTGTCCTGCCTACTAGGATAGCTAGGAATGGTACCCTGCTTACCAGCCAGGGTAGATTGGTGATAAGGAATGCTAAATATAAGAAGGACTTCTCACCCTTGGATCCGGAATGTGACTGTTATGCATGTACCAACTATAGCAGGGCCTATGTAAGACATCTCTTTAATGTAGATGAGATTTTAGGGGCTAGGTTGGCCACCATCCATAACCTCTACTTCTTGATTAAACTTATGGAGAATATCAGGGAGGCCATAAGAACTGATAGTATCTTGGAGTATAGGGAAGAATTTTATAGGAAATATGGATATATTTAAATATATGTAATGCTTTTTTTAGAAAATTCATGTATAATAATATTTAGTATGTAAGGAGGGATTATAGATGCCAGAACAATTACAAGCGATGATGCTACCTATAGGTTTATTAGTTGTTTTTTATTTCTTTGCAATAAGACCTCAAAAGAAGAGAGAAAAAGAAATACAAGCCATGAGAGAAGGTATTAAGGTTGGCGATGAAATCATAACCATAGGTGGTATCCTTGGTAAGGTGGTCACTGTTAAAGATGACCAAATTATAATTGAAGTAGGAGCAACTAAAACAAGGTTAGAGCTTACAAAATGGTCAGTTGGCTCAGTAACCAATAAAAAAGAAGAATAATACCGATGAAGAAACTTCCTAATAGTAGGGAGTTTTTTTATGTTCAAAGGCATTGAATCCCTAAGTAATACTCCACCCCTCTCCAGAATAGATATAGGGTAGGGGGTGGATTGTATGAAAACCAAAATTAGTACATACAACTTGATAAGGGGATTAATCCTTGCCTTTATAATAACCTTTACTTTGCTATTAATCTTAGCCTTAGTCTTGCGATTTACTCAAGTAAGAGAATCCAGTATACCTTTCTTAAACAATCTAGTCTTTATCATCAGTATCGTCTTAACTAGTGCCCTCTTAGGCAGGATGGCCAAGGAGTCTGGCTGGTTAAATGGTGCCCTTCTAGGTTTTATCTATTATCTTGTAATACTAATCTTAAACCTAATCATCCATAGGTCCTTGGACCTGGGAATGCTCATAGTCTTTAGACTATTGATGGCAACAATCCTAGGTGCCCTAGGGGGCATGATAGGAGTCAATCTTACCTAAATTCTTGCTAGAGCGACACAACAAGAAATTATTCGAGTGAAAATTATGAAGATTTCAACAAAAAGGTTTCCATATTTTGATAAGGGGTATGAATAATTATAGAGTGTAACATGATAAGAAGGGAGTGGGTTTAAGGTACTTACAAGGTAAGCAGGTACTAAGGATAAAGATGAAGTAAAGGAGGATATATGGATAAGAATATTTTAATTGGAGGAGCTGCAGGGCAAGGTATTGATACCCTGGGTGATATGATAGGAAAAACCCTTAGTCGCAAGGGGTATTATGTCCATGTAAGTAAGGATTTTATGTCTAGGATTAGGGGAGGACATAATTTCAATCAGATCAGATTCAGCAATGGCCCTATCTACTCACACTGGCCTGACTTAGACTGCATAATCGCATTGGATGAGGCTACTGTAGAGCTTCATGCTGATAGGCTAAGGGAGGGTGGAGTAATCCTTTGTGATGATTCTGTTAAGGCTGAGGATGATAGGATAATCCATATACCAATGGTGGAATTTGCTAAGGAAGCAGGAAATGTTAGAACATCAGGCTCAGTAGCCGCAGGGGCCTTGTTTAAAATCTTTGGAGAATCTACAGATGAGGTTGATGAAATCTTTCAGCAGAGATTTAAAAGGGAGATAGCAGAGGTAAACTCCCTAGCTTTTAGAAAGGGTTATGATTTTGTAGAAAAAAGATTTGAGGTGGAAAGACCAGAAAAAAGGGAGCAAATCTTTATCGATGCCACCAATGCAATAGCCCTAGGGGCCTTGGCTGGTGGGGTAGGGTTCTTTGCCTCTTATCCGATGACACCTGCTACAGGAATCATGACCAAGTTATCCAGGATTCAAACTGATGCCAAAATAGTAGTAGAGCAAGTTGAAGACGAGATTTCAGCCATAAATATGGCTTTAGGAGCCTCTTATGCTGGAGTAAGGTCTATGACTGCATCATCTGGTGGAGGCTATGCCCTTATGGTGGAGGCATTAAGTCTTCAAGGTATAACCGAAACTCCCATAGTAGTGGTGGATGTCCAAAGACCTGGACCGGCTACAGGGTTACCTACACGGACGGAGCAGGCAGACTTAGACTTTGTCCTATTTTCAGGTCATGGGGAATTTCCCAGGATGGTTATAGCAGTAAGAAATCCTGAAGATGCCTTTTACCAGACTGCCAGGGCCTTGAACCTAGCTGATAAATATCAGACCCAGGTAATAATCCTCTCTGACCAATACTTAGCAGATGCGACCCAGACCATAGCTCCATTTGACTTTAGCATGGTGACTATAGAGAGGTATTTTATGACAGCGGATGAATTGGGGGATGAGGACTACAAGCGATATAAGCTAACAGATGATGGTATATCTCCAAGAATCATACCTGGTAAGATTGAAAACCAAATAGTTTTAATTGATAGTGATGAGCACGATGAATATGGACATATAACGGAATCTGCTGAGGTTCGTAGAGCCATGGTGGATAAACGCATGAAGAAATTAGAAGGCATAAGAAGTGAGGTTCAAGAGCCAGATTATTTCGGTGTGGATAATCCAGAAACCCTTCTTCTAGGATGGGGATCCATGTATGGCCCCATTAGAGAGGCAGTAGACTTATTAAATAGGGATGGAGAATCAGTAGGAGCATTGATTTTCGGGGACCTATACCCCTTACCAACAGAGTTACTTAACAAGTATTCCAAAGTAGCAAAGAGACTAGTCAATGTGGAGATGAACTATACAGGCCAACTGGCCAGGCTTATAAGACAGGAGACGGGAATTTTCATGGATAAAAGTATCTTGAACTACGATGGAAGGCAGATGGATTCATATACAGTCTACAAAAGAATAAAAGAGGAGGTGTTATAGATGTTTGATCCTAAGATTTATGATACTAGGGACGAGATAGCCTGGTGCCCTGGATGTGGAAATTTTGGTATTCTAAATGGAATAAAGCAAACTCTAGCAGAAATGGGGCTAAAACCCCATGAAGTTGTTATAGTTTCAGGTATAGGGCAGGCTGCTAAAACACCTCATTATGTGAATGTCAACGGTTATAATGGACTGCATGGTAGGGCAGTACCTCCTGCCCAAGGGATAAAGATAGCCAACAAGAACCTGAAAGTAATCATCCACTCAGGGGATGGGGACTCCTATGGGGAAGGAGGCAACCATATCCTGCATGGTATCAGGAGAAATGTTGACTTAACCCATGTGGTACACTTTAATCAAATCTATGGCTTGACCAAGGGGCAGGCATCTCCTACTACTGCCCAGGGCCATGTAACCAACATGCAATTTGATGGGAATAAGAATGAGGAGTTAAGAACACTGCTATTCGCAATTTCAGTAGGGGCAGGGTTTGTAGCCAGGACCTTCTCAGGTGACAAGGATCACTACGTTAAGACCCTAAAGGAAGCCATCAACTATAAGGGTTATGCCCTGGTGGATGTACTCCAGCCCTGCGTAGTCTTCAACAGAATTAATACCTTCCAATGGTACAAGGATAGGGTATATGATTTGGCAGAAACAGACTATGATCCGACCAATAAGTTAGAAGCCATGAAGAAGGCCATGGAGTTCGGTGATGAAGGTATCCCTATAGGGGTAATCTATAGGGAGGAGAAGGAAACTTATATAGATAAAATAAGTTACCTAAAGGATGGACCACCCCTGGTAGATAGGGAGTGGAGGCCTGAAGAAGCTGAGAAATACATGGATGAGTATAGATAATTTAAGAAGGAGCTGCTTACCTAATTGGTGGGCAGCTTCTTCTTGTCTATATGATATAATTATTATATTATAGCAGTTATAATTCTTTTAATCTTTATAACATATAAAACTCAACTAGGTGAAATATAATGATGGATAAAACAGAGAAACTAAAGGACAAACTAGATACCATCCCCAATCTACCAGGAATTTATAAGATGTTGGATAAAAGTGGGAGGATTATCTATATAGGTAAGAGTATATCCTTAAGAAGTAGGGTGAGGTCATACTTTACACATAGGCATGAGTGGTCAAAAATAGAGTAGATGCTGGCCTTGATAGATGATATTGAATATGAGGTAACGGATACTCACCTGGAAGCCAGGTTATTGGAATGCAGCCTAATAAAGAGAATTCAGCCAATCTTCAATTCCCAGTTCAAAAACGATAGAAAATATGTCTATCTAAGGGTTGAGGACTATAATATCCACTCAGCCTTAACTATAAATCATGATGGGGATGAAGATTCATTTGGCCCATTTAGAAGTATGTCAATCCTTCTGGAATTAATAGATGCCTTAAAGAACCTATATCCCATAAGGAGGCTTGATGGTGGCTATGAATTTAGCTATAAGGTTATGCCAACCAGGATGGATGAGGAAGAGTTCATAGATAACAGGACTAGTCTGTTGGAGATTTTAACCGATTATAATAAGCTAGGCGTATTCATGGAGGCCTTGGAGAAGCTTATGGCGGAGGCTGCTGGCCAATACAAGTATGAAACAGCCACTTATTATAGGAATCTAATCAGCTATCTTAAATATGTAGAAGGGTCTATCTATAACCATAGGGAGTTATATAATAAGGAACTAGTCTTAAAACTTGAAACTGAATATGGCTATAAGCTTTTCTTGGTTTATAAGGGTCAGATCATAAATATTAAATCCCTTAACAAGTTAGATAATGAGCCTCTAGAAGAATTTATAGAGAAGAGTAGGAGAAAGTCACCATTAAATATGGTTGACAAGGATGAAAAGAAGAACCTGGATTTTATAAATATCATTTATTCTGAAATAAAAAGCTTACCGGAGGAAAATGTAATAATACTAGATTAAACCCCCTTGACCTTAACGTAACGTAATGGTTTATCATGGAAATTGAGGTGATTAGATGGAATACACAGTAAGTAAATTAGCAAAATTATCAGGAGTAAGCAGCCGTACTCTAAGGTATTATGATGAAATAGGCCTGCTAAAGCCTGATAGGGTTATGCCAAATGGATATAGGATTTATGGCCAGGAACAGGTGAACCTTCTTCAGCAAATCCTATTTTACAAGGAGTTGGGTTTTGGCTTAGATGATATAAAGGACATCATCAATTCTGATGAGTATAGTGTTGAAGAGTCCCTGGTAAACCACTTAACTCACCTCAAGGAAGAAAAATTAAGGATTGAAATCTTGATTAAGAATGTAAGGAAAACAATCCAATCGTTGAAAGGAGAGACCATGATGACTGATAAGGAAAGGTTTGAAGGCTTTAAAAGGGAGTTAATAGAGAAAAATGAGGATAAGTATGGTGATGAGGCAAGGGAGAGATACGGACTATAATACCCCCTAGTGAGAAGCTAGGGGGTTATCAATTAGATGGCTATTTGTAGTTTTCTATTAATGAAATAGAGGATTATTCCTATGTCATATTAGGAGATAAATGTGACTTAAGAAGTCACAGAGATACACATATATAAAAGATAAAAGAAAAACGCTCATTTCGCTTCTAGATTGGTTAAACTATAAAAGCTTAGGTTCAAGATCCTTCGTAGGTAAGGCTAATACTGTAAGACTC
>JAAYTL010000025.1 GCA_012518035.1 Tissierellia bacterium | reverse complement strand
CTTGCTCCCATGGGCGGACCATTCATCCACTAACTCAGCCATGGGAGTTGATGGAGTAATGGGAAAGATAGATGCAACCTCCGTCAAGGCGTAGGCTGCATAGGCAGATGCCTGGTTCCCATCCATGGTTCTCGATTTACTCATATTATTTCTCCTTTCCAATTATTTCTTTACAAAAGACAATAATAGTTTAACCGGAAATACGAAAAATAATATGAAAAAAGACCAGTTTCCTGGTCTTTTCTATGATTGTTACTTAAATTGTTCTGCAAACTTAACACCGAAGTCAAAGCATTCTTTAATGCCATCTTTATCTGGGTTCCATAGTACCAGTGGTCCACCTTCTACCAGGTCTAGCTTAGCCCCCTTAAGTTTTTCTTCCAGAATCTTTACAGATTCTCCAGACCAACCATAGGAGCCAAATGCAGCTGCCTTCTTATTCTTAAATCCAAGTCCTTGGAGCATCTCTAAAAGGCCGCCTGTTGCATTCATGATTCCCTTATTGACAGTGGATGAACCGAATAGGAAACCCTTTGACTTGAATAGCTGGGTGATTATATCATTTTTATCTGTATGGGCGGCATTGTATAGTTTTACAGTTACCGTATCATCTACGGACTTGATACCATCAGATATGGCTTCTGCCATCCTCTTGGTTGCATTCCACATGGTGTCATAGACTATGGTGATTTGATTTTCCTGGTAGGCATCTGCCCATTCTAGATACTTGTGGACTATTTGAGCTGGATTATCCCTCCAGATGATACCGTGGCTAGTAGCAATCATGTTAAGAGGAAGCTCTAAGCTAAGTACTTCTTTTATCTTGTTGGTTACTAGGGCACTAAAGGGAGTCAGTATATTTGCATAGTACTTGATGGCTTCTTCAAATAACTCACATTGGTCAACTAAATCATTGTACATTAAGTCTGAGGCATAGTGCTGGCCAAAGGCGTCATTACTAAATAGAATGGCTTCACTGTCCATGTAGGTCATCATGCTATCAGGCCAATGTAACATCCTAGCTTCTACGAAGGTTAAGGTTGATTCTCCAATATTTAAGGTATCACCTGTCTTTACTTCAACAAAGTTCCAATCCTCGTGGAAGGTTGATTGTAGAATCTTCTTGCCATTTGGTGTACAGTAGATAGGTGTGTCTGGTATTTCCTTTAGTAGTAATGGAAGTGCCCCACTGTGGTCTATTTCTGAATGCTGAACTATGATATAATCGATTTCCTTTAGGTCGATTTCTTCCTTTAACTTCTCTACATATTCCTCAGCAAAGGGTAACCACACAGTATCAATAAGTACAGTCTTTTCATCCCTAATCAAATAGGAATTATATGAAGATCCCCTGTCAGTTGAATACTCATCGCCATGAAACCTTCTTAATTCCCAGTCAATTTTTCCTACCCATGTTACTTTGTCAGTCATCTTAAAGCTCATTATAATACCTCCTTACTTTTAGTTTTACAGTTAGTAACCATATACCCATATCTATTTTTTTAATTCATTATAGGTATTTTCTTTCTAATTCTTCCAGGAGCGCTAGATATTTGTCCTGGAGGCCAGATTCACTTGCCTCATCTTCTATCTTTTTACACTCAACTTCTATATAGGATTTACTAGAATCCTTTAACATATTCTCAGCAAATTTATACATGGCGGTATTTTCCTTTTCTATATGCCTATCCAAGAGGTCAGCATAGCAGATTGCATTTGCTATGATATCCATTCTGGCCTCATCGCTGCCTTCATTATAGGCCTGGACAGCCTTCTCTAGGTTCATCATATATAGTCTACCATTATCATGCTCTATATACATGCCTGTTATAGCTCCGGACTTTGATAATTTTTCAAGCTCCTGGTTCATGGTTGCAAATAGGATATCCTCTTCTTTCCCATGGTGATGTTTATCTGCATAAGTCCTAACAAAATCTATTATCCTGGTTATATCCTCAACATCAAATTCCCCCAGGGTCATGATTCTATAGGAAACCTCCCTAATAACCTTTAACATTCTCCTTATGTTAGTATGTTCATCTACCATTATTTTAATTGATTCCATAAATACACCTCCGATATTTTAATTAATTTCTTCTAAAGCCTTCTTGTTTAAAATGATAATCTTTCTATGCCCCTTTAAGTCTATGATTCCTAACTCCTGAAAGGCTGATAGCTTCCTGCTCAGGGTCTCCTGGCTCATGCCTATATTGGAGGCCAGGTCCTTCTTGCTCATCTCCAGGTTTATAAATCCATCTTCATCGGCTAGTTCCAATAAGGCTTGTGATAGCCTCTTCTCTACAGAATAGTGGTTGATATTCTCTATTAAATCCTCAGCCTTGACCAATCGTTTGCTCAACTCCTCCATAATCTTAAAGGTTATGGAAGGATACTTTTCCATAAGTTCCTTCAGTTTATGACCATCTATAATACACATATTGGTCCTCTCTATGGCCTCACCATAATCCTGCATAGGCTCAGGGCTAAATAAGGAGAGCTCACCCATAAATTCACCTGGCCCTAACACCCTTAGGACCTGCTCTTTCCCAGACTCAGTAAACCTACTTACCTTGACCTTGCCGGTATGGATGACGTATAGTTTCTCACCCTTGTCACCAGCCTTATATACCATTTCTCCCTTGTCAAAGGTCTTTTCCCTAGTGATGGCTGCTATTTCCAGCATCTCTTCTTGGGTTAAATTACTAAAAATAGGAACTATCTCTATACAATTTCTGCCATGGTTGGCAAAGCAATTACATACCATAATCCTCATCCTCTTTTTTTACTTACAATGATTTATATACCCATATCCCCACTTTAATCACAGGCAAGGCACATGACCCCAGGGGATTTTCCATAAAAATGGGCTGAAAAATGGACTCATGGTTAGCTATAAGTCTAACCATGGGTCCTGAAGTTTATAAGGTCTTAACTCTTGATTTTTTAACCTCATATCCTACCTTATCAATGGCAGCCTCGATATCCTCTACAGATATCTTGTCTTCGTCAAAGTTTACCTTCAATCTACTGGAGTTGAAGGCTACGTTTATGCTGTCTACATCGATGCCGTCCAGGGATTTTACCGCCCCTTCAATCTTTAGCATACATGATGGACAAGTTAAAGTCTCCAATTGAATAGTTGCTTGCTTCATTTTCATCTCTCCTTCCGCTTGATATCTATATTATACACCAGTCCTGATTATTATAAATTTATCTAATAACTTTTCTTACTCTAATATCTTAGCCTGTAGCTGAGAAGTCTCATGCCGTTTAGGATTACTGCAAGTATGCTTCCCTCGTGGACCAGCATTCCTATGGACATGTTCATCCAATCACTAAATAGGACGCTTAATAAAAGAATAATTACTACTCCAACAGCTATCACGATATTTTGTCGCATGTTCCTTGCAGTGGCCTTAGTCAGACCCAAGGCATGGGGTAGCCTGCTAAAGTCCGAATTCATAAGGACCACATCTGAGGTCTCAATTGCAACATCAGTTCCACTTCCCATGGCTATACCTATTTCTGCCAGGGCCAGTGATGGACTATCATTTACCCCGTCTCCCACAAAGGCTACAATCTGGCCCTTGGCCTGTAAGTCCTTTATATATTGGGACTTATCCTCTGGTAGCATATGACCATGGGCCTCAGTAAGGCCGAGTTCCTTGGCTACTAGATCCACCGTTCCCTGGTTGTCCCCTGATAGGACCACTAGGTTTTTTACTCCAAGTCTCTTTAACCTTTGTAAATCTTCCTTAACACCTGGTCGGATTTGGTCCTTGATACCCATTAGGACCTTTAATTCCCCATCAACTGCTGTCAGGACTAAGGAGTTCCCCTTTTCTTCCAGGCTCTTGATGTCTTCATAGGACTTTTCACCTATCTTAACATCTTCTTCCTCCATAAGGGCCATATTACCTACAACTAACCTATGTCCATCTACCTCAGCTATGATACCTCCGCCCTTTACAACTTCAGTCTTTTCTACATCATAATACTTAGTATCTCCTATATGCTCTATAACTGCCTTGCCCAAGGGGTGGTCTGATTCCCTTTCCACACTGGCCAGATAGGCAAGGACTTCTTCCTCATTGTCTGTATAAATCTCTACTTCCCCTACCTTGGGGTTACCTATTGTCAGGGTACCCGTCTTGTCAAACACCATGGTATCCAGCCTACTGAAATCCCCTATAACCTCACTGCCCTTTAGAAGGATACCGTGCTTGGCCCCATTACCTATCCCGGCTACATTTGATACTGGGACACCTATAACTAAAGCACCAGGACATCCCAATACCAAGATTGTTATAGCCAACTCTATATTTTTAGAAAATAACCATACGATAAAGGCAATTACTAAGACCCCTGGGGTGTAGTATTTTGAGAACCTATCAATAAAGCGCTCCGCCTCTGACTTGGAGTCCTGAGCTTCTTCAACCAGCTCAATAATCTTACCGAAGGTGGTATCTTCTCCCACCCTATCGGCTACTATTTGAATGGTTCCATTCTCCAGTATAGTTCCTGCGTATACCCCCGAGTCTCTGGTCTTGGTCACTGGTAGAGATTCACCAGTGATACTGGCCTCATTGATATGCCCTTCACCTGATATGACCCTACCATCAACTGGAACCTTGGCCCCAGTTTTCACAAGTAGAATATCCCCTACATCTACTTCATCAACTTCCACTTCCTCAAATTCGCCATTTTCCATTAGTTTTATGGCACTCTCTGGTGCCATCTCCGTCAATTCCTTAATGGCTGAGCGGGTTTTATTTAGGGTTCTTAACTCCAAATAGGCCCCAAATATGAAGAGGAAGGTAACAATTGCCGACTCCTCGAAGTTCCTTATTAGAAATGCCCCTAGTACTGCAATGGTGACTAATACATCTATACTAACCACCTTTACCCTCATGGCCTGATAGGCTTGGATGGCAATGGGAGCAGCCCCTAGAATTGAAGCTAGGACCAAGGACCAAGTAAATATCTCTAGATTATTCAAAATCAATTTACTAACAAATGCTATTCCTATTAAAACACCACTGAAGACAGTTATTTGATTCTTCTTGCCCAAAATATATCTCTGCAAATTCTCCACCTCTCTATCCCAAGTCCCACCATCCGATTAATTATTGTATGCCTTATCTACTTCTTCTAACATCTTGTAAACAGCCTCGTAACTCTCGCATACATCTCCTGGGACTGTATAATTATCTGTGACCTCTCTTAATTCCTTGAATTCTCCTTCTAGGTTTGGTTTGTCTGCTTCCTTTGTCTTGGCTAGGATTGCTTCAAAGATCCTTTTTACCTCATAAAATTCTGGATGACTGCCTCCATGTACCCTGGCTACAATTGGTACGAATTGCTCCAGTCTTTCAAAATTCTTCTCTTTAGCTTGCTCAAATGTTAATTCCTTTGACATATTCATCCCTCTTTCTTAATATTTTCTTTGTTAATCTTATTATAGCAAGTATCTTCAACTATTAAATTGACCTGGGTCAATATTGGCTAATTTCCTTGATTTCTTATCATCTGAATTTATCTTACCCCATCCCTAAGAGAATTAAATTGACCTATATCAAGATTTTTAGAAAATCTTACTTCTTTACAATTTAATTACATTCCTTAGATCCAGCTCATGTGACGATATATTTTTGATATACTATCCCTAAGGAGGGTTGGTTATGAAGCATAAAATAAGGAGTATAGTTTTAATCATACTTGTAATATGCCTTGGCTTAATAGCAGCATGTTCTAAGGAAGATCCGGAAATAGAAGACAATTCCACAGAAGACTTAAATCTAAATGTAGGATTCCTTACTTCAAAATACCAGGAAGGAGATAATTCTTTTGTAGACATCTTAGTAGAAGGGGATGGCTTAAAACTTGAGGTTAAGGACCAGGGAGTATTTGATTCCCTTATGGAGGATGAATTCTATATATTTGCCTATAATGATGATATGGTCTTGAGGGAGATTGATACTGACTTATACTTAAAGGCCCTTGTTTTGGCTAGTATGGATCAAAAAATTAATGATGATGAAGTAGTAATGGATGAAGATTCAAATGAAGATGATGATATAAAGGATGTGGAGCCTGATGAAGATAAGGATGATAGATATGTAGAAGAAATTAAGCCATCCACTAGCATATCTTTTGATGGACTTACCCTCTTAGATGAATATATCTATGACTTCAATAAGGACGGACAAGAAGAAAGCATAAGCATGTATGTAGCAGCAGAACGTGATTCAAATGGCCAAATTATGTGGGATGATGGACAAAGGTGGGTCCTGGTAGTCCACGGAGATAATAAGGACTATGTCCTTCTGGATGATTATGTACAGCTAGGTTCCATCGACTTCAAGGTCTTCACAAAGGACAATAATTTCTATATTACTACTATAGATAGTAGAACTGCTGAGTTTAAGGTTAGTCAATATAGGTATGATAGTAATAAGGATATTTTCCTAAAAACCCTGCCTATTGAAGTTATGGGAAATGTAAATATGCTATATAATTCAAGTGGTTTTTAAAGGCAACCTAAGGGTTGCTTTTTTCATTGAATAATAGAATATATTACCACTAGCAGGGTATCTATGGTATCAACAGATAATATGTTATAATAAGTTATCTAAATATGGAGGTTATCACTATGGAAAGGTACTTAATCGTAATCACATTAGGTTATATTTTTGGCTGTCTCCAGTGGTCCTATATCATAGGTAAGTTACTTAAAAAGCAGGATATAAGAAACCTAGGAGGGGGAAATGCAGGGGCATCCAATACAGTAACCGTATTTGGTTGGAAGATGGGGGTTGCTGTAGGTTTACTTGACATCCTCAAGGCTATTATTTCTATTATTATTATTCGCTATATCCTAAAAAGTACGGACATGTTTGAGTTATACCTAAACGGGACCAGTGTAGTTCTTGGACATAACTATCCCTTCTTTATGGGCTTTAAGGGGGGGAAGGGTACTGCCTCTACAGTTGGTATGATGCTGGCCATCAACTATAAACTGGGGTTATTAGGAATCTTGGTTATTTTCTTGGTTACAGTCCTTAGCGACTATATAGCCCTGGGAACCATGGCCCTGGTAAGCTTCTTCGTTATAGCTACCCTTTATCTAGGATACGGACCTCAATGTTTGGTATTGGCTATCTTTCTAGCCCTCTTAAGTGCCTACAAGCATCTGCCAAACATGAAGTGGATCCTGGCCCGCAAAGAATCCGGTCTTAGAGATGCCCTAAAAAGGAGGGCAAAATAAACTAACCTAGGTCAAGAAAATGACCTAGGTCTATTTTATCCTTCTTCACTGTCTTCTCCAGAAAGCTGCTCTTCTTCAAGATGGAGACTAACCTCTATACGGACCAGGGAATGGTGCAACTTCATTCTTAATCTTCTGGTTTGTAAGTCTTCCTTTGCCATTTCAGACATGGCAGCTTCTGCCTCTCTTCGATCCCTTTCAGCCCGCTCTAAATCAATTTCTTCTGGTCGCTGGGCTATTGTGGTAAATAGATTTACACTGGATTCATCTATCTCGGCTACCCCACCAAATACAGCAAGTTTCTTTTCAACACCATCATTGAATATCCGGAAAATTCCATCTCCTAATACCACTGCTGTAGGCTCGTGTCCCGGAAGGACACCTAAATTACCATCTATACAACGCATGATGATCATATCGGCCTTTTCCTGAAATTTTAGTCCCCTTGGTGTAGTTATATTGAGGTCTATCTTTTTTTTATTAACTAATTTATCCTTTTCCTTAGCCATCTTATACACCCTGTGACTTCTTATACTTTTCTACAACCTCATCTATGGTTCCTGCATTTAGGAAGAAGCCTTCAGGAATTTCATCATGGATTCCTTCTATTATCTCCTTGAAGCCTCTAACGGTCTCACTGATAGGAACGTATCTTCCAGGTATGGACGTAAATTTCTCAGCTACAAAGAAGGGTTGGGATAAAAATCTTTGGACCTTTCTAGCCCTAGAGACTATCCTCTTGTCCTCCTCAGATAATTCATCCATGCCAAGAATGGCAACTATATCCTGCAAATCCTTATACCTCTGTAAGATGCTTTGTACCGCCCTGGATACATGATAATGTTCTGCTCCCACTATATCTACTTCTAAGATACGGGATGAAGAGTTTAAGGGGTCCACGGCAGGATAGATACCTTGCTCTACTATAGACCTAGACAGAACTGTTACTGCATCCAAGTGGGCAAAGGTCGTAGCTGTAGCAGGATCAGTAAAGTCATCTGCTGGTACATAAATCGCCTGTACGGAGGTTATGGAACCAGACTTGGTTGAGGTTATACGCTCCTGGAGGGCACCAATCTCATTAGCCAAGGTCGGCTGATATCCTACTGCACTGGGGGTTCTTCCCAGTAGAGCTGACACTTCTGAACCTGCCTGGACAAAGCGGAAGATATTGTCGATAAAGAGTAGGACATCCTGTTGCTTGACATCACGGAAGTACTCCGCCATGGTCAAGCCGGTAAGACCTACCCTCATTCTAACCCCAGGGGGTTCGTTCATTTGTCCAAATATTAAGGCCGTGTTATCTATAACACCAGAGTTTACCATATCATTATAAAGGTCATTTCCTTCACGGGTCCGCTCTCCTACTCCAACAAATACAGAGTATCCTCCGTGTTCCTTGGCAATACTGTTAATTAGTTCCATTATTAGGACGGTCTTCCCAACTCCAGCACCACCAAAGAGGCCTATCTTGCCCCCCTTAGAAAATGGACAAAGCAAATCTATGGCCTTGATACCAGTTTCTAATATTTCGGGTTGGGCAGTCTGCTCGGTAAGTTTAGGTGGTTCCCTATGGATTGGCCATTCTTCCCTGCAGAATCCATACTAATCATCCTGGATGCATGCTCACTGGTGTGGGACTCAGAGATTGCCCTAAATAAACTCATGTGGAGATACAAGGGAATTAGATAATCCATATATACATTTATGCCCTGCTCATACCTATTATCCCCCTTATCCTCCTGGTTTTGGCTGGTAATTCCTATGGGCAATAGTCTTTCAACCCTAGGTATATGATTTAGGATATTCTCAAATTCTGTATAAGCAAGAAACACCTCATCCACTTCCTGGGATAAGAAGAGCTCTATAGTCCATTTTGCAACACTCTCAGAACCATAGTAGACCTGGGTATCATCTACATCGGTGATTGCCCTGATTATGTTTTTCTTCTTTCTTTTGAAGTACTCCTTGCCTTTTGAACCTACTATGAGGATTTTTTCATTCTTACCTTGACTCATATGACTAATGGCCTCTGACATAATATTTGCATTATAGGCACCGGAGAAACCACGGTCACTGGTTAGTATTATATAAAGGGAACTTTGGACCTCCCTCTCCTTATAATATTGGTGGTGTTGGGCCTCCTTTTCGCATCTAAGGTCTTCTACTAGGCCCTTTAGTTCACGGTAGATTGGGCGTACCCCTTCCAGCTGGGTCCTTGCCCTATGGAGTTTGGTAGAGGCAATCATAGGTTCTATAATAAATGTTGGGGGAAATGAATAATTTCTCTCAGCATTTTTTGTTTTTGAAAATAAAAATGCACTTATCTCAATTATCCGATATTATATAAGCGTCTAAACCAATACAAAAGGATGTGAAATAAGTGCAAGATAAGAATATCATGAATTTAATCGGGCTTCAAGATATAAATGTTTTAAATGTAGAAAATATTGATCAAGTATAATATATTTATATAGAACTTTTTAAAGTTATTCCGGTATGTCCTAAGTGTAACTGTAGTAAATCGCACATTCATGACTACTACAAGCAAAAAATAAAGGATATACCTATTTTAGGTATGAAAACAATTTTAGTGTTAAATAAAAGAAGATATAAATGCGTTAATTGTGGCAAAAGGCACTATGAGAAAGTACCTTTTCTTGGGAAATATCAAAGAATGACAATGAGATTAATACTATATATATCAGCTAAATTAAAAGAACAAAGAAGTTTAAAAAATATTTGTCATGAGCTAAAAATAAGCCATACACCAATTTATACTATTTTGAAGGAATTAGCTGTAGGTATTAATGAATTACCTGAAGTTCTTTGTATTGATGAATTTAAAGGTAACAGTAATGGTCATAAATATCATTTATCTATTGTTGATGGTAAAAACAATAAAATCTTAGATATTTTAGAAACAAGAACAAAAGATAATATTGAAAAATATTTTAGAAAGTTTTCAAAAAAGCAAAGAGAATCAGTAAGATACTTTGTTACAGATATGTATAAACCTTATAAAAACCTAGTAAAATTATTTCCTAATGCGACCCTTATAATCGATAAATATAACTATATAAGACAGATTATGTGGGCTTTTGAGAATGTTAGGAAAAGAAGACAAAAGAAAATGAATAAAGATCTAAGAATTTATTTTAAAAGAAGTAAAAGTCTACTCAAGAAACCATATAACTCTTTAAATTCAGAGGAGAAAATCCAGGTAGATACAATGCTTTGGTATGATGATGAAATTAGACAGGCTTATAATATAAAGGAAAATTATTATAGTATATTTTTAAAATCAAAAACTTATGATGAAGCAAAGTCTAATTTATCGAATTGGTTATTAAGAGCTGAGAACACTAATTTAAAAGAATATAAAGAAGCTGTTAAATCACATATTAACTGGAGAGTAGGAATTCTAAATAGTTTTACAGTAAGATATACCAATGGAGTTACAGAAGGTTTTAACAATAAAATTAAGGTTTTAAAAAGATTATCATATGGGTTTAGGAACTTTGAAAACTTTAGAAAAAGAATTCTATTATTAGCATAATTTACGCTTATAAAAAATCTGGATAAAAAAGGAGATAGATCTTTTAAAATCTATCCCCCAACATTTGACAATGAACCTTTTATTACTGATGTGACGTACTTTATAAACGATGTGTAATAAATCCACATTGTTTATAAAATTACTGTTCATTTAATATCTTAAAAATAATTGGCTTTAAAGTACTAAAAAATAAATATCCTACTAAACCTCCAAATGTATTAGTTATCAAATCAGTAACTCCATTGGTATATCTTACTGTAAAACTATTTAGAAT
>JAAYTL010000024.1 GCA_012518035.1 Tissierellia bacterium | reverse complement strand
TAATGAGTATTGGTGGAATGACTATTTTATTAAGAATGACTGATTAATAGTTATTATCTCTATAAATATGTAATTAATACTATTTCATTATGAGTTCAAGCCCTGTCATCATACTATACTCTATAATCTGGAATTTGGGTAGAAGAAAAAGGTAGGTTTAACCTACCTTAATAGTATTTGCCTCATTTTTTCCAGGGCTTTTGTTTTGGTGTTGACTACTGTTCTATAGGTAATGCCAAGCCTTTTGGCTATCTGGGCTATGGGGATTTCCTCGAAGTAGAAGGCTACCACCACCTCCCTCTGCCTATCTGTTAGCATAGATAGGGCATATCTTACTTGGGCTACATCTTCATTTCTTAAGACTAGATTCATAGGGTCTTCATCATCCGCCTCCAGTAAATCCACCAATTCATTATCTTCTGCATCCCCTAGCTTGGCGTTTAAGGACAGGTGCTGCCTTTCCTGGTGCTTGTTTAGATAGGTGTACTTGAGCATGGTCTTGATGTAGCCCAGGAAATATACTCCCCTCTCTTCATCATAGTTGTCAATGGATTCCAGGATGACTAGGTAACCTTCCTGGATTAAGTCGTCATACTCTTCCCTCTTGTTGTAGTATCTTTGGATGCTCTTGATTACCAAGCCCTTAAGCCTGTTTAAAATCTCCTCCTTGCTAGCCAGGTCTCCCTCCTTAGCCTTATTTACTAGTTTGTCCAGTTCCTTGTACATAGTCTCTCCCTTTCGGGAAGGATCCTTCCTTGTTTTTCCTAGGTAAGTCCACTATAAGGGATTGAAAGGGAAAAGAAAAAAGTGGAAAGGCTTCGAATGATTGTTCGATTTAACCTGGTTCCACTTTTTTCTCTTTGATTAAGGCTTATTCCCTTATGTTTTTTATAGATAGATTACGGAAAGAGCTATCTTTCCCATTATTAATAATTTTGTAAGATTCTCCTAACCTTGGATACTGCTACAGAGCTTCCTGAAACATCCTCTAGGTGCATGAGGATGAGGATGTCCTTGTCCTCGTCAAAGACTATGAAGCTGCCATTATTGATGCCTTCTTCATCTTGGCTGGCCTTGATTTCCGCTGTTCCTGTCTTACCTCCCAGGGTTCTGCCTGGTATCTTGGCTGAACTGGCTGTTCCCTGAGGGTCTTCTATTACCTGGATTAGGTTGTTCTTGATTAAGTCTGCAGTAGCCTTATCTATTACCCCTTCCTTCCAGATGGTAGGACTTTGTCCATCATCCTCAAGTAATCTTGGTTGAACCATATTCCCTTCATTTAGGAAGGTGGTGTACATGGTGGCCAAATGTAGGGGACTTACTAGGACCTGGCCTTGACCATATCCACTATCGGCTAGTTGGATTTCATTGGCAAAGGTTCCCTCATTGGCCAGCTGGGAGCTCTTGATGGCATAGGGGAAGGCCATCTCCTCACCAAAACCGAACTTCTTGGCTCCTGATGTGAAGGCCTCCTCTCCTATATTTAGGGCTACTCGGGCAAAATAGATGTTGTCGGAGTAGACCAGTGCATCTCGAAGGTTTACAGGTTTACCTGGGTCTTTTACCCTGGTGATGCTATAGTTACCCCAGCTATCATCCTTCTTCCATTTTAGGCCAGTGATATCCATGGCCTGGTTAGGGTCCAGGCTACCATCTTCTATAGCTATGGCTGCCACTATGGGTTTAAATACTGAACCTGGTGAGTACCTTTGTGTAAACCTATTTAAGAGAGGCTTATCTGGGTCTTCATTTAAATCATTCCATTGCTTGGTGGATAGGCCTAGGATGAATTGGTTGGGGTCATAGGCTGGTTTGTTGACCAATGCCAAAACTTCCCCTGTCTTAGGATTTAAAGCTACTGCTGTCCCCTTTTCATCTCCCATCTCATCATAGATTCTTTTTTGGAGTAGGGCATCTATGGTAAGGATGATATCTTCCCCATCCTTGGGCTGGGTTTCTCCCAGGGTTAGCTTAGGGATGTTATTCTTATTAACTATGGTAATGGTATAGCCATCTTGGGGTCTTAACCTGTCCTCAAAGAGTCTTTCTAGGCCACTCTTACCTATGATGCTGTGTTGGTTATAGCCTTGGCCTGAAAGCTCTTCTAATTCCTCTGCAGTGATGCTGCCGGTATAGCCTGTTAAGTGAGCAGCTGCCTCCTTGAAATGATAGATTCTATCCCTTTGCCTCTGGGCTAGAACCCCTGGTAGGCTGGTTAGCTCCAAGATCTTGTCCTGGTCTTCCAATGAAAGCCTACCTATGGGTACAAAGAGGTCGGGCTTGACCCAACTGGCATTGAGTTTGGCATCTATGTTCTCTACGGTTGTTTCAAAGGCTTCCGCCAGAATTGTCTTAGTCTTTTCTGCGTCATCACCCAGTTCACCAGGTACAATTCCTATGGCCTGGACTTCTCCGTGGTCTGCCAGGGCCATGCCCTTGGAGTCTATTATCCTACCCCTTCTGGCTGGTGTAGAATTAACCCTTACCTTGTCCCCTGGTTCCATCTGTGGGAAGATCATGGATTCATTCCACTGAACCTTCCAGGCCTCTTCACCTTCAACCTCCTCCAGGACTAGGCTGGCCTTGTGGTCAAAGTCCAGGGTGCCTACTACGGTATCCAGCTTAAGGCTGTAGGCTAGGTCTACCTCCTCAACCTCATCTGAGGCTTCATCCTCCTCTGTGGTGAAGCTTATCTCTATATTTCCTGCACCGATTCCGCTATAGATGTTCTCATATCTGGCTAGGAAGTCCTCCTGGCTTATGTAGTCCTTGGAATCCGATGATAAAAGCTCATACATACTTGAGAAGTCCTCCTCCATCCAGTAGGAGATGTACTTTTCAAATACCCCCTCTGGTGTTGCTTCTTCCTCATCCTTTGAGCAGGCACTTAGGACTAGGCCTAAGGCTATGATAAGTAACAAAATAAGCTTAAATCCATTATGTCTCATACTATCCCCCATTTCTAAATCCTTATAATCATCTAGATTGAAAAATTTCCTTGTCATACCTAGTTATTGTACCATAAAAATCTGGATTTATGGCATCTATTGGACTCCATAAGAAGCCCAGGGCTTATGCCCTGGGATTGTATTGGTCTTAATTCTTACCCTTAAATAGGGTACCCTTGCCCCTGCCCTCCTTGAGCTTGAGGATCATGTCCTTTTCCTTGCCCTTGGCTACGATAAGGGAGGTTCCGTAGGGGTTGACTATCTTGGCCGCCTTGATTTTGGTGGCCACCCCTCCAGTTCCAAAGGAACTCTTTTCTCCTATGGAGATATTCTTCTCCAGCTCATAGGCATCATCTACCACTTCTATCAGTTTAGCGTCCTCGTTGGTGACAGGGTTCTTATCATAGATACCCTCTATATCGCTTAGGAGGATTAGGATATCCGCTGCCCAGAGGGCTGCAGTCCTGGCTGCTAGGACATCATTGTCCCCAATCTTAATCTCCTCTACACAGACCGTATCATTTTCATTGATGATGGGCAGTACTCCTTCATCCAGGAGGGTGAAGAGGGTATTTCTGATGTTTAGGGTCCTGGCCTCTGATTCAAAGTCCTCCTTGGTTAAGAGGATTTGGGCCACATGAATACCGTAATTGCTAAAGATTTTCCTATAGGAGTCCATGAGCTCCACCTGGCCTATGGCACAGAGGGCCTGCTTGTAGTTAATGTCTTCCTTCCTGGACCATTTACCTATGGTGCTGACTCCTGCTATCC
>JAAYTL010000023.1 GCA_012518035.1 Tissierellia bacterium | reverse complement strand
TTGAGCGCAGCGAGTTTGGAGCTCTAATTTTTTGCGTGTGGTTATACTTCTTCAAATTCGTAACGGAGAGTCGGTTTTGAAATTTATTCTAGTATGCTAAGTACTAGGACTCAAACCATGAGTGAATAAAGATTTAAATTCCTCTACGATACATATAAGACACATTCTTTATCTAATGCGAATTTAATTAAGAATTGACTTAAATAGAATTTATAGTAACATATAATTAAGTGATAGCTTAATCAAATGAGGTGATTATATGGATATGCTGGTTGTCTTAAAAGCCTTAGGCGACAAGCGGAGGCTTATGATACTTAACATGCTATTAAGACATGATTATTGTGTCAGGTCCTTGTCTCGGAGGCTTGGATTATCAGAAGCTGCTACCTCCCAGCATCTTAGGGTGTTGAGGGAGGCTGGCCTACTTGTTGGGGAGAAAAAGGGCTACTACAGGCATTATAAGGTTAATCGGGAAGCCTTAAGTAAGCTCGCTTCACAGATAGAGGACTTGGCCAGGGTAAAGGGTAACCCCTAATCACTATGATAGCTCGACAACTTATGAAATAATCTAGGAAGGAAGGTTTATTGAATGGCAATTGTTAAGGTGACTAATCTTAAAAAGGCATATGGGGATTTTTATGCTGTAAATGACATTTCTTTTGAAATCCAAGCTGGAGAAATCTTTGGATTCTTAGGACCCAATGGGGCAGGGAAGACGTCCACCATTAATATCCTCATTGGTCTCTCTAGACCCAGTGGAGGTCAAATAGAAATCCATGGGATTGATGTAATCAAGGAAACCAAGAAGGCCCAATCCATTATCGGAGTTGTGCCAGATGAGAGTAACTTATATGATGAGATGAATGGCTTTGACAACCTATGTTTTTGTGCCTCCCTCTATGGGATAGGAAAAGAGGAGCGTGAGAAAAGGGCTAAGGACTTACTAAAGCTCTTTGAGTTAGATGGGGTAGCTGAGCGTCCTTTTAAGCATTATTCCAAGGGGATGCGGAGGAAGCTCACCATAGCTGCCGGTATAATCCATAATCCTAAGATATTGTTCTTGGACGAGCCAACCACAGGTATAGATGTGGAGAGTGCCATGCAGATTAGGGATTTGATTCTGGCCTTAAAGAAAGAGGGAAAGACCATCTTTCTCACAACCCACTATCTAGAAGAGGCAGAGAGGGTGTGTGATAGGATTGCCTTTATAGTCAAGGGGAAAATAGTTAAGATAAGTACAGTTTCTGAGCTTATGGAGGAGGCTTCACCAGATTATAGGATTAAGTTGAAGGTGAGTGGGAATCTACATAGTATAAGGGATAAGCTAGATAATGAATTTGATGATGCTAGAATGGAGATACTTGATGAGACTTCCTGCCTTTTTATAAGTAAGGAGGAGTTATCATTATATCCCATTATTGAAAGTCTAAATAAGAAGGGAATAGCTGTTTATGAGGCTAAGGAAATCAAGCCAAGTTTAGAAGATATCTTTGTGAAAATAACAGGGATAGGAAAATCTAACGGAAGGGTGGTTAAGGATAAATGAGTGGACTAATAGCGTTTTGGAACATATTAAAAAAGGACATAAGGAATTATTATTTAAAACCACCTAATATCAGCTGGGGGATTATATTTCCACTTTCCTGGACTCTGATGCAGATAATTCGCTCTCCAGGGGATTTGGACATAATGGAGTTACTTCCTGGGCTTATGGGGATGAGTGTATTATTTGGGACTACTTCCATGTTGGCTGTCACCATTACCTTTGAAAGGAAGGGTCGCTCCTTCGAGAGACTCTTACTTGCCCCGATTGGCCTAAACACCCTGGTTTTAGCAAAGATTTCAGGGGCTGTGATGTTCGGTATATTTAATGCCTTTGTCCCCCTTGTGTTGGCATCTTTTCTGACGGATCTAAGTGGCATCAACTGGACCTTAGTAATCCTGGGGGTGTTTTTAGTAGCAGTAAGCTCCACCCTTCTAGGCTTGATGGTGGCCGTATCTGTCCAGGAGGTTTTCGAGGCCCAGACCCTTTCAAACTTTTTTAGGTTTCCCATGCTCTTTCTCTGTGGCCTATTTGTCCCTATTGAAAGGCTGCCTGCAATTCTAAAACCCCTATCCTTTTGCCTGCCCCTAACCTATGGGACGGACATACTAAGGGCTAGTATCTTAGGGAGCTCACTAATGAATAGGTATTTGAGTATTTTTATGATGTTTGTATTTATTGGCATATTATTTTATCTGAGTCGTAGAAATATTAATAGGAAATGGATTTTATAAATTTTCTTTTATTTGGCATAGCTTTATGATATAATTACTAAATAATAGCTAATTGGGGGTTTAGACATGAAATACATAAAAACTTTAAGTGGTAAAAACCTTAGAAGGGAAGACTTAGCAAAGATTGGTTGTGGCGAATGTCAAACATCATGCCAATCAGCCTGCAAGACTTCTTGTACTGTAGGAAATCAAAAATGTGAACAGAACTAACTTCTAAAGTGGTGGATTTTCCACTACTTTTATTTTTCCTAGAATAAATACAAATGGCCTACTAGTTAGGCCTAAGATTTAATGGAGGTAACAATGGCTAGGGGACAAATACACAAGTTTTATTTGAATAATAAATATATAGTTTTGGATGTAAATAGCGGGGCTGTCCATATGGTGGACAGAATGGTCTACGATGTATTGGATCATTATGGGGACAAGTCTTTAGAGGAGATAGTCTCTATCTTTGATGGAGTCTATGATAAGGAGGCCCTAGAAGAGGCCTATGGCGAGATTAATTATCTGGTGGAGGAAGAAATGTTATATTCACCGGAGAATGATTTAGGTGATCTTGTCTATAATCAAGATAATATAGTCAAGGCCATGTGTTTACATGTTGCCCATGACTGCAATCTAAAGTGCGCCTATTGCTTTGCCTCCCAGGGTAATTTTAAGGGGGAGAGGACCTATATGTCCTTGGAAACTGGGAAAAAGGCCCTGGAGTTTTTGGCCAAGAATTCCGGTAATAGGAGGAACCTGGAAGTAGACTTCTTTGGTGGCGAGCCCCTGATGAACTTCCAAGTGGTTAAGGACTTGGTGGCCTATGGTAGGGAGTTGGATAAGAAATACAATAAGAACTTTAGGTTTACCATCACCACCAACGGGGTACTCTTGGATGAGGACAAGATAGATTTCATCAATGAGAACATGGATAATGTGGTCCTCAGCCTGGACGGTAGAAGGGAAGTCAATGACAGGATGAGAAAGACTATTAGGGATGGGGGAAGTTATGATGTAATCCTACCCAAGTTTAAGGAGCTGGTGGAAAAAAGGGGTACCAAGGACTACTACATCAGGGGAACCTTCACCAACTACAATACTGATTTTTCAAAGGATATAAGGGACTTCTATGACCAAGGCTTTAAGAAGGTTTCTGTGGAGCCGGTGGTTACTCCTGAAGAGATGGACTATGCCTTAAGAAGTGAGCATCTGGATGATGTCCTCAGGGAATATGAGGAGTTTTCTAAGGAATATATAAAAATTAGGAAGAAGGATAAGGACTTCCTATTCTTTCATTTTATGATAGATTTAAACCAGGGACCCTGCATAGTTAAAAGGAGCGTAGGGTGTGGGGCTGGTTCTGAGTACCTAGCAGTAACTCCTGAAGGGGATCTTTACCCCTGCCATCAATTTGTAGGGGAGGATGACTTTAGGCTAGGAAGTCTGGACACTGGTATAGAAAACAAGGACTTGAGGGAAGTCTTCAAGAAGGCCAATATATACAATAAGGAAGAGTGCCGTTCCTGCTGGGCTAGGTACTATTGTAGCGGAGGCTGCCATGCCAACGCCTACTATGCCCATAAGGACTTGACGAAACCCTATAAGCTGGGTTGTGAAATGGAGAAAAAGAGGATTGAGTGCTCCATATCAATTTTAGCCAATGAAGATGAGTAAAACCTGGTATTTCTTGTCATAAAATGATAAAATTAAGTAACATCTATAATCGGAGGGATGACTTGGAAAAGTGGTTTATTCGGAATAATGGGATAGATTTTACTAAGATAGCACGAGATTTGAAGATTAGTGAAATAATTTCAAAGATATTGATCAATCGCGAGGTCTATAAATATGAAGATATAGATAGGTTTTTAAATCCTGATATTGATAAACTATATCCTCCCAGTCTAATGTGCGACTTAGTTAAGGGAGCCCAGATTATAGAGGAGGTAATAGAGGAAGGGGGCCACATCAGGATAGTTGGAGATTTTGATGTGGATGGCATCATGAGTGTCTATATCCTTTATACATCCCTTATGTCTTTGGGAGCTCAGGTGGACTATAGGATACCTGATAGGATAGAGGAAGGATATGGCATCAATAAGGATATAATCCAGGAGGCCAAGGGCGATGGCATAGACTTAATCATTACCTGTGATAATGGGATAGCTGCCCTAGAGGAAATCGACCTGGCCAAGGATCTAGGAATAAAGATTATAATAACAGATCACCATGATCTCCCATATATTGAAGAAGATGGGACTAAAAAATACATAATCCCAGATGCGGATGCTGTTATCAATCCAAAGAATCCCAATTGCAACTACCCCTATAAGAATCTATGTGGAGCAGGGGTGGCCTACAAGCTGGTAGACTATCTTTTAAGCCAAGGTAATAGGAAGGCTGACAGCCTAAAATTATTGGAATTTGTGGCGATTGCAACTGTTTGCGATGTGGTAGAACTCTTAGATGAGAATAGGATAATAGTAAAATATGGTCTAGGATTGGTCAACAAGACTGAGAATGTGGGGCTTAAGGCCCTGATGGAGGCTAGCCAGGTAAAATTACCCTTATCCACCTACCATTTGGGATTTATTATCGGACCTACTCTTAATGCATCGGGGAGGCTGGAATCAGCCTATAAGGCCCTGGAGCTTTTACTCTGCGATGATATGAATGAGGCCTTGGAGCTTGCTAAGTATCTAAGGGAGGTCAACGATGAGAGGAAGGACTTGACTAATTCTGGCTTTAAAAGCATAGTATCTAAAATAGACAGCTCAAGCCTGAAGGATGATAAGGTCCTCCTAGTCTATGAACCTGAAGTCCATGAATCTGTGGCTGGTATTATAGCAGGTCGGATTAAGGAGAGGTATAATAAGCCCACTATAGTTCTTACCAGGGGTAAGGATGGAGTCAAGGGCTCTGGTCGCTCCATTGAAGAATATAATATATTTGAGGAACTTTCAAAATGCAAGGATTTAATGAACAGGTTTGGGGGTCATCCTATGGCAGCTGGCCTTTCCTTGGATGAGGAAAATATAATTCCCTTGAGGGAGAGGTTAAATGATTTAACTGCCTTAACTGAGGATGACTTAATCAAGAAGGTTTATATAGACGCCCATCTACCTATTGACTACCTTTCCTATAGATTGATTGAGGATTTAAAGAACTTAGAACCCTATGGCATAGGAAATCCCAAGCCCTTATTTGGAGATAAGGATTTAAAAATCAAAAGAATGTTTAAGCTGGGCAAGGAGAAGAATATAATCAAGCTTGTCTTAGAATCCAAAAAAGGTACAATATTAGATGGTATGATATTTTATGATGATGGTGGTTTCGAGGAAGCCATAATCGAAAAATATGGTCAAGATGTATTCGAAGATGCCCTAAGGGGTATGGTTAACAATATATCCCTGGATATAATCTATTCACCCGATATAAATGAGTATATGGGGAGGACCAGCATCCAGGTTATAATCCAGACTTATAGAATCTAGGCTACATATAGAGGGTGATGAGAATGGATATTACATTGGAAAAATTACTATCAACAATAGAACAATATAATCCCCAGGCGGATATGTCCCTTATTATTAGGGCATATACCCTTGGTGAGGCTGCTCATGAAGGGCAGACCAGGAATTCTGGTGAAAAATTCTTTATTCATCCTGTTAATGTGGCTATGATCTTAGCTGGATTGAATATGGATACACCCACCATAATAGCTGGCCTTCTTCATGATGTAATTGAGGACACGGAATATACCTATGAGGACCTGGCTAGAGAGTTTAGTACCGAAATAGCAGATCTTGTGGAGGGGGTTACCAAGTTAAAGAAGCTCCCCTATAAGAGCAAGCAGGAAAACCAGGCAGAAAACTTGAGAAAAATGGTCCTGGCCATGTCCAAGGATATCAGGGTTATCATAGTCAAGCTGGCAGATAGGCTTCATAATATGAGGACCCTAGAATACATGTCAGATGAGAAAAAGAAGGAAAAGGCCCTGGAGACCCTGGAAATCTATGCTCCCATAGCCCATAGGCTGGGTATTTCTAAGATAAAATGGGAGTTGGAAGACCTTTCCCTAAGATACCTAGAACCTGATATGTACTATAAGTTAGTAGAGAGGGTTTCAGTTAAGAGAAAGGAAAGGGAGGCCTTTATCCAGGAGATTATCGATATTCTCTATGAAAAGATAGGAGAAATGGGCATAAAGAGCGAGATTAGCGGAAGGCCCAAGAACTTCTACAGCATCTATAAGAAGATGACTGTACAGGGTAAGAGCTTTGATGAAATATATGATTTAACTGCAGTGAGAATCTTGGTAGATAGTATCAAGGATTGTTACGGGTCCTTGGGTATAGTCCATACCCTATGGAAGCCAATTCCAGGCAGGTTTAAGGACTATATAGCCATGCCCAAGCCCAATATGTACCAGTCCCTGCATACCACCGTAATTGGTCCCAAGGGAGAAATCTTTGAGGTCCAAATCAGGACCCATGACATGCACAAAACTGCTGAGTATGGGATTGCTGCCCATTGGAAGTACAAGGAAGGCACCACTAAATCTGACAACTTCGACGAAAAACTCACCTGGCTAAGGCAACTCCTGGAGTGGCAGCATGACTTAAAGGACCCTAAGGATTTTATGGAAACCTTGAAGATAGATTTCTTTACTGATGAGGTTTTTGTCTTCACACCTAAGGGTGACGTAATCAACCTGCCTGAAGGCTCTACCCCTATAGACTTTGCCTATAGGGTCCATACAGATGTTGGTAATAGCTGTCTAGGGGCCAAGATAAATGGTCGTATTGTCCAGCTAAACCATAAGTTGAGGAATGGCAATATAGTTGAGATAATCACCTCCCCAAATGCTAGGCCTAGCCGGGATTGGCTAAACATAGTCAAAAGTACCCAGGCTAAATCCAAGATTAGGCAGTACTTTAAGCAGGTAGACAGGGAGGCCAATATAGTAAAGGGCAAGGAAAACCTAGAAAAGGAAGTTAAGAAGTTGGGTTATGTCCCCAATAAGATACTTAAGGAAGATTGGCTGAAGGAGATAGCTGGTAAGTTCAGCGTCAACTCAGTGGAGGACCTATATGCCTCCTTAGGCCATGGAAATATAAAGATAAACCAGGTTATTACCAAGCTCAAGGACTACTATTACAAGGTTTATAAGGAAGAGCTGGAAGAAAAGGTATTAGAGGAAAAGTTGAAAAAACCTCAACAACCCAGGAAACAACGAATGACTAAATCCAGCCAGGGTATCACCGTCAAGGGTGTTGACAACATCAAGGTAAGGTTTGCTAAGTGTTGCAACCCTGTACCTGGGGATGAAGTAATCGGATTTGTAACCATGGGTAGGGGGGTATCTGTCCATAGGGCAGACTGTCCTAACATCAACCAGGAAGAACACAAGGAAAGATTCATTGAAGTAGAATGGGATATGGAAAAGAAATCCTCCTATTCTGCAGAGATCCATCTAAGGGGAATAGATAGGCCAGGTATCTTGGCTGAGATTGCCCTAAGGATTAATGAAATGGATGTTTCACTTATAAATATAAATGCCCGCACAAATAGGGATAAGATTGTTGTAATAAATATGACTCTTGAGATAAACGATATAGAGCAACTAGAGAATGTGATTAGTAAGTTGAAGAAGGTTAAGAATATTATCGACGTATATAGGGTAACTTCTTAGGAGGGAAGATAATGAGGGTTGTTGTTCAAAGGGTTAAGGAAGCCAGTGTCACCGTAGAAGGAGAAGTGGTTGGTAAAATAGGCAAGGGTCTTTTGGTCCTTCTAGGTGTTGGCAAGGAGGATGAAGCAAAGGACCTAGATTATCTAGTGGATAAGGTAGTGGGTTTGAGAATCTTCCAAGATGAGAATGACAAGATGAACCTATCCCTGATGGATATAGGAGGGGAGCTTTTGGTAGTATCTCAGTTCACCCTCTATGGGGATGTGAGAAAGGGCAAGCGACCCAGTTTCACAGACTCTGCCCATCCTGAAATTGGAGAAAGACTTTATGAAGAGTTCGTCGTGAGGGCCAGGGACAAGGGTCTCAGAGTGGAAACTGGGGTTTTTGGTGCCCATATGGATGTAAGTCTTGTCAATGACGGACCCGTAACCATTATGATAGATAGCAAGAAGATATTTTAGGGGGTATTAGATGAAGATTATCAAGATGGAGGTTGGCATTTTTGCTGTCAACTGCTATATAGTTTTTTCTGATAGGACCAAGGAAGGTTTAGTTGTAGATCCTGGTGGAGATGCCAAGAGGATTCTAAAGGCCATAGATGAATACGACCTAGATATCAAGAGTATCGTCCTGACCCATGGGCATGGGGACCATATAGGGGGAGTTTTAGAATTAAAGGAAGAGCTGGGTGTAGATGTTCTTGTTCACGAGGCTGATTTAATCATGCTTCAAGATGCAAGTCGTAATATGTCAGCCAATATGCCCATGGGAGCAGTTGAATTTAAACCAGATAGGCTGCTTAAGGATGGGGATATTATAGAGGTGGGAGATCTCCAAATAGAGGTCATCCATACACCAGGTCATACCCCTGGTTGCATATCCCTAAAGATTGGCCAGCACTTGTTATCAGGAGATACCCTTTTCAAAGGTTCCATAGGAAGGACGGACTTTGAAGGTGGTAGTTATGAGCAAATTATCAAGTCCATCAAGGAGAGGCTTCTGGTGCTTGATGACAATACCCTTGTACTACCAGGACATGGGGAGAATACTACAATATTAGAAGAAAAACTGTACAATCCCTTCCTAGAGTAGAAAAGGGTGAGTGACTTGATAAGGGTAAGGATGGAGGGCCATGACAATAGGCATGAGCTCTATGAATTGATTAGGGTATTTTTCCCCAATAGGGGGATTGAATTTGTAGATGAGGATAAGGTTTTCCCAGATGGTTTGACCATAAAAAGTATCTTGATGGATAGGATTGACAAAAATCTAGCAATTACTAGGCTATACCGTGGTGGGGACTTGATTAAGGAAAGCCTTGTAAACATAGATGATATTCATATAGAGGGCTATCCTACAAGGAAAATCATTAGAAATGCATTGAAAAAATCTATCTATGATTGCTTGATTGATGAGGTGGAGATGGACATCCCCTGGGGGATTCTAACTGGAATCAGGCCCATTAAAATAGTCCATGAAATGATGGATAGGGGTCTAGATGAGAAGGAGATAGAGGGGATTCTTGCCTCTGAGTTTAGAATCAGTAGGGATAAGACCCAGCTTATGCTGGACATTGCAAGCATACAAAGAAGGCACATCTACCCCTTGGATAGGGATAAGTATAGTTTTTATATTGGTATTCCCTTCTGTCCAAGCAGGTGCTCCTACTGTTCCTTTCCAGCCTTTGCCATAGGTAAGGACTATGATAGGGTAAAGAATTATGTAGACACCCTAGTCTATGAGATTCAGGAGCTTAAGGGGATTATGGAGGGGAAATGGCTTAATACCGTCTACATAGGTGGCGGGACCCCTACCTCCCTGAGGGTGGAGGATCTGGAGAGGATTATTACTACAGTAAAGGATACCTTTAAGGATGATGATATAAGGGAGTTCACCGTAGAGGCGGGTAGACCGGATACCTTAAATGATGAGATGTTAGGGATGCTCAAATCCACGGGGATAGATAGGATCAGTATCAACCCTCAAACCATGAATCCAAGAACCCTGGATAGGATAGGGAGATACCACGATATTAAGTCTACCATATCCAGCTACCAACTTGCTAAAGACCATGGTTTTGATATAATAAATATGGACATAATAATAGGCCTGCCAGGTGAAAGTATCCAAGATGTAGCCCATACCCTAGAAGAGATAGAAAGTCTGGATCCAGATAATCTTACAGTCCATACCCTGGCCCTTAAGAGGGGTTCAAGGCTGCTTAATCAAGGAAAGGACCTTTCTACTTCTGCTGATGATATCAGAGCTATGCTGGAGTTGACGGAGGCAAAGGCAGCTGATATGAAAATGTTTCCATACTATCTTTACAGGCAGAAACAAATCTTAGGAAATCTTGAAAATGTGGGCTATAGTAAGCTAGGCAAGGAATGTATATACAACATCTCCATGATGGAGGAGAAGGAGACCGTTATGGGGCTTGGCTTGGGGGCTGTTTCAAAAATCTATTTTCCAGATGAGGACAGGATAGAAAGACTACCCAACTTTAAGGATTTGGGGGAGTATTCCAGGAGGATAGATGAGCTCTTACTGAAGAAGAAAAACTTCATATCATAAGATATGTTATGTTTTTATAAAAGTTTCACAAAATAAAGGGAGGTTGGTTTATTTATGGATTACGCAAAACTAAGTTTGAAGATGCATGAAGAGAACCAAGGTAAGATTGAAGTAGTATCTAAGGTAAAGATTGATACCAGGGACGATTTAAGTACTGCCTATACTCCTGGAGTTGCTGAACCTTGTAAGATGATAAATAAGAACAAGGAAGATGCCTACAAGTACACGGCCAAGGGCAACCTAATTGCTGTAGTTACAGATGGTACCGCAGTTTTGGGTCTGGGAGATATTGGACCAGAGGCTGGAATGCCTGTTATGGAGGGTAAGGCCATCTTATTTAAGGAGTTTGGAGATGTTAATGCTGTTCCAATCTGTTTAGATACTAAGGATCCTGATGAAATTGTTCAAACAGTCAAAAATATTGCCCCTACCTTTGGAGGTATAAATCTTGAGGATATCTCAGCTCCTAGGTGCTTTGAGATAGAGAGAAGACTTAAGGAAGAATTGGACATTCCTATATTCCATGATGACCAACATGGTACTGCAGTAGTAGTTAGTGCAGGAATTATAAATGCATTAAAAATCGTTGGTAAGAAGATGGAGGACATAAAGGTAGTTGTTAATGGTAGTGGGGCTGCAGGTGGAGCTATAGTTAGGATGCTACTGGGCATGGGTGTTCAAGATGCCATCATGTGTGACAGTAAGGGTATAGTGTATAAGGGTTCCCCAACTAATAACTGGTATAAGGAAGAGCTAGCTGAATTGACCAACAAGGATGATTTAAGGGGTAGCTTGGCAGATGCTGTTGTGGGAGCAGATGTATTTATAGGAGTATCTGTTGCCAATGTATTGACACCAGAAATGGTCAAGACCATGAATAAAGACGCCATCATCTTTGCAATGGCTAACCCAGTGCCTGAAATCTTCCCAGATGTGGCCAAGGAAGCAGGAGCCAGGGTCGTAGGAACTGGTAGGTCTGACTTTGCTAACCAAATCAACAACGTACTAGCCTTCCCAGGAATCTTTAGAGGGGCTTTAGATGCCAGGGCTAAGGACATCAATGAAGAGATGAATATAGCAGCGGCCCACGCCATTGCAGGCATGGTATCGGAAGATGAGTTAAGCGAGGACTTTGTAATACCTAATGCCTTGAATAAGGATGTTGCTAAGGCTGTTGCCAAGGCAGTAAAACAGGCAGCTATCGATTCGGGAGTAGCTAGGATTTAAGGTTTGACAAATTAAATCATTTAATTTATAATTTATAAGAAATAGATTAGGACTATGATGAGGAAGGCATCAAAGTTCCAAGGCTAAGAGAGTCGGCGGTGGTGGAAGTCGATGCTTGGTTTTGATGTTTGACACCTCGGAGTTAACAATCTGAAAGGGTTGTTCGCATGTTTGCGTTATCAGAAAGAGTGAGGATTACCTAATTAGGGTGGTACCGCGAGCTAACCCCTCGTCCCTGAAGATCAGAGACGAGGGGTTTACTATATGAGGAGGGATTTTATGGGAGAAAGTATGGGAAAGTTAAGAAGGACTAATATGTGTGGCGAGCTTAGGGCCACAGATGAGGGAAAAGAAGTTGTCCTGATGGGCTGGGTTCAAAGGGAGAGAAACCTTGGCTCAATAATATTTGTGGACTTGAGGGATACCACTGGAATAACCCAGATTGTCTTTGATGATACTATATCTGAGGATGTGTTTGAAAAGGCTGAAAGAATCAGGTCTGAATATGTCCTGGCTGTTAAGGGCCATGTAAGGATAAGGCAATCTGTAAACCCGGATATACCAACTGGTGAAATTGAGGTAGTGGCTGAGGAATTGAAGATACTAGACGAGGCTGAAACTCCTCCAATCTATATCAAGGATGATGATAATGTATCTGAATCCATGAGGCTTAAGTATAGGTATTTGGACTTGAGGAAACCTGGCATGCAGGCCAACCTGAAACTCAGGGCCAAGGCTGCCAAGGTTGTTAGGGACTTTTTCTATGAGAATAACTTTGTTGAAGTAGAGACGCCTACCCTTACAAAGCCAACACCTGAAGGGGCTAGGGACTATCTAGTTCCAAGTAGGGTTAATCCTGGGGAGTTCTATGCCTTGCCCCAATCACCTCAACTCTTAAAGCAACTTTTAATGGTTTCTGGTATGGATAGGTATTACCAGATAGTTAAATGTTTTAGGGATGAGGACTTGAGGGCTAATAGGCAGCCGGAGTTTACCCAGATTGATATTGAGATGTCCTTTGTTGATGTGGAGGATGTCCTTGAAATCAATGAAAAATTCCTCTTCCACCTATTTAAGGAAATAAAGGGAATAGAAATAGACCTACCTATTAAAAGAATGCCCTATAAGGAGGCCATGGAGAGGTTTGGTCTGGATAAGCCTGATTTAAGGTTTGGCTTTGAGTTAGTAGATATTTCTGACGAGGTAGCAGAGTCTGAATTCAAGGTCTTTTCATCCACCATCAAGAATGGTGGGGCCGTAAAGGGTATCAATGTCAAGGGCTATGGGGATGAATTTACCAGAAAGGGGATCTCTAGCCTGGAGGACTATGTCAAGACCTATGGGGCTAAGGGATTGGCCTGGATTAAGCTTACAGATGATGGAATTACCTCACCCATTGCCAAGTTCCTAGGTGAAGAGGAGCTAGAGGCTATCATAAGGAAGATGGAGGGTGAAACAGGGGATTTACTCCTCTTTGTAGCTGATAAGTTGAATGTGGTTTATGATAGTTTGGGTAACCTGAGAAATGAGCTTGCCAGGAGATTAAATCTTTTAGATGATAAAGAATATAATCTGGTATGGATAACTGAATTCCCTCTATTTGAATATGATGAGGAAGAGGGTAGATATGTAGCCAAACACCACCCTTTCACATCTCCCATGGAGGAGGATATCCACCTTTTGGAGACCAATCCTGAGTTGGTCAGGGCCAAGGCTTACGATATTGTAATCAATGGTGATGAGATGGGAGGAGGAAGCATCCGTATCAGTAATTCTCAGCTCCAAAGCAGGATGTTTAAGGCCCTAGGTTTTAGCCAAGAAGAGGCCCAAGACAAGTTTGGTTTCCTCTTGGAGGCCTTCAAGTATGGTACGCCTCCCCATGGAGGTATTGCCTATGGCTTTGATAGACTTATAATGACCCTAACCAATAGGGACAATATCAGGGATGTTATAGCCTTTCCTAAGACCCAATCAGCTACCTGCCTGCTTACAGATGCACCTACAAGGGTATCAGAAAAACAATTAGAAGAAACTCATATAAGGGTGGATATAAGGAAAGATGAATGATTATTTTAAGAGGACAGAGTTAGTAATTGGTAGGGAGGGTATGGAAGTACTCTCCCAGTCCACTGTTGCCATATTTGGTATTGGTGGGGTTGGCTCCTTTGCTGCTGAAGCCCTAACAAGAAGTGGAATTGGAAAGATAATTCTAATAGATTATGATATAATAGATATTACAAATATTAATAGGCAAATCCATGCTACCAGTAGGACTATTGGCTTGCCAAAGGTAGAGGTAATGAGGGAAAGATTATTGGAAATCAATCCCACCTTAGATGTGGTTATCTATCAGGACAAGTATAATGAGGAGACTAAAGGATATCTATTAAATGATGAATATAGTTATATCCTAGATGCTATAGACATGGTTTCCTCTAAGATAGATTTGATAGTCACAGCTAAATCCATGGGAATTCCAATTATTTCTGCCATGGGGGCGGGAAACAAGTTGTCTCCAACTAGCTTTAGGGTAGGGGATATTTATGAAACCAATGTTTGTCCGCTGGCCAAGGTCATGAGAAGGGAGTTAAGGAAAAGGAAGATAGATTCTTTAAAGGTGGTATGGTCTGATGAGGTTCCTGCTAAGGTAAATCTAGAGTCAGGAGCCCTAAGAAAGGCTGTACCAGGAAGTGTTTCCTTTGTGCCTTCTGTGGTTGGATTAATTATGGCCTCAGAAGTTATAAAAGATTTAATAGGCTGGGAGGTGTCGTAATGGAACAAGTAGGCATTGTTAAAAAGGTTGAGGGTAATGAAGTGGTCCTAGAAGTTCGCAGGGTATCAGCTTGTGGAACCAACTGTAGTTCATGTTCAGGCTCCTGTGAGGTTGCTCCCCATTTCCTGACCTTAGAGAACAAGGTTAATGCTAAGCTTGGTGATATGGTTGAAATCAAGGCAGAAGCTAAGAAGATTTTAAAATATACTTTTGCATTATATATAATTCCTTTAGTCTTCTTAATCCTGGGAATCGCCTTGGGAAATGGCTTTTTCAAGGGTAGGGGTTATGAAAACTATGAATTGCTAAGCTTCTTAACAGGTATTATTGGATTGGTTATTTCTTATGTAGTATTAAAAATATTGGACAACAATATGGCAAAAAAGGCTGAAGAGGTTCTTACTATATCTAGAATACTATAAGGATGGATATGCATTAGCTGGCTAGGCTTTCTAATGCATATTTTCCTATATAAGCCTATAGATTTTTTATTTTACTTAAAACATCTGTTGATTACCATTGGGGAGGAGCTGGAGAATTGGCAAATAAGAATGCTGTAATAACAAGATTGAGAAGAATAGAGGGGCAGATCAAGGGGATACAGAAGATGGTTGAAGAGGGGAAACCCTGTGGCGATATCCTAACTCAAATTTCTGCAGCTAGATCTGCCTTGAACAATGCAGGTGGTTTGATCTTGGAAAACTATATGAAGGGCTGTATAGAAAAAGCCCTGGAAAATCCTTCTGGAGGGGAAGAGTTGGACGAGTTAATCGATGTCCTCCTTAAATACTCTAAGCAGAATTAATTCTCCCTTTTAAAATGCCTTAGGGATTTAAACAGAAGGGTTGACACTATTATTCCAACTGCAATGGCAGCTGCTAGAAAGAGGGTTTCAGTGCCCTTTATGGCTGCTTGTGAGTAATCGTTTTGAACCAGGTACAACATGGTATAATACATTCCAGCACCAGGTACCAGGGATACTATTCCTGGAGTGATAAATACTGTTGCTGGTTTTTTTAATTTTATGGCTAGAATCTCCCCAAATACACCTACTAGGAAGGCAGCCAAAAAGGTGCCTACGATTTTATTATTGCTGGCATTTAGGACCAAGTAATAGACTAGCCAAGATAGTCCTCCGGCAAAACCTGTAGCTATAATAGAATTTAAGGGGGCATAAAAATACACAGCAAAACCAATGGTTGCAAAAAATCCCAAGACCATTTGATAGATTAGTTTTAGAAGGATTTTCATATTATATTCCCCCCTTCATATGTAAACTCAAGACAAGTCCAACTCCAAAGGCTATGGCCAAGGCTGAGAAGATGGCTTCCATGGCCTTGGAAAGACCAGCTAGGGAGTCACCGTTCATGGTATCACGGATGGCGTTGGTAATGGCTACTCCTGGCACCAGGTACATTATTGAGCCTATGATTATCTTGTCTAGCTTATGTCCTAGCCCAATTCTAAGGGAGATAGCTGCAAACAAGGAGGCCATGAAGGCTCCTAGAAAATTGTTAATAAAGTAGGGGAATTGGAAATCATCAATTTTATTCAAAATGGATACTACTAAATAAGAACCTAAAAAACTAGCATAGAAATCCCTTAGGTTTCCTCCAAACATAAGGGTAAAGAAGGCAGCAGCTAGGCCACCAAAAAGGGCCTTGGTCCTTCCTGAGTAGGTACTTATCCTA
>JAAYTL010000127.1 GCA_012518035.1 Tissierellia bacterium | reverse complement strand
GGAATGGGGTGAACTACTAGGTGATGCTGCCATTACAACAGCTATCTTGGATAGAATAGTTCATAAATGTGAAGTTGTTAATTTCTTTGATGACGACAGCTACAGGATAAAACATAGGCAAAGCATTTTTGGAAGCCTGTAAAAGAAAATTCAATATAAGAAGTACCAAAGTGTAAAAAGTTATTTATCGGAAACTGTAAAAAACTACTTGACGTTCACAATGCCTTATCTTTTGATGAATTTGAAGAAAGCATAGCTGATGATTTCGAAAATATAGATGATATGCTAAATGGGCTGGAGATTGAAAAATGTATTCTTCAACTTCCTAAATCTTATTATATTATCTTGTCTCTTAAATATGCTGATGGATATACCTATAAGGAAATAGCCAGTATTTTGGATATATCAGAAGAAAATGTAAAGAAAAGACTACTACGGGCAAGAAATAGATTAAGGAAGATATTGATGGAGAGGGAGGTCAGGATTTAATGAGAGATGAAGTTCTGACAGATGAAGCCTTAGATAGATTATTGGTTGAATATATGCCAAAGGCCAATATGCTCATAGAACAGTTAGAGGAAGAAAGGGATAAGAATTTAGAACCTCATGTCTTTTCTAGGCGCTATAGGAAGAATATGAAGAGGATAATAAAGGAATATACTCGAACTCCTTTTCAAAACAAGTTGGCCAGATTGGGCAGGTATGCAGCTACTATTTTGCTTATCTTCATATTGACAAATGGGGTATTAATAGCTACGGCTGAAGGATATAGGGAAAGAGTATTTAATGCAATAACATGTATATATGAAAAATTCACATCCATAATAATAGATGTTGATGAACCAATTGATACTAAGAATACAGAGATTGAATTTATAGAACCATCATATATACCAGATGGCTATAAAATGATAGATAGTGCACAAACAGATGTTACAAGAGTTATTAAATATATGGACAAGAATAATAATACAATAGTGTTAAAACAAGGTGTAATAACGGGTGGGGAATTAAGGATTGATACAGAAGGGGCAACCATTGAGGAGATTGATATCAACGATCAAACTATAAAATACTTTATAAATAAGGAATTATTTAATGGATATTGGAATGATGACAAGTATCAATATTTAGTCAATGTTGAAGTTTCGTTCGAAGAATTTATGAAGATTCTTGAAGGAATTATAAAAAAATAAAATATTTTAAAATTAGTGTCCACAAAAGCCCCCTAGATTTCGTTATATATATAGGGGATAGGGATAAATAATATTTAGGAGTGCTTTGATTGTGAAGAGAAAGTTAATTCCCGTTTTGTTAGCAATGCTACTAGTAATTTCATCGACTATGGCTGTCTCAGCAATTGGAAATGACTTAGATGATGAAATTATAATATCTCCCATGTTTACCTATATAGCTACAGCAGAAGCACAAATCTATATTAACTCGAGTGGGAAGGCAACAGCGATTACAGATGTACTTGGATACAGCAATGTTACAAGTATAAGGGCAATTGTTAGATTACAACAAATGAGGGATGAAGGCTGGACAACCATTAGGTCTTGGACCGAAACTAGTAATACACGATTTTTAAATTTTGCCGGCACCTATAATGTGCCCAAAGGATATTATTATAGGGTCCAATCCACAGTAACTGCCTATAGTGGTTCACAGTCTGAGACTACTACTTTGACAACCAGTTACCAAAAATATTAGATCTAGCCTATAATACAAAG
>JAAYTL010000001.1 GCA_012518035.1 Tissierellia bacterium | reverse complement strand
TCACCCCTCCTATGGTATTCCCTTTATCTAGTCTGGTGTGGCCTTAGCTTTATCTGGTCCATCTACTATATCAGGACCATGGTGGAGTTGATGGAGCTTCTTTTATATGGGGCTGTTTTTCTTTTAACCACCAGCTTAGATGATGAGGATAATGATAAGGTGATTTCAGTAGTTCTCTTGATAGGAGCGGGTATAGCCCTATTGGGAATACTAGAGTACATATTTATAAGCAATAGGAGGATAGTATCCACCTTTACCAACCCCAACCCCTTTGCCAGCTATCTTTTGGTTCACTTTCTATTTTCCTGGGGTAGAGGCCTTGGCAGGAAGACTAGGCTTGGCTATTTGGTATCCTTTATCTTTTTAGTAGCCCTACTCTTATCAGGCTCCAGGGGAGGCTATATCTCAACCTTGGCTGGACTTGGCTTTCTCTTTCTAGTATCTGGTAAGGGACAGCTAAAAGAGAGATTCATTAAGACCCTAGTCTTATTCATCCTAGCTATTATGATGACCCGCCTGATATTCTACCTAGCACCTATAATTCAGGACAAGTTGGGGATTACCCCCAGTATGGTAGACTTTCTTTTAAGGAAGGATTCCCTAATAGGTTCATCCTTGACTGGTAGGCTGGAGTTTTGGAAGGTGGCAGGGAAGCTGATAAAAAACGAGCCCCTGAGGGGCTATGGACTAGGTAGCTTTTTCTCCGCCTATTATATTGAATATGGGGGAAACCAGTGGTATTCCAGGTTTGTCCATAACCACTATCTGCAAATGATGGCGGAGACTGGGATTATAGGTTTAAGTTTATTTTTGACCTTCTTGTTTGCTAATCTTAGGATAATCTATAGGAGGATAAAATCTAAAACCTATCCAGTCTATTATCCAGGCCTAGTGGCTGGTTTAGTGGGCTTCCTCATCCATATAGGGGCTGAGTTTTCCTTTAACTTTCCCGGTGCTACGGTGATATTCTTCTGGCTCCTAGGGATGGGAATCAGGGCTTATAATTCAGATGGGGATGTTAAGAAACACTTTAAATTACATCCTAGGGTAAAATCTTTTATTTTATTTATTTTAATTATATTAGTCTTATATAACTTTACTTTTTTCAAACTTATAGGGTTTGCCTCAGAATCAGCAGCTGAGGGTAAGCTGGACAAGGCCCTTGGGCTTATTGAGTTTTCCAATACATACTACCCCATCAGTCCCCTTGGATATGAGGTGGAGGGGGACTACTACTATGGTCTCTATAAGGAGTCTAAATCCCTGGAGGATTTGGATCAGGCAATAAGGCTCTATGAGAAGGCTCTGAGCCTGGCAGCCTATGATGGAGGTATCCATAATAGGCTGGGTGAGCTCTACAAGGAGGCTGGGGATTTAAAAAGGGCTGAGGAACACCTTGTCTTGGGGGCTGAGTATGGGGCCTATAATATTAGCAGGTACCTGGATTTAGGAATCTTTTATTTAAATGAGGACAGGCCTGATGAGGCTGAAAGGGTTTTTCTTAAGGGGGCTAGTCTCAAGGACTATGCCATAGAAAGTGCTAAGGCAGAAGATAAGAATAGTGTGGTACTTAATGGGGTTGCCCTCCATGCCATGCTTTATAATATATACAAATCTAGTGGGCAGGAGGATAAGCTGGCCCAGCAGATTGATGAGTTGAATAAGATGATGGAGGAGTATGACTTTTTAAGAGACTACTTTAAGCTGGAATTCTTCGTAGATTAGGAGCATAATATGGACTTTATGGTATTTATATATGGTTTGTTAATAGGGTCATTTTTAAATGTTGTCATATATCGTTTACCCAAGGATGAGAACATAGCCTTTCCACCATCAAGCTGCCCCTCCTGTCAGGCTAGGATAGCTTGGTATGATAACATCCCCCTCCTTAGCTATATCCTGCTAAGGGGAAGGTGTAGGTCCTGTGGAAATAGGATCTCCATCCAGTATCCCTTGGTTGAGTTGGCCAATGGGCTCCTTTACATAAGATTTATCAGGCATTTTGGCTTTAATATAGATTTTATCTTTTATGCCCTCATGGGTTCGGTTTTGCTCGCTATTTGCCTAATCGACTTAAAAGAGATGATAATACCGGATTCCCTAGTTTTAACCATACTAGGCCTATCCATCATCCACAAGGCAATAAACTTCTTTGTTTATGATATAAATCCTAACATCTTGACTAGCCTAGGAGGCCTGCTCATTGCTGGGGGTTTCTTCCTCCTAATTGTCCTCCTTACTGGAGGAATGGGGGGAGGAGATGTGACCCTCATAGGGGCCTTGGGCTTTGTCTTAGGACTTAGGTTAATCCTTTTAAATATACTTTTATCATTTGTTTTAGGTTCGATTATTTCCTTGATTTTACTGGCTACAAAACTTAAGACTAAGAAGGATCCCATACCTTTTGGACCCTTTATCATCGTAGCCTTTTTTGTAGTCTTACTATATGGAGACAGGCTTTTCTACTGGTATTTTAACCTATTCTTATAATTGACTTGGAAAGGGGGAGTTCATTTGAAAGTATTTTCAGGCTCAAAAAATATCTCTATTGACATAGGAGCAAGGGATATATGGTTAGCTGAGGGCAAGGCAACAAGGAAGAACATCACACTCACTAAGACTGCGAGGGTGGCAATACCCAAGGATGTTTATTTTGATGGTAAGATCTTAGATATCCACCTCTTGGGCCAGGCCATAAGGGATACTCTAAAGGAGAATAAGATAAGATCAAGTAGGGCCAGGCTGGTTATTAACTCTTCAATGATTATTACCAGGGAGATAGTCCTACCCAAGGTATCAGATGAGGAAATAGCCTCCATACTTCAGTACCAAATAAGGGACTATATACCCATAGACCCGGATGATTATCTCTTTCAGTATCTAAACTTGGGAATTGTCTACGAGGATGGTATTGAGAGGTTAAACCTCCTCTTGATAGCAGTACCCAGGATTATAGTAGAGTCCCACTACAAGCTCCTAGACAATGTAGGCATTAAACCTGAAGTCATGGATTTCCAAGGGAATGCCATCAGCAAGCTCTTAAATCATTTTGATTTGTTAAATGAAAGCCTACCTACCAAGGACAAGACTGTAGCTGCTATATCCTTAGACTATGACAACACCAAAATCAATATTATATCCAATGGAGGCCTCAAGGTTTCTAGGGTTGTAAGCCTAGGCCTATCCAATCTTCTGGATGATTTACAAGAGGAATCAGGCCTAGATGAAGGGGCCTTGTTGAAGGAGATAGGGAATATCGACTTAAGTCCATTATTTGAAAGCATTGATATGGTGCTCCAGTATTATAACACCCGAGAAATAGGAAATAGCATAGATTATATCCTCCTACATGGAGTTTGCTCTCAGGTAGAAGGGTTAGAGACAAGCTTTAACAACTACTTCAATTTAAATGCTGTTAAACTTTCCTCCCTGGATAGGTTTAGGACCGATATAGATCTTGGTCTTTACTCCAATGCCATAGGCGGATTGATTAGAATGGATGAGGTGTAGCCATGAGAGATTTAAACTTTTTCGAATCCTTTGGAGAAAAAAAGGAATTTAAACTAAATAAAAAGCTGATCCTATATTCCCTGGCAGTTCTAATCCTTCTAGCCCTATTAGGTAAGGGTATCATGAACCACTTGCAGCTAAGTAAACTTCAAGGGGAGGTAGACCAATTAAGAGAGATTGCTGAAGACCCTGCCACCCTGGATAGGGTTGAGAAGATAAAAAAACAGGAGGATGCCGTCATCCAATTCGGAGAAGAGGTTGAGAAGATTAGGGCTCTGGATGCATTACTTGAAAAGGAGAACCTAATCACGGAGGATTTCCTAACCAGGTTAACTTCTAGACTACCCCTGGATGCTTTCCTGACCAACCTAAGCCTTTCACCTAATGAGATTAATATAACTGGCATAGCCAAGGATAGGTGGGATGTGGCTGATTTTAGTAAGAGTCTAGAGGACCTTGAAGAGGCGGACAAGGTCTTTATATCCGACATCAAGCGTGAGAGTGATTATTATAAGTTTAATATTAATCTTCAGCTGAAGGATGTGAATACTGATGGAGAATAGGGCAAAGGGAATTAGATCTAGTGTTAGACCCCTCACCAATAGCGAGAAGTTTCTACTCACTGCCTTGGTGATTATCCTGCTTACCTGGCTGGCCTTTAGGTTTGTATTTGATCCCCAGGCTGTCAGAATGGAGGAATTAGAGGCAGAGAAGACCCTTTTTGAAGAAGAGATTGCTGAACATAACCGAATCCTAAGAAGTGAAGAGACTATAAAGAAGGACTTTGAAGACCTGGCTAAGGAAAAGGAAGAGCTGGTATCCAATTTCTTTCCAGTCCTGGACCAGCCCCAGATCATTTACCTCTTAAACGATTTACTAACTGAAGAAAAAGTAAATATGACGGACATGAGCTTCTCCAGGGCTTATACGGAGACCAAGGGAGATTTGACCATCTACAGGATGGATATAGACCTACCCTTAAGTGGCCAGTATGAAGGAGTATTTAATACCGTCAAAGCACTAGAAAAGAGCCCCAGGAGGATTTTGGTAAATAACCTAAACCTGGGCAAGGAAGATGATTCATTAAAGGGAAGTATGAGTTTAAAAATCTATAGTCTTGAAGGTCTGGCTGAGGCTGACAAGGTTGTTATACCTATAGATATATTTAAGGATGGTAATGTTAAGCCACCATTTACCCCCTATAAGGACTACAAGGCCCCGGTGACTAGTCCAGAAAGTCCAGACCCACCAAGTAAGGGTGAGGAGGAACCTGGCGGAGACGAGACAGGAGTGATTATCCCTCCAAAAGAAGAAGAGACAAAAACCGAGGAAATCATGGTCCTCTATGATTTCGAGGATGGAAACTATGGCATATTAGCCCTGGGAGAAGGGGTTGATGGTGAGGTAGCCCCATCAAGTGTGGCTAAATCAGGCAACTATTCCATGATGCTGGAATTTGATATTGGCCAGTCTGAGAATCCCAATGGAGCCTTTGTAGATCTATCCAATAACAATATATATCTGGACAAGAATGCCTCTACCATAGGCCTTTGGGTTTATGCCTATGAATCTTCACCGGCAAGTCTAAACCTTCTCTTGGAAGGCCAGGATGAAGAGTCCACCAAGCTAAGGTTAAGTCAGGAGATATCCTGGCTAGGCTGGTCATTTATAAAGGCGGACTTGCCCAATGATGCTGAGCTCTATCCACTAAAGTTAAAGGGGATTTATTTAGAGCTAGCTCCTGATAAGGCTAGTAAGGGGGTCCTCTTGATGGATAGCTTAGAAGCCTCCTATCCAATCTATGAAGAATATGTGGTGAAAAGAGGGGACACCATTATCGGTATTTCCTTGAGGAAGTATGGGACCACTGCCTATGTGAATGAAATCTTGGATCTAAACAAGATGAAGTTTAATGATATACTTCCTGTTGGAAAGGTCTTGACCTTAAGGAAGAGATAGGAAAATGAAAATAATAAATAAGTCGACATCTAGTAAGGGCTATACATTGATAGAAGTATTGATGGTTATAGCCCTTCTTTCTATTTTATTGGCCATAGCCATCCCCAACATGGGATTTTATAGGCGAATTGGGGAGAATCAGGAGATACGGGAACTTAAGAAAGATATGCTCTTTGCCAGGAATAGGGCCATAGCTGAGAATAGGATTTACTTTGTCCACTTTGTTCCCAGTATAAACTCCTATGAGATTAGAAGGGAGGCCTTTGGTCCCATTGTTAAAAGTAAGACCCTGGGCAAGGGGTTGCTGATTGAGGACAGGGAGATTGGAAGGCCAATTGGCTTCACACCTAATGGGACAACCATTGATAGTGGCACAATCTACATAAAAAGCTCAAGGGGACAAAGATATGTGCTTACAGTTACACCTGCCACCGGCAGGATTGGTATTAGATTAGAGTAGTGGGATGATTTTATGAAGAAGAGGGGTTTTGCTTTAATAGATGTTATAGTTGGACTGTTTCTTATGGGACTGGTCGTAGTTATAGCTATACCAATCCTCTCTTCCACCTATGGAAATTATGGGAACCTAAATACCCTAACGGAGATGACCTATCTAGCTGAGGGGATTTATGAAAGGTTGAATTCCTTGGATGATTACTCCCAGGAGCTTATCCAGGATTTGCTTGAGAATGATGAGGTAGTTTACAGGGATTTAAATAATCGGCATAAGGATAGGTACCAGTCTAAAATCCTTTGCTTGGATTATGATGAAAACTTTATAGATGTCTTAATAGTTATTAGCTCTATTAAGGGTAAAGGAAGGGTTAAAGATGTTGAGATTCAGGGAAGCATACTTAGGAAATAGGGGCTTTACCTTGATGGAAGTGCTCTTAGCTTCATCCCTAATTCCTATACTTATCCTGTCCTTGTGTTCCCTTTTATTCTTCACTGAAAACCTGACAAGCAAGGGGGAGGAAATAGACCTAGCCTTATGTAATGCCAGGTATGCCATGGAGTTTATCAAGGGGGAGTTTTCATCAGCGGATAGGATCTTACCTAGTTCCAGTTTTAATAAGTTAGATTTACTCCTGCCTACTAACATTGGTTTTGTAATGATGGAGGAGGAGATTAGCTATAATTCAGACGGGACTATAAGAAAAATAAATTACAATTATAGGACCTATTATCAAAAGAATGATGAATTAGTAAGGGTAGCCTATAATTCTGGCAACAAGTCCCTCTATGAGGGGACCCTATTTTCTGGTCACAATCAAATATGTGATGGCCTTCTCAATATCTCTGTCAGCAGACTTGATGGGGAAGGTAATCTCTTGGCCCTTTCCTTGGATTTTATACAGGCTGATGGGCCACTAGAGCTAGAGACAATTATCAGCCTAAGATGTCCAGTGGAATAGTTAGTAACAGATGAGGTGTGACAATGAAAAGAAAAGGATTTATATCTGTGATGGCCTTGTTACTCTTGACAGTAATCCTGGCCAGTTCAACCTATATGTTATACATATTTAGCACCCAGACCACTATTGCCAGTAATTCCCATAAGAATATCCAGGCTAGGATAGCCACAGAGGATAAGGCCAAGAGGCTTATCTATGATGAGGAATCTTTTAATAACTTGGTTTTACCGGAAATCTATCATATCATGAGGAATAAGAACCCGCCCTATAAAAACACCCTGACCAGTAATAATATGCCTGCTAGCAACAAGATCACCCTACCCAGTGACTCTCCCCTAGCAAGCAATGTCAAATCAGCTACCATAAGGCTAGAGGGTTCAGATAGCATGCTTCAAAGACAGGTTGTTCCAGATAACTACCACGAAACCACTAGCTTGATTCTAAGATTGGAGACTGATTACCAGGGGGTCAAAAACCTAGTGGAATTCAAGGGGAGGGTTATCAATAGACTTTTTGAAATTGAGGAAGCTTTTGTAACCCAGGATAGGTTGGAGGATGAAGAACTGGTAGATGAGTTCCACAGCTTGATGGATTTAATTAAGGCAGAGATATTTAAGCATGATGCCAAGGGTACCCCCTCTGCTATAGCTATGAATTTTGATGGAGATGTCACCATAGATGAAAAATACATAACTGGTTCTCTAGGTGATACTAATAATTTCTATGGTCATACTGGCAAGCATGTATTTATTAATGTAAAAAACCTTAAGGATGAGAGGCCTAGTTTAGAAGTAAAGCACCAAACTGATCCCAATAGGCTAATTAAGATCAGGGGGAATATCTATTGTGAAGGGGATTTAGTAATTTCCTCTCCCTTTGAATTAGAGGGTAACCTAATCCTGAATGGAGGGTCCTTGACCCTAAATACCAATGAAAAACCCCTGGTAAAGGGCAAGGTCTTCTTTAGGGGAGAGGGAGACTTAAAGTTTGAGGATATCAAGCTTAAGACTGAGAAAAAATATGTCTATAGGTTTGGCTCTTATCTTCCAGGTTTTATAGATGTGGAGATTATTGTTATCAAAAAACAAAAATAGGTCAATAATGATAATATGGTGTTTTTGCTCTTGTGGTAAATATTAGATATTGATATAATTAATTTGACAGTTTAGAATTTCAACAGCTAATCAATGATAATGGAGGTTAAAGATGATATTAGCAGGAGATATTAGAAAGGGTACTACCTTTGTTATGGATGGAGAAGTTTATCAGGTAATAGATTTTCAACATGTTAAGCCAGGTAAGGGTGCTGCCTTTGTTAGAACCAAGCTTAGGAATGTTATGTCTGGAGTTACAAAGGATGTTACCTTAAACCCTTCAGAGAGGCTTGAAAGGGCAAATATTGAAACCAAGGAAATGCAGTACTTATATAATGATGGTCAATTATATTATTTTATGGATACGGGAACCTATGAGCAATTACCCTTGGATTATGATGCAGTTGAGGAAGCAATTAAGTTTATCAAGGAAAATGATAATGTAACTATCCGTATCTATCAGGGTAAACCCTTTGAAGTAATAGCCCCTAATTTTGTAGAGTTAGAGGTTACTGAAACTGAACCTGGTGTTAAGGGTGACACTGCCACAGGAGCTACAAAACCAGCTACCGTTGAAACAGGCTTCACATTAAATGTACCCCTATTTGTCAACATGGGTGACATTATTAGAATAGACACCAGGACAGGGGAGTACATGTCTAGAGTATAAATAAGATATAGGAGGGATAACATGAACTATTTATTTGAGAGAGTATCATATTTACAAGGTTTGGCCGATGGTTTAGGAGTAGATGAAAAAACTAACGAGGGCAAATTACTTATCAGTATAATCGAAGTATTAGGGGAGTTTGCTGAAGTTTTAGAAGATGTAATAGAAGACCAAATTGACCTGGAAGAGTATGTCAATTATATCGATGAAGACCTTGCAGATGTGGAAGATGAGCTTTATGATATAGAAGAATTCGATGAAGACTTTGACTTCTATGATGATTGCTGTCATGATGAAGACTGCGATTGCTACTATGATGATGAAGACGAAGATTTTGACGAAGAATAGAATATAAGGTCTAGCAGGCTTAAAACAAATGTTTTAAGCCTGCTTTTTATTTTCATAAGAGATTAATTTTTTCTTATGGAATATTTAATAAAGCCTTTCATAGAATTTATATAAAGGGGGGACAGGTTGTGGAAAAGGGGCTTGATAGCTTCCATGGTGTCTTGAACTACCTCAACAAGAATACAAAGCATATGCTGGAAGCCATTCCCTATGATAAGAAGTCAAGGGTGGAAGAGATTCGATTAAGGAATTCATGTCCCTTAAGTATCTACCTTGATGGAGGGGATGTCTTTGTATCAGCTGATGGAGGCTTGACGGAAAATAGTGAACAAGCCTATATTGTCACTAGCCAAGATATAAGTAGCACCTTTAATCTGGTGACCAACCACTCAGTATATGCCTTTTCGGAAGATATAAGGAAGGGATATATAACCATAAGTGGAGGCCATAGGGTGGGGATAGGGGGCAGCACCATATACGGAAGTAGAGGCATAGAAGTTATTAACTCAATCTCATCCCTAAACTTTAGAATAGCTAGGCAGAAGAAGGGAATTTCTAACAAAATAATTCCCTACCTTCTGGATGGTAATGGATATCCTTATAATACCTTGATAATATCGCCACCCCAGTGTGGCAAAACCACCCTACTTAGGGATATTGTGAGGAATTTAAGTAATGGTACGGACTCCAAGTATAGGGGATTTAAGGTTAGTTTAATAGATGAAAGGTCGGAGATAGCAGGTGTATATCAGGGGAAGCCCCAGATGGATGTGGGTATAAGGACGGATATCCTGGATGGCTGTCTTAAGTCTGATGGAATCATGATGGTAATTAGGGCTATGTCACCGGACTTAATAGCGGTAGATGAGATTGGGAGCCCAGAGGATATCAAGGCCATCTATGAGGCCTTGAGGGCAGGTATTAGGCTGGTGGCCACCATTCATGGAGATGGACTGGAGGATATAAGGCATAGGCTAAATCTTGCTAATCTTATTAAGGAAAGGGTATTCCAAAGATTTATCATTCTAGATAGGTCTAGGGGAGTTGGAACCATTAGGGAGATACTAGAAGGAACTGATTTCAGGGATATTTATAGGAGGAAGAGGTATCTAGATGGGTTATATTAAACTGGGATTTAATATATTGATTTTACTTTTTTCATCCATAATAGGTTTTGCCTTTGGTGATATCTACAGTAAAAGGGCTAGAAATCTCTTGGACTTAAAGTATTGCATAAGGGTCCTGGAGAGTGAAATCATAAATGGTATAATCCCCCTCCCAGAGGCCTTAGAGAATGTATCCCTAAAGGGAAGAGGGTCCATAGCCCTCGTATTTAAAGAGATTATGGATGATCTGGTTACCAATCAAAGGGAGGATATATATCAGAGTTTTATCCTTCATAAGGATGTTTTAAAAGGCAGGTATGGACTTTCTGACAAGGATATAGAGGTCTTCTTATTTTTAGGAAAGATTCTTGGAAAAACAGACAAGAGGGACCAGGAAAAGAATATGGGCTTTATAATTAGCCAGATTGACAATCATTACATGGAAGCAAAGGTTGAAAGTGAAAAACATACTAAACTATATAGGTCCTTAGGAGTCCTAGTGGGCCTGGGACTTATCATTATATTAATATAGGGGAGATATGAATGGATATAGATTTAATCTTTAAGATAGCTGGAATAGGGATGGTAACAGCTGTACTACATACTGTTTTATCAAAGGCTGGGAAGGAGGAATATGCCTATTTAACCACCCTGGTTGGAATAATTATAGTCTTGGGGGTGGTAATCAACTTGGTTAGTAAACTCTTTGACAATATCAAGGTCCTATTTAGGCTCTATTGAGGTGATGGGTGTGGAGGTATTTCAAATAGTGGGTTTTGGTTTAATAGCTACCATTCTAGTGGTTATCCTCAGATCAGTAAGGTCTGATTTTGCCATATATATTTCCATTTTGGCAGGGGTCATAATCTTCTCCATGATTATCCAACACCTGTCCTATATTATCGATACCATTAGGGACTTATCCAGGAGGGCCAACCTGGAGATAACCTACTTTTCTACCATCCTCAAAATCATAGGTACCGCCTATATTGTGGAATTCGGGGCCCAATTAAGTCGGGACGCAGGAGAAAATTCCATAGCCATGAAGATTGAATTGGCTGGAAAGATAATCATCATGACCCTTGCCATTCCAATTCTCTTGTCCTTGATGGATCTTATAGTAAAAATAATGCCCTAAGGATGAAGATATATGAAAAGATGCGTACTTGTTCTGATAATAATATTGATTTTTTCTTCAAGTGTTTTTGCAGAAGCCGAAGAGGAATCCCTATTGCAAAGGCAATTCAATAAGCTTGTAGACACAGAGGATATAGATATATTCTTAAAAGAAATGGCCATAGAAAACGAGTATAAGCTTGGTGAAAGTACTAAGGACCTGGTTATGAAGATTATTCGGGGAGAGCAACCCATTGATGGAGAAAGCCTAAAAGAGGGTTTAGGGAGGATTTTTTTTAGTGAGTTAAAATTTTCCCTGGGGCTACTATCAAAGATCCTGATAATAACCTTGATTTCCACCATCTTGACAAATCTGCAAAATTCATTTGAGGATTCTTCCATAAGCCAACTGGCCAACTACTTTACTTATATTTTAATTGCCAGTCTAATCATTATAAACTTTTCGGAGCTAATGGATATGGCCAAGCTATCCGTTGGTCGGATGGTAGATTTTATGCAGGTTTTGCTACCCATTCTTTTAACCCTTTTGATAGTTGCAGGTGGCCCTACAACTAAGTTGATGTTTCACCCTATGATCCTGGGGACGGTAAATATCCTGGGGATAATGGTAAATACTGTAATCTTTCCCTTGATATATTTTTCATTTTTAGTTAGCCTTCTTTCCAACCTTTCTCAAAGGGCAGAGCTGGGGAAGCTGGCAGAGCTGGGTAGAAAGATTATCACCTTTATTATCACTGCCACCTTTACAATATTTATTGGAGTATTGACCATTTATGGACTATCTACCAACATAGATGGTTTGACCATTAGGACGGCAAAGTTCGCTGTAGATACCTTTGTACCCATAGTGGGGAGCTTTCTATCCGATGCAGTTGATACGGTTATTGGTTCATCGGCTATTTTAAAAAATGGTATTGGAATTATAGGACTCATAATCCTGATTACCATTATAGCCCTCCCTATTATTAAGGTTATGGTCTTACTTCTAGCCTATTCAGTTATTGGGGCGGTAATTGAGCCCATTGCATCAAAGAATATTACAAAACTTTTTAGTGACATATCTAAGACCATTTTACTAGTCTTGGTTAGTATTGTCTCAGTAGGCATTATGTTTTATATAACCATTACAATAATTGTTGACACTGGCAACAATTTGTTGATGTTAAGGTAGGTGATGAGGTGACTTTAGCTGAATTTATCTCCTCCTGGGTCAAGGATATAGTCCTCTTGTTTGTAATTATTACCCTAGTGGACCTGGTCATGCCCAAGGGGAGCATGCGGAGATATATAAATTTTGTAGTAGGATTTTTAATAATCTTTACTGTCATAAATCCCTTTGTAAATCTTACTAATATAGATTTCAAATTGGACAGGGAGGTGTTTAAAAATAGTCAGGTCTTTTATGACCTTGATGAAGGCTTGTTCAGGCAGCAGGAGGAGCAGATAGAAGAGCTATATAAGGACAAGGTTGCTGTGGAAATAAGGTCTTTCCTAGAGGATAGTACTGACTATAGGGTTGCAGAAATTCACCTAGATATCAATAGGGATGAAGATAATTATGGAAGCCTGGCTTACCTATCTATCTTGATTGATGAGGGGGACAAGGATGCTAGGGAAGGTCAGGGGGAGATCAAGATTAGTCCTGTAGTTTTGGAGGAATACAGAAGGTGGGAAGGAAGTAGGGATGAATTTTTAGACCTTAAGGAAGTAGTTGCGGAGAGATATAAGATCCATATGGATTTGATAGATATTTCAACTATTGGATTGGAGGATTAGATTATGGAAGAATTCTTAAAAAAAATAAGGAACCATTTGGAAAACCTGGATAATAGAAAGTTTATGACAAATATCTTTATAGTCTTAATCATGGCTGTGGGTATTTTACTGGTTTTAAATATCTATACATCTAAGGACAAAAATCCTAGTCCTGGAGTGATAAAAGACAATTCTAATGAATATACTAGTTTAGAAAAGGCTAGTTACGAGAGCTACATAGAAAATAGACTAGCCGAGATCCTGTCTAAACTCAAGGGAGTAGGCCAAGTAAGTGTTATGGTGACCTTGGAAGATGGGGTGGAGCATATTCCAGCTACTAATATCACAACAACCAGGGAAAACACCAAGGAGCTAGATTCCCAAGGGGGGACTAGGGAAATTGTTAGGGAGGATGAAACCCTACAGGTGGTAAATACATCTGATGAAGTTGTGGTATTAAAGGAGGTTAAACCCAATATAAGGGGAGTTATAGTGGTAGCTGAGGGAGCAGAGGATATAAGGGTATTGGAAGCCCTTTATGAAGCCGTAAAAACCGTATTAGGTGTATCTGGAAACAGGGTACAAATATTTCCAAGTAAATAGGGGGAGAGAAAATGTTTAAGATCAAAAGACCTGCCATAATCGGGATCTTGTTAATCCTACTAGTATTTACAGGCTACTTAAATTATCAATTTACCCAACAGGCCCTGAGGAAGACTTCGAAGGATTATCAAAGATATGAAGCTTCAGAGAGGGATAATTTTTTAGCATCAGAGGGAAGGGATGAGGCTGAAGATAATAAGGATGAAGAGATTGAAATAGTCGATTCAGGCCAATCCAGTGAGGATGATGTTGCCCAGGTGGTTTCCTCCGGCAATAAGGACATTAAGGAACAAGTAGGTGAGGAGGCATCAAATCTCAACATTGACTATTTTGTTGAGCATAGGCTGTCCCGTGATAAGCTTAGGGCTAATTTAATTGATAGACTTGTTGAGATAGTTGACAATGATAAGACAGATGATGCTAAGAGAGCCGAGGCCCAAGAGGAGATCATGGAGATAGGTAGGATATCAGAAACTGAACTAAGGATTGAGGGACTGGTTAAGTCCAAAGGATTTGAAGAAGTCTTAGTCCTCTTGACTGATGAGGATATCAAGGTGGTAGTATCTACAGATGAATTGACTGAAACCGATATGGTTAAAATATTAGATATAGTTAAGGCAGAGACGGATTTTGAAATGGATAGTATAAAAATAATGAAAAAACAATAGAATAATTTGTAAATATGCACTTCCTTTGATATAATAATCATATTGAAAGTGGATGCGGAGGTGGCGTAAATGTCAGAGGAATATATCAATGATAATGAGAATAGAGAATATGGTAATGTTAAAATAGCCGACGATGTGGTAGCGATAATTGCCAGTGTTGCATCGACAGAAATTCCCGGTGTTGTAGGTATGAGTGGTGGGCTAACTGGTGGATTTTCCGAAATGTTGGGTAAGAAGAACCTCTCAAAGGGTGTTAAGGTTGAGCTTATAGAGAATGAAGCTATTATCGATGTTTTTATAATTGTTGAATATGGAAAGAACATTGGTGATATTGGAAAGAAGGTACAGGCAAACGTAAAAAATTCTGTTGAAACCATGACAGAATTAAAGGTAAGGGAAATAAATGTGAATATTCAAGGTGTTAGCATTCCAAAAGAGACTAAAGATAAAGAAGAGCAAAAGTAAACAAATATAACTACCCTCTGTCTATTCAGAGGGTTATTTTAAATTATGGCATAGATTTGAAGACTTTACTTGGAACATAGGAGGATGATGATGGGAAGAAAGGCAGCAAGGGAAGGAACAATGAAACTCTTGTTTCAAATGTCAGTGACTGAGGACTATAGTTCAGATACAAAGGACATTTTCCTAGAAAATTTTGAATTTGATGAAATGGAAACTAAATATATAAATGAAGCCTACACTGCCATAATGGAGCACAGGGAAGTGATTGACAAACATATTGAGGACAACTTGGAAGGTTGGTCCATATATAGGTTGGCCAAGGTTGATTTAGCAGTTTTGAGGATTGCGATTTATGAAATCTTGTTTAGGAAGGATATTCCTGTTGAAGTGTCCATCAATGAGGCCATTGAAATTGTCAAAAAATACAGTAACCATGATTCCTTTAAGTTTATTAATGGTGTACTTGGTGGCTTCGTTAGAAGCCTAGAAAATGGAGGTTAGAAGATATGAAGCCCCTAAAGGTTAGTGAGGTAAATTCTTACATTAAGAGCATCTTCCAAGGGGATATGCTCCTTTCAAATATAGAGGTTGAAGGCGAAATATCCAACTTTAAAAGACATTTTAGTGGGCACTTATATTTTTCCCTTAAGGATGAAGACTCCATGCTTAAGTGTGTCATGTTTAAATACAGTGCCAAGTCTCTATCTATGGATTTGGCAGATGGACAAAAGATAATAGCCAAGGGTTATGTATCCATTTATGAGCAGACTGGAGCCTATCAATTATATGTTAAGGAGATTTATAGTAAGGGCCTAGGGGATTTGTATCTAGCCTATGAAAAGTTAAAACAAGAGTTGGAAAAGGAGGGTCTATTTAAGAAGGAATTTAAGAAAGACCTACCTACTATGCCCCGAAAGGTTGGCATAGTTACTTCCTCAACAGGGGCTGCTATAAGGGACATAGTCAGCGTCACCAAAAGGAGGTTTCCCCCCTGTGAAATCTTGATATATCCGTCCCTGGTTCAGGGTCCAAATGCACCCAAGGAGATAATTCAAGGCCTCGTCTACCTGGACAAGAGGGAGGATGTGGATCTTATCATCACTGGAAGGGGAGGAGGGTCCATAGAAGATTTGTGGGCCTTTAATGATGAAGAGCTGGCAAGGACTATTTTTTCCCTGGATACACCAGTGATTTCTGCTGTTGGGCATGAAACGGACTTTACCATAGCTGATTTTGTAGCAGACTTAAGGGCAGCAACTCCTTCAGCAGCTGCTGAGCTAGCAGTACCCAATATAGATTCTCTAAACCAAGAGTTGGACAACTATTTCAGTGAATTATTATCTTCTTATAGGCAGAAGGTAGATAGGGAATCTAATAGGTTAGAAATCTTTAAAAAGGGCTTAAAATACAATAATCCCGTCTACAGATTAAACAATAATAAGCTGGTACTAGATGGGCTCTATCAAAAATTGGTGAATGTTACCAGGGATAGGCTTAATGACTATAGGAGGAAGAGGGTTGATCTGGAGAATAGATTAAATCTTTTAAACCCCACCCTATCCATAGAAAAGGGAAATGGAATTTTAATAGATGCAGATGGTAAACTAATTAAATCAGTGGAAGACATCTCTATTGGGGATAGGATAGATATTGTTATGAGGGATGGAAATATCAAGGCCTTAATTGAAGATTTTTCTAAAGGAGAGGATTATCATGGATGTAAGTAGATTATCTTATGAAGAAGCTATCAAGGAACTAGAGAACATTATTAAATTCCTTGAAGGTGAGGACTATTCCTTAAGTGATGCAATGGACAAGTTTAAGACTGGCGTAGAATTATACAAGCACTGCGATATGCTGCTCAATAAGGCAGAGGGACAAATCAAGATTCTTATGGAGGACCAGGAGGACAGCTTTGAGGAATTAGACCTACTTAGGGAGGAAGATGATGACTATTTATAAAATAATTGAAGATAATATTAAGATAATAGATAGGGCCTTGGATAAGTATGTTAATCTTGAGTCAAAGTATGAAAGGGTTATATATGAGTCCATGAGATATAGCCTTTTTAGTGGGGGCAAGAGACTGAGGCCAATTATTGCAATCAAAACCTTTGATATGTTCGATGATCGGAAAGAAAAGGTCTTACCCTATGCAGCAGCCATAGAGATGATCCATACATATTCACTTATCCATGATGACCTTCCTGCCATGGATGATGACGAGTTTAGAAGGGGAAAGCCCACCAATCATATAAGATTTGGAGAAGCTCTAGCCATTCTTGCAGGAGATGGCCTTCTTAACCTAGCATTTGAGACCATGTCAAAGGATTTAGTTGAAAACACTCAATCAGCTGAAGAATATAGGCAAAAAGCCAGGGCAATCTATGAGATTTCCCAATATGCAGGTTGTAAAGGGATGATAGGCGGACAGGTGGTGGACATCACTGCTAAACCCGATGAAATGGATGGCGAAAGACTATATTACATGTATGAAAAGAAGACTGCTGGCCTATTCCAAGCTGCTACTGTGGCTGGGGCCATACTGGGAGGGGCAAGGGATGAAGAAGTGGATTTACTGAGAAGTTTTGCCTTGAATCTGGGTCTTGCTTATCAGATCCAGGATGACATATTGGACGCAGGTGAAGATGAGGATATAGATAAGTTGACCTATCTGTCCTTCTACAATTTGGAGAAGGCTAAGGAAGCGGTCCAAAACTTTAGCAAGAGGGCCCACCAGCTCCTAGATGATTTAGAGGGTAGGGATACCAGTTTCTTAAGGGGTTTGACAGAACTACTGGTGGATAGAAAGGTATGATTACATAATCTAGCAAAAAACCAAAGGAGTTTTAGCGTGAAGAAGAGAGCGGATATAGTTTTGTTTGAAAAAGGTTTAGCTGATTCCAGGGAAAAGGCTAAGAGAATAATAATGGAGGGGTCTGTTTTCATAGGAAATGAAAGGGTCTCCAAACCTGGTGATAAGATCGATGAGGACGCTGATATATACATAAAGAATAATCCCATCAAGTATGTCAGTCGGGGTGGACTTAAGTTAGAAAAGGCCATCAGAGAATTTGGCCTAGATTTAGAAGCCTGTGTAGCCATGGATATTGGAGCTTCTACAGGGGGGTTTACCGACTGCATGCTACAGGAGAAGGCCTCTAAGGTATACGCAGTTGATGTTGGGTATGGACAACTGGATTGGGCCTTGAGACAGGATTCCAGGGTAGTTGTTATGGAAAGGACCAACATAAGGAACCTCACCAGGGATGATATAGAAGATGATTTGGATTTTGTCTCCATAGATGTATCCTTTATATCCTTAAGACTAGTCCTACCTGTAGCCAAATCCTTGATGAAGGATAGGGCTGAGCTGGTTGCCCTTATCAAGCCTCAATTTGAGGCAGGTAGGGAAAAGGTAGGTAAGAACGGTATAGTTAGGGACAAATCCACTCACATAGAAGTAATCGAAAATGTTGTAGAGTTCTTGGATGAACTTGGTCTTGGGGCTAAGAACATTGCTTTTTCACCCGTTCGTGGGGCCAAGGGAAATATAGAGTATTTAATTCATGCTGTAAATAATGCTCATAGGACAATCAACAGCCAGACGATAGATAGGGTAGTTGAGCAAGCCCATGATAGTTTAAAATAGGCCTTGATCTGGGAGGTATGACTATGCTTCTTGAATTAAGTATAAGGAATTTCGCAATAATTGATGACTTAAAAATCAACTTTTCCAAGGGTTTAAATGTACTCACTGGGGAGACAGGCTCTGGGAAATCCATAATTATTGAAGCTCTAGGTATGGTCCTAGGGGGAAGGGGCACTAGGGATTTAATCAGTACAGGGGCAGATAGGGCCATTCTGCAGGCGGTTTTTGTCTTGGAAGATGAAAATGACTCAATAAGGTCCTTTCTGGATGAGCAAGGCATCCCTATAGATGAGGATGGTCTCCTAATAATAAGTCGGGAGATTTCTATTAACTCACCCAGTATCTCACGTATCAATGACAAGGTGGTTACCCTTACAATCCTAAACAAGATAAGCCATAGGCTGGTAGATATATTTGCCCAACATGAGCATCAGTCCCTCTTGAATACCAGTAACCACAAGACCATTATCGACTCTTTTGGGGATCATAAACATAGAAATTTGCTGGATGAAATTGCATCCATCTACCAAGGCTATAAGGAAAATAGACAGTTGTTGAGTGAGATGGATATAGATGTTATGGAAAGGGAGAGGCTGATAGACCTATATAGGTTCCAAATTGATGAAATAGACAGCCTTCAGTTGACCCCCTATGATGATGAAGAGATAGAAGATGATTACAGGAAACTCTCCAATGTTATGGAGATTACCCAAGGCCTGGGCCAAGTGGTGGAATATTTTTCTGGAGATGGATATGATACCATGTCCTTACTTGATAGTATCAACAAGAGTATAGCCCTTTTAAGCAATATTTCTGAATATGATAAGGACCTGTTACCACTTTTAGATAGGTTAAGGGAGGCCAACTATGAGCTCCAGGATTTAAATAATGAGTTTAAGTATTACATGGACAATATTCAATTGGATGAAGAAAGGTTAAACATCCTGAGTGAACGACTTGACCTGGTTAACAGGCTTAAAAAGAAGTATGGTAATAATGTCCAGTCCATTTTAGACTATAGGGATTCCACCGAGGAAGCCTTGGACAAGCTCCTTAACCATGAAAATGAGATAAGAGTTCTGAGGGAAAAACTTAGGGAACAGGAGGAAGAATTATATGGTTTATCAAAAAAACTTAGTGAGAGCAGGAGGTCCCTTGCCTTGGACTTGGAAGAGGCTATAACTAGGGAGTTAGATGAGTTAAACATGCACAATGTTAGGTTTAAGGTAGACTTTAAAGAAAGTCCTAATCTCGCTTCTGACGGTATAGATAAGATAGAATTCTTAATCTCTACTAACCTAGGAGAGGACTTAAAGCCCATGTCTAAGATAGCATCTGGTGGTGAGATGTCAAGGATTATGCTTGGTTTTAAAAGTATTCTAGCCAAGTATGATGGAATCCCAACCCTGATATTTGATGAGATAGATAGTGGAATCAGCGGAAGAACAGCCCAGGTTGTAGGGGAGAAAATCCATAAGATCTCTAAGGAAAGACAGGTTATATCAATTTCCCACCTACCTCAGATTGCTGCCATGGCTGATAGTCAATATTCCATCTATAAGGAGATCAAGAAGGGCAGGGTAACTACATTTATCAAGAAACTTGATGAAGAGGAAAGGGTGCTAGAGCTTGCAAAACTCCTAGGTGGTGTAGATCTCACTGAAACTACTATAAACCATGCCAAGGAAATGCTGCAGATGACAAAAAAATTAAAAATGGAAAATTTTAACACCTAGTAGTTAGCTAGGTGTTTTTTTATTTTTGGTATTTAGCTACTAGAATAACATTTAATAATGTTTTTAAATAGAATAAATAGACGCTAAAAAGGCTAAATTATATTTGTAATTAATTAAATTGATGGAGGTGAGTTAGAAAAAAATAGGGAGAGTGATTAATTGGACAGATTAAAACTTAGACGAAGAATTATCATAATATCTCTTTTATTAATTATAAGCTCATTTCTCTTTGCTCTCCAAAAAAATGAAATTTTATTTTATCCAGGGAAATTAAATGTAGTCAAGGGGGAAGATAGGAACTTAAATATATCATTTCCTTTTTCCTTAGATTATAAGAATGGGGATTCCAAGGTTCAGACAATTTACAATGAAGGCTCCAAATCCTATAACCTTAATGGGCTAGAAACTGGGGAAGAGCAATTAAAGTTAAAACTATTGGGAGTAATCCCCCTAAAAAACGTAAAACTCAATGTTATTGAAAGGCCCCATCTTGTCCCAGGTGGTAATGCCATTGGAGTCAGACTTAATACCCGGGGTGTTCTAGTAGTTGCTATTACAGATGTTATAGACATTAACGGGCAGAGGAGCAGCCCTGCCAAGGAGGCTGGTCTAAAGGTAGGAGATAGCATCTTGGCAATCAATGATGAAAAAATTGTAAATGCTGAACAAGTGGTAAAAAAGCTTAATGAGATTAAGGATGAAGAAGTAACTCTTAAAATCCTTAGAAACAAGACGGAAATGGAAGTTAAGGCTAGGTCTGTAAAATGTCTACAGGACAATTCCTATAGGCTAGGAATCTGGGTAAGAGATAAAACTACTGGAATTGGAACCCTGACCTACCTAAATCCTGCAAATATGACATTTGGTGCCCTTGGTCATGGAATAGCAGATATTGATACTGGTGAGCTCTTGAGTGTAGAAGATGGACTGATAATGAATGCTAAGGTTTCTGATATAACCCAAGGGAAAAAGGGTGAGCCTGGAGAAATAAAGGGAGTTTTTTATAAATCTGATGAAGTATTAGGGGAGATCAAGATAAATGATGAATTCGGAATATATGGGAAGCTAGAAGAGGACTATTTCACAAAAAACCAATTAGAAACCATCCCCATCGCTTTTAAGGAAGAGGTTAAAGTAGGAGAAGCCTATATCTTAACCACTATTGAGGATAATAAGATTGAGAAATTCACCATAAATATAGATAAAATTGAAGACCATGATAGACCTAATCAAAAAAGTATGGTAATAAAAATCACCGACCCTAGATTAATCGATAAGACAGGTGGAATTGTTCAGGGTATGAGCGGTAGTCCCATTATACAAGATGGGAAACTTGTTGGCTCGGTAACCCATGTCTTTATTAATGACCCTACCAAGGGTTATGGTTTATTTATAGAGTGGATGTTGGAAAAAAGCGATGGGCTATAGTTCAAATAAACTGTTGGCATAATATGTCAACAGTTTATTATTTAAAATTTTTTAAAATAAGAAGGAGTTTCTTAAATAATGTCGAATATGCTATAGAAGGTATAAAATATGTTAGAAGGGGGATGCTTATGGAAAAAACTAAAGTGTTGGTTGCTGATGATAATCGTGAATTCAGTAGAATCGTATCACAATTTATCTCGGCCCAGGATGAGTTCCAAGTAGTGGGAATTGCAAGAGATGGTCTGGAGGCCTTAAGACTTATTGAAAAAGAAAGGCCCCATATACTGGTTTTAGACATTATTATGCCTCATTTGGATGGTTTGGGAGTTTTGGAAAGACTCAACGAATCCAATGATTCTTACTTTCCAAAGGTAATAGTCTTGTCTGCTGTAGGTCAAGATACTATTACTCATAGGGCAATAGAATTAGGTGCATCCTATTATATGGTAAAGCCCTTTGATTTTAACATTCTCATCGATAGGCTAAGACAAATATATGATATGGACACCAGCCAGGTTAGGGAAGGAGACAAGGGATATTTAGAGGTCAAAGAGGATAGTAATTCTTTTAGGGAAAGGGATTTAGAGACTAAAATCACTAAGATTATTCAAGAAATCGGAATACCAGCCCATATTAAAGGCTACCTATACATAAGGGAGGCCATCAATATGGTAATTGATGACATGGACTACCTTGGAGCTGTTACCAAGGAATTATATCCAGCTGTAGCTTCCAAGTTCAATACTACTTCAAGTAGGGTTGAAAGGGCTATCAGGCATGCCATTGAGGTGGCCTGGAATAGGGGTAAGATAGAAACCTTAGATAGGATATTTGGCTACACCATCAATAATGCCAAGGGTAAGCCTACTAATTCAGAATTTATAGCCTTGATTGCTGACAAACTTAGACTTGAGGAAGAGGGGTCTAGTATATCAGCTTATAAGTAGAATATAATATAGTTAGAGAAAAACTTTCTATTTGGTAGAAGGTTTTTCTCTAATTGTTTATATGGTATAATTAAAGATACTTATATAAACTTCCTCATATAAAATGCGAATTGGAGGTACTTTTCAATGCTTAAAGAAGAAAAAACCATGAAGTCAGAGAAGGTTTACGAGGGGAAAGTTCTCAACTTAAAGATAGATACTGTAGAACTTCCTGACAAGGGATATTCAAAGAGGGAAATAGTGGAACATCCAGGTGGAGTAGCCATCATAACCATTACAGCTAATAGGGAGATGGTTTTAGTAAAGCAGTATCGTAAGGCAGTTGAAGATTTTGTCTTGGAAATCCCAGCTGGTAAGTTGGAGGTCAATGAGGAACCTAGGGAGACTGCTATCAGGGAGTTAAGGGAAGAAACATCCCTAGAGGCAAAGAAGTTATCCTATATTACTGAATTTTACACTTCTCCAGGCTACAGCAGCGAAAAGATCCATTTGTTTTTGGCTGAAGACTTGATAGAGGTAGATCCCCAGCCGGATTCAGGGGAGTTCATTGAAAAGGTAACCCTGCCCCTGGATGATTTGCTAAGGATGATTGAAAGAGGAGAAATCATGGATAGCAAAACCATAATAGGAGTTTTCATTGCCATGAGGTTTTTAGAGAAAAATTAAGGGGTTATAAAGTCCTATATACAAGCATAGAATTTACTAAAGCTTGTATACCAGGAGGAATAACCTTGCTATTAATAAGAATTTATAGAATGCTTACGGATCATTTCAAAAACTTTTTTTTATATTATCTCATATTAACCCTAGCCCTGGTTTCTGGGATAGTAATTGGGCCTTTACTGATTAAGATCTTTAATTTAGAGTCAAAAATTAGGATTCTTAGGCTGGCAAATCCATATTTTAGTCTAGCCCTTACAAGTAGTTATTTAGAGAATTCTGTGCTAAGGGCATCAATAGTCCAGCAGATATATTTAGTCCTTGTAATTTGTCTGATGGGTTTCCTAAATGTTGGCTTCTATATACTTCCTTTAGTCCTTTTAGCCAAGGGGATAACCTTAGGATTTACTGTTGGGTTTTTAGTTAGCAACATGGGTTTAAAAGGTCTAGTCTTATCCATAGGGGGGATTTATCCCCAAAACCTTTTTATCCTGGCTGGATTGATAGGTTTAGGGGCAGTAGTAATGTCTACCAAGGAAGTGGTTAGAAAGCCCTTGTCCAGGGTATTCATAAATTATCACAAGGGAAGGTCTAATGATGCTATTGTTTTAGGTATACTTTACACTATAATTCTTCTAGTAGGGGCAATTTTAGAGGGAGTTTTATCACCTAGAATACTAGGCTTAAGCTTGGATTATTTTATTAAACTATAAGGAAGAGGAGAGGCATGATGGCTGAACTAATTCTAGAGAAATACATACGCTATATAAAGGAAGAAAGGCAGCTTTCATCTAATACCGTGGATGCCTATATCAGAGATGCCTTGCAATTTGAAGAATACCTAAAAAGTACAAGTAAGTCCAATTTGCTTGAAATAAACAAAACAATTATTATAAAATACCTATCCTATTTACAAAGGGAGGGTAAGGCTGTTTCTACAATCTCTAGGAATTTGGCCTCTTTAAGATGTTTGTATCAATATCTACTAAATAATAATTTCATTCCAGAGGACCCCACCTTTAATTTAAAGTCTCCAAAACCTGAGAGAAAGACTCCTGATGTTCTTAAGAAAGAGGAAGTAGAGCTCTTGATAGATCAGACCAATATAAATGTTGAAAAAGGGGCTCGCGATAGGGCCATAATATACCTAATCTATTCCATTGGTCTGAGGGTATCCGAAATTATTGACTTGGATATAGGAGATATTAACCTGCAGGCAGGTTTAATTAAGATTAGACAGGAAGAAGCGGAAAGGGTTCTGCCCCTTGCTAAAAAGGTCCTTGACACATTAGAAGATTATTTGACAAGGTATAGAGCCAATGAAGACTCTGATAGCCCCTTGTTTGTTAATCTATATGGTGAGAGATTGACTAGGCAGGGAGTATGGAAGATATTTAAACAGTACAGTAAACAGATTGATATAGATAAGGATATAAGTCCCCATATTTTAAGGCATAGCTTTATTGTCCATATGTTGGACAAGGGGGTAAGTTTAATAAAAATTCAGAAGATCCTGGGGCACAGTGACTTGTCCACCCTACAACTATATCGCTATGTGTCAGATGACTAAAATTAAACTGAGGAGAGATAAGATGGACTATATTAGAAAAATTGAAGAAACAACTGCATTTTTGAAATCCAAAATTGATAAAAAACCACAAATTGGTATTATCCTAGGTTCTGGACTTGGGGGCCTAGCTGATTTGGTTGAAGAAGCCCTTGTAATACCATATGAAGATATAGTGAATTTTCCCGTCTCTACGGTTGAGGGACATGCAGGCAGGTTAATATTTGGTAAGTTACAGGGGAAGGATGTTGTAGCTATGCAGGGAAGATTCCATTATTATGAAGGATATCCCATCCAGGATGTTGTATTTCCTGTAAGGGTAATGATAGGTTTAGGAATTGAGTCCCTCATTGTTACTAATGCTAGTGGTGGTGTAAACAAGAATTTTAAGCCTGGGGACCTAATGATAATAAAGGACCATATAAATTATGCAGGAACCAATCCCCTAATGGGACCTAACCTAGATGAAAAGGGCCCAAGGTTTGTAGATATGACTTGGGCATATGATAGGGAATATATGGCCTTGGTAAAAAAGTCTGCTGACAAACTTGGTCTTGATGTCAAGGAAGGGGTTTATATGTGGTTTACAGGACCCACCTATGAGACTCCTGCTGAGATTAAGATGGCTTCAATCTTAGGGGCTGATGCTGTAGGCATGTCCACTGTTCCAGAGGTCATAGTTGCAAACCATGAAGGCATTAGGGTTATGGGAATTTCCTGTATAACCAACATGGCGGCAGGAATACTAGACCAGCCCTTGAGTCATGAAGAAGTAGTAGAGACCTCCCTCAAGGTTAAGGACAAGTTCCAGAATTTAGTTTTGGAATCTATCAAGGGCATGTAAGTCCTTGTAAAAATAGTATATAAATAGCTAGATTGGATAATATAATTGTAAATATTGTATTGGAGGTATTCTGTTGAAGAAGAGACTAATATCCATACTATTGATAATTATATTATCCTTTGGTTTTTCTACCGCCTATGCAGATATGGGTCTTAGCGCAAAGGCATACTTACTTATGGATTTTAATACTGGAGAGATTATACTGGCCAAGAATGAGCATGATAGATTACCGCCTGCAAGTATAACCAAGATCATGACCCTCTTAATTGCCATGGAATATCTGGCTAATGGAAGTCTAAAATTGGACGAAGAGGTAATTATAAGTGAAAGTGCATCAAAGGCTATAGGAACCTCCGTCTACCTAGACGCTGGTGAAGTCCAAACAGTGGAAAGCTTGTTGAAGGCTATATGCATTAGGTCAGCCAACGATGCCTCAATAGCCCTGGCAGTCCATATAGCGGGCTCTGAAGAAACCTTTGTAGACCTGATGAATGAAAGGGCAGCCCAACTAGGAATGGAAAATACCAACTTCAAGAACTCCAGTGGACTACCTGAAGAGGACCATTATACCAGTGCCTATGATATTGGGATCATGTCCAGGGAGTTGATGAAACATGAGGAAATTATCCCTTACTTAACTACCTATATGGAGGATATGAAGGTGGGCAAGTCTAAGCCTAGTGTTCAAACCATGGTAAACACCAATAGGCTTATTAAGGATTATGAGGGGGCAAATGGTATTAAAACAGGCTCTACTTCTGAAGCTAAGTATTGCCTTTCTGCCTCAGCCAAGAGGGGGGATCTGCAATTAATTGCTGTAGTCATGGGAGCTGAAACATCAGCCTTGAGATTTACTGAGGCTGCCAAACTCCTAGATTATGGCTTTGCTAATTATGAATCTACGGTTATAGGTAGGAGGGGGGATGTGGTTGCTGACATTCCCATTGAGAAAGGTAAGGAGGATAGCCTTTCCATTATTTTGGAGAGGGATAGCCACCTACTCCTACCTAAAGGTGAAAAAGCAAATATAGAAAAAGATATTCTTTATCCTGATCATATAAAAGCTCCTATTGAACAAGGTCAAAAAATAGGAGAATATATTGTAAAACTAGACGGTCAAGAGATTGATAGAATCAACCTTGTAGCCAAATCAGAAATTGGAAAGGCCAGCCTGGTCCACCTGTTAAAAAAACTCTGGGAGAACTTTTTATTCGGGAAATAGGCTATCCACAACCTCGACATAAACCTGTCGAGGTTGTATAATGTTAATATGAAAGTCCTTGATGCTAAGGATGGAGAAAACATAGAGAGGAAGTTTACATGGAATTCGTTTATTCTTTGCCAGGCTTACTGGTTGCCATAGTTTTTCATGAGTTAGCCCATGGATTAACTGCCTATGCCCTTGGTGATGATACAGCTAAAAGTGAAGGAAGATTGACCTTGAATCCACTTAAGCATATAGATCCAATTGGCTTTTTAGCCATGCTTATTTTTAAGTTCGGATGGGCCAAGCCTGTTCCTATAAACCCCTTGAACTTTAAAAAAAGAAAAAGAGATACCCTCCTGGTATCCCTGGCTGGACCGATCTCAAATTTTTTTCTAGCTATCCTTGTGGTTATTATACTTAAATCAAATATAGTTAGAAATTACTTACTGACTCAAATGCTGGTCATAACCCTTTGGTATAACATTATGTTGGGAATCTTTAATCTTTTACCCTTTCCACCCTTAGATGGGTCAAAAATCGTTGCCAGTCTCTTACCTGATAGAATTGAATATTTCTTTTATAGGTATGAGAGGTATTTCTATATAATCTTGATTCTTATGATTTATACAAACATGATTGATAGGATTTTAAGTCCAATGATATATTTGGTGCTCAATATATTGTTGGCTATTTAAATAGGAGAAGGATATGGACTATAAAATAGTACTAGATACCTATGAAGGTCCCATGGATCTTCTCTTGGACTTGATTGAAAAGGCCAAGATAGATATATATGACATTCCAATAAACTTAATAACTGAGCAATACCTAGACTATATTGATAGGATGGGAAGGTTTGATTTAGAGGTCACTAGTGATTTTCTAGTTATGGCTGCCACCCTCCTTGAGATAAAGTCAAAGCTCCTACTACCCAAACCTACTGAGGGGGATGAGGAGGAAGAGGAGGACCCAAGGGAGGAACTTGCAAGGAGGCTGATTGCCTACAAGAGGTTTAAGGCCATTGCTAGTGAGCTACGTAAATATGAGTCCCTAGGGCTTAAGGCCTTTTATAAGCCCCAGGAAGACTTATCCCAATTTCTTGAAGAGGAGTTGGATATAGGTCCCTTTGATGTAGATCTTTTATTTAATACCCTAAATAGGATTTTGGATAGGAGAGGGCTTAAATCAGAAGATCTAGTATTAGACGAAATAAGCAGGGATGAGTTCACCATAGAAGAATGTACAGAGAACCTCCTTAAACGACTAGAAGCATGCAAACGAATGAGCTTTAGTAATTTATTAGGTAAGGATTCCACAAGAAATGAGATAATATCATATTTTTTATCCTTGCTTGAGTTGATTAGATTAAAGATCATTCTGGTTAGGCAGGATGAAGCTTTTTCGGACTTAATTATCATTAAAAATGAAATGGGAGCGGGTTAATTTATGGACATAAGGGAGATAAAATCCATTATAGAAGGTTTGTTGTTTATTTGGGGTGACCCTCTAACAGCTGAAGATATATCCACTATATTAGAAATGGATAAGGAAGAGGTTACTAGCCTACTTGAAGAGATGATGGATGATTTTGATTATAATAGAAGGGGAGTAAGGATAGTAAAGGCAAATGATACATACCAGTTAAGTACTAGGCCAGAACACTACCAATGGATAAAAAAGCTAAACCATACCAAGCCCAATAGGAGTCTGTCAAATGCCGCTATGGAGACCCTGGCGATTATTGCCTATAGACAACCCATTATTAAATCTGAGATTGATAATATCAGGGGGGTAAAAAGTGATAGGTCTTTAGAAACCTTGATGGAAAAGAAGCTAGTACAAGAATTGGGCCGCCTGGATAAGATAGGTAGACCTATTGTTTACGGTACAACTGATGAATTCTTAAGGCTTTTCTCCTTAGAATCCTTGGATGATTTACCGGATTTCCAGGAGATGGTGGTGAGGATAGACGAGGAGTTTAATGAGTATGAAGAATAATACCCTGTATTATTTTTCTTTTTTTTGGCAAGATAATAGATATGATAAAATAAGGAGGTAATGAATTGCTCAAAAAGCTCATAACCCTATTATTTATGTCAATTCTATTATTTTCACAGGACCCATCACATGCCCAGGGACTCAACCTAAGTGCTCAATCCTATATTCTTATGGATGAAAGTGGTGGGAGGGTACTAGTGGAAAAAAATGCCCACACTAAAATGCCCATGGCTAGCACCACCAAGATAATGACGGCCCTTTTAGCCTTAGAAAACAGCAAGCTAGATGATCAGATTCTAATAGATGAAAGGTCCATAGATATTGAGGGGTCTAGTATCTACCTTAAGAACAAGGAAAGAATCTCCATGAAGGATTTGCTTTATGGCTTGATGCTGAATTCAGGTAATGACTCTGCTGTGGCCATAGCTAACCATATATGTGAGGATGAAGAGGAGTTTGTAAATCTAATGAACCAAAGGGCTAGATCCTTAAATGCTCTGAACACCCATTTTACCAATCCCCACGGTTTAAGTCATGATGATCATTATTCAACAGCCTATGATCTGGCCCTAATAACCAGGGAGGCCTTAAAGCATGAAATGTTTAGGGAAATAGTTGGTTCTAAGTCCTATAAGGCCAATAGGAAGCAGGATGCCTACTTTGTCAATAAAAATAAGACCTTATGGGAGTACCCAGGTGGTGATGGTGTTAAAACTGGATATACCAGGGCAGCAGGAAGGTGCCTAGTATCCACTGCCCAGAGGGAGGGTATGAGGTTGATAGCTGTAAGTCTAAATGCTCCTGATTGGTTCAAGGATAATTACGCCTTGTTGGATTATGGTTTTGAAAATTACAAGCCCTACACCATCTATAATAGGGGCCAATTAATGGGTAAGATTCAGGTGGGAGATGATGCTGTAGACTTAAATCTGGTGGCAGAAAAGGACTTAATCTACCCGCTGAACCAAGAAGAGACGCAATCTGTCAAGGTAAGCATAAGTCCCTTTAAAGATATTGATTTGCCCATAGAGAAGGGTCAGACCTTAGGGAAGATTGAGACATATCTGGATGGGGTACTGGTTAAGAGTGATAATTTAGTAGCTCAAAAAAGAGTAAGTAAGAAGACAATATTGGATAGGTTGCTTGACTTTATTTACTAAAATGAAATGGAAATATATATACATTGTTGAAAATAGGGTAATAAATAGGTAGAAAAATATAGGGGGATTATAATGAGATTGCAAAAATATATGGCAAAATGTGGAGTTGCTTCTAGACGAAAGGCTGAAGAGATGATAGAGGCTGGCTTGGTCAAGGTCAATGGCAGGATAGTAGAGGAGCTTGGATTTAAGGTTGACCCTGATAGGGATATAGTAAAGGTTAACAACAAAGTAATTCGGTTAGAGGAAAAGATGGTTTACATTATGCTAAATAAGCCAGTTGGCTATGTAACTAGCCTTAAGGATGACAAGGGTAGGAGGGTAGTGACTGATTTAATTGAGGGGGTTAAGGAAAGGATCTATCCAGTTGGAAGGTTGGACATAGATACATCAGGTTTGCTGATTCTCACCAATGATGGGGATTTGGCAAACAAACTTATGCATCCTAGGAATGAGATTTTAAAGAAATACATTGCAGTAGTTGAAGGCACTCCCAACAGGGCAGAGCTTGAAAGCTTTAGAAATGGTCTAGTTATCGATGGGAGGAAAACAGCCAAGGCCTATATTAAGGTTTTAAAAAGATTTGAAAGTGATTCCATCCTGGATATTAGGATCCATGAAGGACGGAATAGGCAGGTAAAGAATATGTGTGAGGCTATTAACCATCCTGTTAAAAAACTTAAGAGGGTAGCTATTGGAGAACTCCAACTTGGCGGTTTGGATATTGGCAATTGGAGGTACTTGGATGATGAGGAACTTTTATATTTAAGAAGCTTATAAGGGGGATATAATTGAGATACAAAAAAATTAGAAATACCATATCACTGTCCAAGGACTTACTTAATCGCTTTGTTAAGGATGGTGATATTGTAGTTGATGCCACTGTAGGTAATGGAAATGATACCTTGATTCTTAGTAAATTAGTAGGAAGCAGGGGGATGGTTTACGGATTTGATATACAGGAAGAGGCCATAGCTAGGACTAGGAAGCTACTTGAGGAAAACAACCTTCTAGACCGTGTCTACCTGATCCATGATAGCCATGAGAAGATAGATGAGTATATTCAGGAGCCCTTAGACCTTATCGTATATAACCTGGGTTATCTTCCCAGGGGTGATAAGAGGATAATAACTAGGGCTGACTCTACCCTTACTAGTGTTTCCAAGGCACTGGAGCTTCTTAAAGAGAATGGAATTATGCTTATAGTATCTTATATTGGACATCCTGGAGGATTGGAAGAGAAAATAGCCCTAGAAGAATATTTGGGAAGGCTTGATCAAGGTCAGTTTAACGTCTTAAGAAGTGAATTTCTCAATCAAAAAAATATGCCTCCACTAATATATCTAATAGAAAAGTCTAGTAAGGAATGATAACACACACCTATATATTCTATAGGATGTGTGTTTTTATGAATTGTCATACAAATGCAGATTATCTTGCAGTAAAACCTGGTATTTGATAGGATTATTATAAATAGATTTCATAGGAAAAAGGGGTGAAGTTATGGATAGAAATATTGATTTGATTAAGAAGATTAAGGAAGAATACCCTAGGCTAAGTAAGGGACATAAGCTAATCGCAAATTTCATATTAGAAGATTATGATAAGGCAGCCTTCATGACAGCCGCAGCCCTGGGCCAAGCTATAGACATTAGTGAATCAACGGTTGTAAGATTTGCCAACAGATTGGGATATGAGGGCTATCGGGATTTACAGAAGGACCTTCAAGGCTTAATTAAAAACAAATTGACCACCATCCAAAGGCTTAACCTGGCAGAGAGGGAGTATTCAAATGATGACACCTTACCCAAACTCATGGAAAGGGATATGGAAAACATCAAGAAAACCATCAATGAAATAAATTTAGAAAAATTTAATGAGGCTGTGGACATAGTACTTAATGCCAAGAAGAAATACATTGTTGGCTTAAGGACCTCATCCTTCCTAGCAGGCTATCTGGGCTTTTACTTGAATTTTATTTTAGATGATGTACATGTTATTAGGTCAGAATCCAACGATATATTCGAACAGCTTCTTAGAATTACTTCTGATGATGTTTTAATAGTTATAACCTACCCCAGGTATTCTAAGAGGATTATTGAGGTAGTAGACTTCGTAAGGGAGAAAAATGTCACCATCATATCATTAACCGATAGCAAACTTTCTCCATTAGCGGAAAAGTCAGATATATCACTGATTGCAGTTAGTGATATGCTATCCTTCATTGATTCCCTGGTAGCACCAATGAGCTTGATAAACTCCTTCATTATATCCTTAGGTAACAAGAGTAAGGAAGACTTGAATAACTACTTTATTCAACTTGAAGAGATATGGGAAAGATATGACATCTATGAACGAAGTGAGACATAAAATGAGATATATTATATCATAAGAAATCTTATCATAAATGATAACGATAAAAAAATATAATTTACATGAAGAGGGATTCTATGACTAAAAAAATATGTGTTATAGGTGCAGGACCGGCAGGTCTTATTGCTTCCAGTGTGGCTGCCTCTAGGGGATTAGACGTAAGCTTATTTGAAAAGAACAATAAGATAGGTAGAAAACTTTATATTACAGGGAAGGGAAGATGCAATATTACCAATGCAGCCCCTATAGATGAATTCTTTGACAACATCCCTACCAATAAGGAATTTTTGTATAGTAGTCTATACTCCTTTACCAATGATGATATTATCAATCTTTTGAAGAAGTATGGTTTAGATATCAAGGTGGAAAGGGGAAATAGGGTATTTCCTGTAAGTGACAAGTCCAGTGATGTTATTAAGGCCTTCAAGGAACTACTAATGGATAGTGGAGTTAAACTTAAGCTTAGTTCCAATGTTAAGAGTATAGATTACCAGGATAATAAGTTTAAGGTAAAGGTAGATAATGAATCTCTGGAATTTGATGGAGTAATCATAGCTACAGGAGGAAAGTCCTATCCATTAACAGGCTCTACAGGGGATGGATATAGGTTCGCCAAGAATCTAGGCCACAGGATAATACCCTTAAAACCCTCCTTGGTTCCTCTTGTTATAGATGGAGAATGGCTTAAGGACTTGCAGGGTCTTTCATTAAGGAATGTTAGGCTAAAAACTTTAGTTGCTGATAGACTAGTCCATGAAGAATTTGGAGAGATGTTATTCACCCACTTTGGGATTTCAGGACCCATTGCCTTGACCACAAGTAATTATATCAACAGGTACCATAAGGATAAACTGAAACTAATGATTGATTTAAAACCTGCCCTAGATTTTAATAAGCTTGACAATAGGATCCTAAGGGATTTTGAAGAATATAAGAATAGGCAGGTAAAAAATGCCCTGGATGATTTACTACCCCAGAGGATAATCCCGTGGGTTATTAAGTTTTCCAAGGTAAATCCAGAAAAAAGTGTCAACCAAGTAAGCAGGGATGAAAGGCACCAGATTCTAAATACTATGAAGAACTTCCTACTAGAATTTAAGGGGTTTAGGCCAATTGAAGAGGCAATAGTAACATCAGGAGGGGTGGATACCCAGGAGATCAATCCTTCCACCATGGAGTCCAAACTAATCCCAAACCTATACTTTGCTGGTGAAATAATTGATGTCGATGCTCTGACAGGAGGATATAATTTACAAATTGCCTATTCTACCGGTTATCTGGCAGGTATGAACATATAGGGATTCTATCCTTCTCCATGTTCAAGGGCCTAATATTACTTGTATAGAAAGCATATTTAATATATAATTATTAGGTAGTGAGTCATTGATATACACCCACGGGTAAAGGAATACAGAGGAGGAATTGAATGAATAATGACAATTATTCAATTGCAATTGATGGCCCATCAGCTTCAGGGAAGAGCACAATTGCTAAAGAGGTAGCGAAAAAACTAAATATCGAATATATAGACACCGGTGCCATGTATAGGGCTTTGACCTATAAGGTATTAAAAAATAAGATTGACGTTAAGGATACCCAGGGTGTAATTGAAATACTCAAGAATACAAATATTGATTTTATTAATAATAGCATATATTTAGATGGTGTCATCGTAGATAAGGAAATCAGGCAGAATATCGTTTCTAAGAATGTTTCCTATATAGCCCGTATCAAAGAAGTAAGAGAGATTCTAGTTCATCTTCAGCAATCCATGGCTAAAACTAAGAATGTAATTATGGATGGCAGGGATATTGGGACAGTAGTTCTACCTGATGCCAATTATAAGTTTTATGTAACAGCATCAGTAGATGAGAGGGCCAGGAGAAGATACAAGGAGCTCCTAGATAGGGGAGAAAAGAATATAAGCCTAGAAGATATTGTAGCAGATATAGTTAAAAGGGATGAAATCGATAGTAACCGTGAGATTGGTCCCTTAATCCAGGCTGAAGATGCCCATGTTTTAGATACTACTAATAGAACAATAGATGAGTCAGTTGACTTTATTATTTCAATTGTCACTGGAGGTAGCTAAATGTTTTATAGTTTTGTTAAAGGTTTAGCCAAGGTAATTTTAGGTATCTTTTATAGAATCAGGGCTCACGGTCTAGAAAATCTTCCTCTCGAAGGAAAGTTGATAATCTGCTCCAACCATGCCAGTGCCTGGGATCCAATATTTATTTCCATTGCCTTTCCAAGACAGATTTCTTGGATGGGGAAGAAGGAATTGTTTAAGAATAAACTCCTAGCAGCTATTTTATCAAAACTTACTGTCTTCCCCGTTGATAGGGATGGAAGTGACCTGAGTGCCATCAGAACATCCTTAAGGTTGTTAAAAAATGAAGGAGTTCTTGGCCTATTTCCTGAAGGAACCAGGGTTAAGGAATTTGATTTAGATAATGCAAAATCTGGTGTTGCCATGCTAGGAATAAGATCTGGGGCACCCATTTTACCAATCTATATAGAAGGCAATTATAAAATTTTTAGTAAAATCAATATTTATATTGGAAAGACCATAGACTTATCTAATATGGTAGAAGATAGGCCAAGTAATGAAGATTATCTAAATATGAGCAAACATGTTCTTTCTACTATATATAGTCTAAAACCGCAGGAGGAAATTAATGAAGGTAATCATAGCTGAACATTCAGGCTTTTGTTTTGGAGTAAAAAGAGCCGTGGATATGACAAAATCTGAACTTGAATCAGATTCAAATAGATTATACTCTTATGGACCTTTAATACATAATCCGCAAGCAGTAGACAAACTGGAGAAAGATGGTTTAATAACAGTAGAGGATTATAATGAAGTCCAAGATGGTCGAATTATTATCAGGTCCCATGGGGTACCAAAACTCATAGAAGAGGAGATGAAGGCTAAGGGATTAAGCGTTGTTGATTCAACCTGTCCCTATGTAAAGGCAGTACACAAAAGAGTTGAAAAATATAGCTCTGAAGGTTACAATATTGTTATAATTGGTAATAAGGACCATCCAGAAGTTATTGGCATTAAGGGTTATTCCCAAGCTGGAGAAGCGTATGTGGTCAACAGCCTAGAAGAGGTTAACCAATTGCCATTTATGGATAAAATATGTGTTGTGTCACAAACTACAAATACTAAGGAGAAATTTGATATCCTATCAGAAGCAATCAAAGATAAGGGTAGGGAAGTAGAAATATTTAATACTATTTGTAAGGCGACCAAGAATCGTCAGGAGGCTACTGAGGATCTAGCTAAAGAAGTTGATGCCATGATAGTTATAGGAGGATATACTAGTTCTAATACCAGGAAACTTGCTGAAATAAGTAGGAAACATTGTGATTATGTATATCAAATTGAGACCATTAAAGATTTACCTTTACAAGAACTAACAAAATTTAATACAATAGGAATAACAGCAGGTGCATCTACACCTGATTGGATAATTAAGGAGGCTATTGAGGCAATGGACAATATTAATAAGGAAACTAATAATGAAGAATTAAGGGCTGAAGAGGTACAAGATGTCAAGGAGGGGCTTGACAAGAAGGAAGAAGACCTAAAAGTAGAGGAAGTAACAGAAGAAATGGAAGCAACATCTTCTGAAGAAGAGGCTGTTGAAGAGGCTGATGTAGCTGAAGAAAATGAAGAAGATCTGGTAGTTACAGAAGAGGCCGAAGTGGCAGAAGAGGAAGTTGAAGAAGGAAATAATGAAATCACCGACGAAATGATGGAGGCTTTGGAGAATACCTTTACTAAGATTCGTCGTGGAGATGTTATCAAAGGTGAGGTGCTTTTTGTAACTGATAACGAAGTCATGGTTAACATTAATTATAAATCCGATGGAATTATCACTAGGGATGAGCTAACGAGTGATACAGATGTAAATCCTAAGGACCTCTATAAACAAGGCGATGAAATATACGTCTATGTCCTAAGAAATGATGATGGTGAAGGAAATGTTGTTCTTTCTGCAAAAAGGGTAGAGGACCTGAAGAAATGGGATAGCCTAGAAGAGAACTTTAAAAACAAGGACATTTTAGAAGCTAAGGTTCTAAGGGTGGTAAAGGGAGGCTTAATAGCCCTAGTAGACGGGGTTGAAGGCTTCATACCAGCTTCTCATGTGTCAGTAAATTATGTATCAAACTTGGACTCTTATGTAAAACAGGTTCTTAAAGTAGAAATTATTGATTTTGATAAGGAAAAGAGAAGACTTATCCTTTCTAGAAAGGAATTAGAGAAAAAAGAACTTGAGATAAAAAGAGAGGCTCTTTGGGATAGCCTAGAGGAGAACAAGATCATCCAAGGTACTGTTCAAAGACTAACTGACTTTGGTGCTTTCGTAGATTTGGGTGGCGTAGATGGTTTAATCCATATATCTGACCTATCCTGGCATAGGGTAAAGCATCCATCTGAAGTTGTTAATCCTGGCGATAAGGTAGAAGTACAAGTCCTATCCTTTGATAAGGAGAAAAACAGAATTTCTTTAGGCCTAAAGCAAACCATAGAAGAGCCTTGGGTAACCTTTACTAAGACCGTAAATGTTGGCGATATAGTGGAAGGTAAGGTAGTAAATCTACTTGATTTTGGTGCCTTTATTAGGCTTGAAAGTGGTGTTGATGGTCTATTGCATGTCTCTCAAATATCTAAGGAGCACGTACCTAAACCATCAGATGTACTAAGTCTTGGTCAAGAAGTTAAGGTTAAGGTAATCGATATCAATGACGAGGAGAGAAAGATTAGCCTTAGCATCAAGGAAGCCCTCAAGGAAGAGGAAGCAAAGGAAGAAGAGGAGCTAGGAGAGGCTGAAGAAACTAAGGAAGAGCCAGCTGGTGAAGATGAAGTAACCATAGTCAATGAAGATATTGATGCCACAATAGAAGATATAATCAATAATAAATAAGAGGTAGGTACTAAAGTTATTAAATAATAGCTTTAGTACTTTCCTTTGTAGAGATTTATTATAGAGGGGATTGATTTGGATTGTCAAACTTAGATTTTCTAGAAGTTTTATCTAATCATAACGGTGTTTCTGGTTTTGAATATACCTTGAATGAGAAAATTATTTCATATTTTGAAGAATATGCAGATGAAGTTAGCCTTGATAGATTAGGAAATATTACAATTCTTAAGAAGGGGAAGTCTTCTGAAAGCAGCATTAGGATTATGTTGGCTGCCCATATGGACGAGATAGGTCTTATGGTAAAGGATATAGAAGAAAACGGATTTTTAAGGTTTACTAGTGTAGGTGGGATTGACCCTAGGACCATCCTAGGTCAAGAGGTCCTTGTCCATGGCAAGGAGAAGCTTTTTGGTGTGATTGGAGCCAAGCCACCCCATTTACAGGAGCCTGATGAAGGCGATAAGGCAATAAAGATGAAGGATATGACAATTGATATAGGACTACCTTATCCTCAGGCAAAAGAGCTTGTAAAGGTTGGAGATCCTATAACCATCAAGAGGTCCTTTACAAGACTAAAAAACAATAGGGTATCAGGCAAGGCCCTTGATGATAGGGCTGGAGTAGTTGCCCTATATGAATGCCTTAAGGAGTTAAGCAAATTAGATCATGAGGCGGACATATATTTTGTTATCACAGTACAGGAAGAAGTTAGCATGGCAGGCGCCTTTACAGCTGCATATAGGATAAACCCTGATATAGGGATAGCTGTAGATGTTGGTTTTGGTGCGACCCCAGAGCTAGGTGATGCTGACACTATAGAGCTGGGTAAGGGGCCAGGAATAACCCTAGGAGGTAATATTCATCCAGGACTAAGGAAGAAGCTAGTCTCAGTAGCCGATGAATATAACATTCCTTATCAAATGGAAATCAATGTTGGACCTACAGGAACAGATGCGAGGGCAATACAAATAACCAAAGAAGGTATCCCAGCCTTGGTCTTATCCATACCCCTAAGATATATGCATACTTCGGTTGAAGTGATTGACATGTCTGACATTAAAGACACAGGAAAGCTATTGGCATTTTTTATTAAGGAGATAAGCAAGGAGAATTTGGAGGGATTATTATGTTATTAAAAACCCTAACTGAAGCATCTGGACTATCAGGCAATGAAAAAGAAGTTCGAGATATAATAATTTCCGAAATAGAACCCTATTGCACAAGTCTTAAAATAGATAGATTGGGAAATATAATAGCTTTTAAGGAAGGTAAAGCTAATTCAAAGAGAATCATGGTTACAGCCCATATGGACGAGGTTGGATTAATGGTTAAGGAAATTGATTCACATGGGCTGATAAAATTCTTGCCTGTTGGTGGAATCGATAAGAGGATCTTAGTTTCTAAGCCTGTCTTGATTGGAGAGAAGAAGATAGCTGGAGTTATCGGTGCTAAGCCCATTCACCTACAAAAGAGGAATGAGTGGTCAAATGCCCTATCCATGGATGACCTCTATATAGATATAGGAGCAAAGTCCAAGGAAGATGCAGAGAAATATGTGAATATAGGTGACTATATAGCCTTTGATAGTGAATATGTTGAGTTTGGGCAAGGGCTTGTCAAGGCCAAGGCCCTGGATAATAGGGTTGGATGCGCCATATTAATTGACTTAATTAAGAATGTAGAAGACGTTAGTTTTTATGCTGTATTTACTGTAATGGAAGAAGTAGGTCTAGTAGGAGCAGGGCCTGCTGCCTATGAGGTAGATCCAGATTTAACTATTGTACTAGAGGGAACCCTGGCCTATGATATACCAGAGTTAGACAGCCATCTAGTACCAACCTATCTTGGTGGTGGTCCAGCTATATCCTTGGCTGATAGGACAACTGTCTACAATCATAAATTAAGGGATAGGGTTGTAGAAATTGCTGAGAAAAATAACATACCCTATCAATTTAGGAAGACCTCAATGGGTGGAAATGACTCCGGGAAGATTCATACTTCAAGAGATGGGTCCCTGACTACTACCATATCTGTGCCTTGTCGTAATATCCATTCTCCAGTCTCTGTAATGAGTATGGATGATTATAAAAATACATTTAAATTAGCTAAGGCTGTTTTATATGATTTCAAGGAGGGTTACAATGGCTTTTAATAGTGAATTATTAAGTAAGTTAGTTAAAATATACGGTCCATCTAGCAAGGAAGATAGGATTAGGGAATTTATTTCCGATGAGATAAGGGATTATGTTGATGATATAAGGGTAGATGCCCTGGGAAATCTTATAGCCCATAAGAAGGGCCAGGGGAAGAAGGTCATGATTTCTGCCCATATGGACCAAATTGGCATGATGGTTATTGATATTGATGAAAATGGATTCTTAAGGTTCACAAATATAGGAGGTATATCTCCTTATTATTCCTATGGCCAGCAGGTTATATTTGAGAACGGAACTGTTGGGGTTATCTTTGCTGAGCCTTTAGATGACATGTCCAAGCTTAAGCTGGATAAGATGTATATAGATATAGGAGCTTTTTCAAAGGAGGAAGCCTTGGAGAAGGTAAGTATAGGGGACATTTGTATATATAAATCAGATTTCGTTGAGAATGATAAGGTAGTCTTTACCCCCTACTTAGATGACAGGGTGGGATGTTTTGTAGCTATAGAGGCTTTAAAACAGATAAAAGAACCTCACAATGACCTTTATTATGTCTTTTCAGTCCAGGAGGAGGTTGGACTAAGGGGGGCCAAGACAGCTGCCTTTTCCATTGAACCAGACCTAGGTATATCCTTAGATGTAACAGGTCATGGGGATACTCCAAAGGCAAGAAGATTAGCTATAGGTTTAAATAAGGGAACGGCTATTAAGGTAAAGGATAGGTCCTTGATAGCCCACCCATATATAAGGGAAACCCTTGTAAAACTTGCTGAAGATAAGGAAATACCTTATCAGATGGAAGTCTTGGAATATGGTGGCACCGATTCAGGAGCTATTCATATAAACAAGGAGGGGGTTCCATCTGGAGTCATATCAATTCCAACCAGGTATGTCCACTCAACAGTGGAAATGGCTTCTAAGGAAGATATAAATAATAGTATTAAATTACTAGTTGAATTCTTGAATACAGAATTTGATATCTAATCGGTCAAGAAATGACATCTTACAGGCTAGGGTTCTCTATAACCCTAGCTTTTTGTTGGAAATTCAACTTATTTGTATGAAAAAAGTACTCAAATTCTAGAGGAATTTTCCCCCTATTAACCGAAATAGTGATATTATAGGTTAAGGGGGGAGTAACTTTGATAGATCTTTCATATGAATATTCCATATCTGAAGTAGCGGAAATCACTGGATTTGCTCCTCATGTTCTTAGATATTATGAAAAGGAGTTTGACATTGATGTTCCAAGAAGAGACTCCAACCATAGATATTATACCTATAGGGAAATTGAACTAATCCAATATATCAAGGATTTAAAGGATAAGGGATTTGGCAATAAACAGATAAAGATGATAATCAATTCACCTGAAACCGTATTTAATCAAGAGGAGACCAATCTTGCCCTAGTAAAAGATGATGTATCTATGGTTGATTCTAGAGAGATTGCCAGTCAAATATCCACAATTATTGAAGATAGGTTTTTTGAAAAATTATCAAATTATTTGGAGGAGAACCATAACAATACTAGTGATTTAGTAGAAGCCCTAAAGGAAGAAATTATTGCCTTAAGGAAGGAGATAAATTCTAAAGAACATGATGTGCTAATCTGTGAAAATGCTAAACTTAGGATGAAGGTTAAGGAAAAGGTTTATGAAAATGTAAGGTTGAAGGAAGAGATTTTTAGATTAAAGAATGAGAAACAGGGGTTTTTCAAAAAAATATTTAAAAAAATACCTAGGTATTAATCATTGAAGGGTAGCTAATTGCTACTCTTTTATGTTTTCTATGGTATAATATAAGTTATGGTATTTATATATTAATTAATTTGCTTGATACTTGTAATAAGAAAGTGAGGACATTATATAAATGAAGAAGTATTTAATACGCACCTTTGGTTGCCAGATGAATGAGCATGATTCTGAAAAAATATCCTGGGTTTTAGAAGGGATGAATTATAGAAGTACAGACAGGGAAGAGGATGCAGACTTAATCATTTTCAACACCTGTGCAGTAAGGAAGAGTGCTGAAGAAAGGGTTTATGGGCAGATAGGCGAGTTAAAAAGACTAAAAAGGATTAAACCTGGTCTGATTATTTCCATCTGCGGTTGTATGATGCAAAGGGATGAAGTATTGGAGATTATAACAAGCAAGCATAGGCATGTGGATATAATCTTTGGTACCAATAATATCCATAAATTACCCCAATTGATCAACAACCATGAAAAAACAGGTGAGACAATAATTGATATAGTTGAAGAAAATAGAGAAATAGATGAAAGTATAGAAGCAAACCGTAAGTACAGCTTTAAATCCTTTGTCAATATCACCTATGGTTGCAACAATTTTTGTACCTACTGTATAGTACCCTATACTAGGGGTAGGGAAAGGAGCAGGGAACCGGAATATATCATTGAAGAGATTGAAAAGTTGGCTAAGACAGGTTGTAAGGAAGTTACCCTACTTGGTCAAAATGTCAACTCCTATGGTAAAACCTTGGACAAGGAATATAGCTTTGCTGACTTGATTAGAGATATACACAAAATAGATGGGATTGAGAGGATAAGATTTATGACCTCCCATCCAAAGGATATATCAGATGAGTTAATTAGCCTTTATGGAGAACTAGACAAACTTTGTAACCAGCTCCATCTACCTATCCAATCCGGTAGTAATAGGATACTTAAATTAATGAATCGTAAGTATACTAGGGAGGATTATCTAAAGATAATTGACAAGGTTAGAAGGGTCAAGCCAGATATTAGTATAACCACGGACCTAATAGTTGGCTTTCCTGGTGAGACAGAAGATGACTTCAATGATACCCTTGACTTGGTTAAGAAGGTTGGATTTGATTCAGCCTTTACCTTCCTATATTCTGTTAGGGAGGGGACCCCGGCTGCAAACATGAAGGACCAGGTTGACGATGAAGTGAAAAACCAGAGATTCCAGAGGTTGATGGAAGTCCTACATCCAATTGGACTGGAATATAATAGAAGATATTTAGACCAGACAGTAGAGGTACTGGTTGAAGAAGTCAGCAAGAATAATGAAGAAATCTTAAATGGTAGAACTAATTCAGGAAAATTAGTTCATTTTAAGGGTGATAAGGGCTTAATAGGTGAATTAGTTGATGTTAGGATCACCAAGGCCAAAACTTTTACCTTGGAAGGTGTATTAGTTGACCAATAGTATGGAGGTATGAATTTGGATAATTTAACTCCTATGATGCAACAATATGTCAGTATTAAAGAAAGATATAAGGATTCCATCCTCTTCTTTAGATTGGGTGATTTTTATGAGATGTTCTTTGATGATGCCATCATAGCATCCAAGGAATTAGAAATCACCTTGACCCAGAGGGGGGCAGGTATGGATGAAAAGGTACCCATGTGTGGAGTACCCCACCACGTTGCTGATTCCTATATTTCCAAACTCGTAAAAAAGGGCTATAAGGTAGCCATATGTGACCAATTAGAAGATCCAGCCCTGGCCAAGGGATTAGTCAAGAGGGATGTTATCAGGGTGATTACCCCTGGAACTATAACTGATTCCAATGTCTTGGACGAAAAGAGTAATAATTACCTGGTATCTATCTACCTGGATGATTTTGGGGTAGGAATAGCCTATGCAGATAATTCGACTGGAGAAATGTATACTAGTGAATATTCCAGTAGTTTAGAGAATAACTATAGGTTCGTTATAGATGAGCTTGGCAAGACCCTACCAGCAGAGATTATTTGTAATGAATTCTTTATGAACTATGAAAAATTTATAAAGATAATCCAAAACAAGATTAACCCTTTTTTTAATTCCTATGTGAATGTTAAAGGGATTGAGGAAGGGCATATAAATAGAATTCTTGAATTATTTCAAGCTAAATCTCTCAAGGAATTAGGGTTAGAGGGTAGGATGTATTCAATTTTAGCTACTTCAAAGTTAATAGACTACTTATATACTACTCAAAAAAATTCCCTAGACCATATAAATGAGATAATCTACTATGAACCCAAGGACTATATGATTCTGGACATAAACACCAGGACAAACCTAGAAATCCAGGATAGTATAATGTCTAGGAATAGGAAGTCTACCTTGATCTACCATATTGATAGGACTTCAACTGCCATGGGAGGAAGATTGCTAAAGAATTGGCTGGAACAGCCTCTATTAAATATAGAGGAAATCAACTATAGGCTTGATATGGTGGAATACTTATATAATAACATGATCTTTATGGACGAAATTACCACCAGGCTTAAATCCATCTACGATATTGAAAGGCTAGCTGGTAGGATATCAACTGGTAATTGCAACGGTAGGGACTTGATTTCATTAAGGAATTCTATTTCTGTATTACCAGACTTAAAATCCCTATTAAGTAAGGTAGAGAATAGGAGCTTGAGGGAGTTAGGGGCAAATATAGATGGTTTAGAGGATATATATGACTTGATAGATAGATCAATTGATGAAAACCCTCCAACAACCATCAAGGATGGGAACCTAATTAAGCCAGGTTTTAACAAGGACTTAGATGAGGTCAGGGAGGCTAGCATTAAGGGAAAGGAATGGTTAGCGACCTTAGAAACTAATGAGAGGGAAAAGACTGGGATTAAGAATCTTAGAATTGGATTCAACAAGGTAATGGGTTATTACTTTGAAGTAACCAAATCCAATATTTCCCTTGTACCTGAATATTTTATGAGAAAACAGACCTTGAAAAATGCTGAAAGATATTTCACCGAAGAGTTAAAGTCCATGGAGTTAAAGATACTGGGCTCAGAGGAAAAATCCTTGCAACTTGAATATGAAATATTTATCAAAATTAGGGACAGGATTAAGGATGAAATCAATCGTATACAAGGGACCAGCAGAATTATATCCATATTGGACGTCCTAGTATCCTTTGCAAGAGTAGCAAGAAGCAATAATTATACTAGGCCTAGCTTAAACAAGGATGGGTATATAAAAATTGTAAATGGGAGGCACCCAGTAGTAGAGAACACCATAGAAAACAATCTTTTTGTCGCCAACGACACCACCATGGACAAGGGTGAGAACATGATTCACATCATAACTGGACCCAATATGGCTGGTAAATCCACCTATATGAGGCAGGTAGCATTAATTACCCTCTTGGCCCAGGTAGGCTCCTTTGTGCCTGCGGATAAGGCGGATATTTCAATTGTAGATAGAATCTTTACTAGAATAGGAGCATCGGATAACCTGGCTGAGGGAGAGTCAACTTTTATGGTTGAAATGAATGAGGTTGCAAATATTATTAGGCATGCAACTGAGGATAGCCTAATAATCTTGGATGAGGTTGGTAGGGGGACCAGTACCTACGATGGTTTGAGTATAGCATGGTCCATTATCGAATATATTGCCACTCATATCAGGGCCAAGACCTTGTTTGCAACCCACTACCATGAATTAACCCAGCTTGAAGAGAAATTTTCAACAGTAAAAAACTTAACCATTCTTGCTGAAGAAAAGGGCGAAGATATTGCCTTTTTAAGGAAGATAGTTGAGGGTAGCACTAACAAATCATATGGTATACAGGTAGCCCGTTTAGCAGGAATTAATAATGATATTATTATGAGGGCCAGGGAGATACTTACAATCATAGAAGGCTCCCATGAGATCAATATTGAAGATCTTCCTAAAACTAATAATAGGCAGATGGACCTGTATGAGTACAAGAAGGATTATTTTATAGATAGGGTTTCTAGTGTAGATATAGACAATTTAACTCCCATTGAAGCCTTATCCCTCTTAAATAACTTAGTACAAGATGCTAACAACCTTAAGGAGGGTTGATGATGGCTAAGATAAGGGTTTTAGATGATTTGACCATTCAAAAAATCGCCGCTGGTGAAGTGATTGAAAGACCGGCCTCTGTAGTTAAGGAATTAATAGAGAATTCCATAGACGCAAACTCAGATAATATAGTTGTGGAGATAAAAAATGGTGGGAAATCCCTTATAAGAATCAGTGATAATGGTGATGGTATCTTAGAAGAGGATCTAGCACTAGCCTTTAAGAAGCATTCTACCTCTAAACTTAGGTCCATAGAGGATATCTTCACTATAATGTCCCTAGGTTTTAGGGGTGAGGCCCTATCCAGTATAGCTAGTGTTGCCAGGGTAGAGGTACTAACAAGGACGGAAGGTTCCAATGCAGGATTACAGGCCCTTGTAGAGGAAGGTGAAATCATCTCATTGGATGTGGTTGGTAGCCCCAAGGGGACAACCATGATAGTAAGAGATTTATTTTATAACCTTCCTGTTAGGAAGAAGTTTTTAAAAAGTGATTTATCTGAGGGTAATTATGTTAGCGACATTGTAAATAAGCTGGCCCTAGGTAATCCAGATATATCCTTTAAGTTCATAAGGGATAATAAAACTGTCTTGCAAACCTCTCAGAGCAATAGTCTCTTGGATAACATATATAGTATACTTGGTAAGGATACTGCCAAGTCTCTAATCCCCTTGGAATATAAAGATAGTAGGATTAAAGTTAAGGGATATATATCTAATAGCAACCTCTATAGGGGAAATAGAAACCATCAGTACCTCTATATCAATGGTAGATATGTGGTTGACTATCCACTTGCCAAGGTTATAGAAAACCAGTATAGGACAATGATTCCCCAAAATAGGTTCCCGGTATTTATCCTCTATCTGGAAATAGACCCTCTGGAAGTCGATGTAAATATACATCCAACTAAGCAAGAGATTAAGTTCTCTAATAGCGATTTTGTATACGGGAAAATTAGCAACCTGGTCAAAGAAACCTTGAGGGCATCAATCTATGCCCCCCAATTCAAGCTTGATAAAGAGGATAAAGAAGACAAACAAGACAAGGAAGAAGTGGTTAACCTATTTAACCTAGGTGAATCAAATAAGTTTGACGATATAGTAGTACATGATTTCACAAGTAAACAGGATAATCTACCAATTAGAGAGACAAATGAGTATGATTTATTAATGGATATTCTAGAAGACAACCTTGATGAAGATAGGGAAGAAGATATTTATACGGACATTTCCTTTAAGGCTATTGAGTCTAGGGATATAAGGGAAGACAAGTTAGACTTGGATAGTAAACCTGAAATCCCAGAGGAACAGAAGATTGAGGATTTACTATTTGATATTAAGCCCATTGGCCAGGTCTTTGATACCTATATAATTGTTGAAAGCAAGGTTGATGAAAAACTAATCTTTATTGACCAGCATGCCGCCCATGAAAGGATTATGTATGAAAGATATAAAAAGGAATATGAAAACGAGGCTATCAATGTACAACTCTTGATGGTACCAGAAATCATAGAATTGACAGATAGGGAATTAAATTATGTTAGGGAGAACATTCAAGTCTTTAGGGACCTGGGATTTGACATAGATGAGTTTGGGCATAATAGTATTGCCCTAAGGGCTGTTCCAATCCTGTTTGGAAGTCCAAAAACCAAGGACTTGTTCCTGCAGATATTGGATAGTCTAGATACTGGGATTAAGAACTCTTATGAAACCAGCATCCAGAAGATTATGAAACTGGCATGTACTAATGCAATCAAGGGCGGAGACGTCATTAAGGATATGGAGATTATGGCCTTGATAAAGGATTTAAAGGCGTGTGAAAATCCCTATACCTGTCCACATGGAAGGCCAACCATGGTTAGTATGACTAGAGAACAGATTGAGAAGGAGTTTTTACGGATTGTTTAAGAAGGATGATAATGATGAAAGATAAGCTATTTATTTTAGTTGGCCCCACAGCTATTGGAAAGACAGCACTATCCATAGATCTAGCCAAGAGATTAAAGGGGGAAATCATTTCTGCTGATTCCATGCAAATCTATAAATATATGGATATAGGTACGGCTAAGGTAACTAGGGATGAGATGGATGATATACCCCATCATCTAATAGATATAGTTTACCCTGATGAAGACTATACTGTTTCCAATTATCAGAGGGATGCCTCTAGGCTAATAGAGGAAATAAATGCAAGGGATATGCTACCAATAGTTGTAGGAGGGACAGGATTATATATAAATTCCTTAGTATATAATCTAAATTTTACCGAAGTCCCACCAGATGAGGAATACCGGATGGAGTTAGAGGAGTATGCAAGGATTAATGGAGAAGGCTACCTCCATCAAATGCTAGAAGAGGTGGATCCAGTTAGTAGTATGACCATCAGCCCTAATGATAGGAAAAGGATAATAAGAGCCCTTGAAATTTATTATCTAACTGGAAAGACCATGAGTGAGCATAATAAGGATTTTAGAAAAGAGGTAGACAAGTACCAGCTATTTATGGTTTGTTTGAACATGGATAGAAAAAAGCTCTATGACAGGATAAATCTAAGGGTAGATTTAATGATTGAAGAAGGTCTAATAGATGAGGTCAAGGGCATACTTGATAAGGGCTATGATAAGAATCTAGTATCCCTACAGGCTATAGGATATAAGGAAATAATTAGCTACCTAGAGGGAAAGATCAGTTTGGAGGAGGCTGTCAATACAATCAAGCAGGCCAGTCGGAACTATGCAAAAAGACAATTAACTTGGTTTAGACGGGATAAAAGAATTAACTGGATTGATGTAGAAGATTTTAAGGACAGGGATGAGTTAAGTAGTTATATATATAACCAAGCTAAAAATAAATTAAAAATTTAAGAGGAGGATTATGAATGAAGCAAAACATTAATCTGCAGGATCTATTTCTCAACAAGGCTAGAAAAGAAAACGTGACCTTGACTGTTTTCTTGGTAAATGGATATCAAATCAAGGGCCTAGTTAAAGGATTTGATAATTATACCTTGGTCTTAGACAGTGATGGAAAGCAACAACTCATTTATAAGCATGCCATCTCCACTATAGTACCGGCAACGACAATAAATCTCCATGAGTAAAAAAATATAGGAAGGTAAGTCACAAGATGAATCAGTTTACAGTAAATATATTATGTAAAGAATTGGGAATAGAAGAAGAAATCATTGAATTTGTAAATGATAAGGAAAAGTTGATAGTAGATAAGGTAGAAGAGATTGAAAGGATAAGAGAGTACAATCAATACAAGGTAATAGCAAAGATGCAGGAAGCAGGGCTTAGCTCCATGCATTTTAATTGGACTACTGGTTATGGATATGGGGATGTAGGAAGGGAAAAGGCTGAAGAAATTTACTCTCTGGTTTTTAATACTGATGATGCCTTGGTAAGGCCTACTATTGCTTCAGGAACCCATGCCCTAGCACTTACCTTATCTGGAATCTTAAGGCCAGGGGATGAGCTCTTATACGTAACAGGGGCTCCATATGATACACTACAACAGGTGATTGGAATAAAGGGGAATTCAGCAGGTAGCCTAGCTGAATTTGGAATTAAATATAAGGAGGTAGACCTAGTAGATAATAAAATAGATATTGATAGTGTTCTAAAGGCCATCAACAAGGATACTAGGATGATAGGAATTCAAAGGTCTACTGGGTATAGTGATAGAAGGGCCTTGACCATAGAGGAGATAGGGGATGCCATAAGGGCAATTAAAAGCTATAATACGGATATTATTATAATGGTTGATAATTGTTATGGGGAGTTTTTAGATTATAAAGAACCAACTGATGTTGGAGCTGATATAATGGCTGGATCCCTAATAAAAAATCCAGGAGGGGGCATCGCTCTTTCTGGAGGTTACATAGTTGGTAGAAGGGATCTGGTAGAGATGGTTGCTATTAGGAGTACAGCACCCGGTCTTGGTAAGGACACAGGTCTTACCTTTGGAACTACCAGAACTACCCTGCAGGGATTATTTTTAGCCCCTCATATCGTCTCTGAAGCTGTTAAAGGTGCCTTGCTTGTAGGGGCAGTTTACAAGAGCTTGGGTTTCAAAATAACTCCTGATTTAGATGATAAGAGGAGTGATATTATCCAAGGGGTGGAATTATTAAGTAGGGAGAGGGTTGCTGAATTTTGCATGGGTATCCAAGCAGCCTCTGCTGTTGATTCCTTCATTATGCCAGAAGCATGGGAAATGCCTGGATATGAGGATAAGGTTATAATGGCTGCTGGTGGTTTTATAGATGGCTCCTCAATTGAGTTAAGCGCTGATGGACCTATGCGGGAACCCTATTATGCCTATTATCAGGGCGGTCTGACCTATGACCATTGCAAGTTAGGAGTTTATAAATCCTTAAACAACCTCTATAAAAAAGGCCTAATCAATTTAAAATGAGATAAAAAAAGCTATGTAATATCCCATTACATAGCTTTTTGCTTTATATAATCTTATATCTTCCTAAATAAGCCAATAACCTTTCCTATAATCTGTACATTCCTTGTATAGATTGGTTCCATAAACTGGTTTTCAGGTTGTAGTCTTATTTGGTCTTTCTCCTTATAGAAAGTTTTTACTGTTGCCTCATCTTCTAATAGGGCAACTACAATTTCACCGTTTTTAGCTGTTTTTTGTTCTTGGACTAGGACAAGATCTCCATCCATAATTCCTGCTTCAATCATGCTTTCACCTTTGACTCTTAAGAAAAAAACATCATGACCTTCAACAAATTCAACAGCTATAGGGAAGGTATCTTCAATATTTTCTACCGCTAGAATTGGTAGACCAGCTGTTACCTGACCCACAATGGGGATATCAACAGTCTTTTTCTTGGCCAGTAGAAAATTATCTTCCTTATCCAATATCTCTATGGCCCTAGGTTTGGTGGGGTCCCTTCTAATATATCCTTTCGCTTCAAGTTTCTCTAGATGTCCGTGAACAGTTGAGGTGGACTTTAGATTAACACCCTTACATATATCCCTTACAGCAGGGGGGTAACCTTGTCTTTGGATTTCATTTTTTATATATAATAAGATCTCTATCTGTTTTTGGGACAAATCTTCATACATGTTGGCACCTCCTTAGTTTTCCATCCTCACTTATATAACTAAACAAATTATAACACAAGGAAAACAAATAATCAAACAAAGGTTCTGATTTTTTGCAAAAACCTATTGACAAGGAACGGACGTTTGATTAATATATAGATAAGAACAATTGTTCAGAACAATAGTGCGGGGTGTGACTATGAAAAAGTATAGAATTGTAAATAAACAAAGATTTTATTTGTTTACTACTATCTTGATGGTGCTGGTATTTACCCTTGTATTTACAATACTTAACTCCAAGGGAGCCCATAGCCTGGTGTTAGAAGAAGACTATATAGAAGTTCTAGTTATGGAAGGGGATACCCTTTGGGATATTGCCTTAAGGAATATGCCTGACAAGTACGATGTTAGGTACTTGGTCTATAAACTTAAGGAGTTTAATAGCCTAGATACAGCATATATTTATCCGGGTGATATAATCTTTGTTCCTGTACTAGAATAATACTACTTCTTTCTCTTAGCAAGGGGATTGCTATTGATAGCATCCCTTAATCTTTCATCATCTAAATGGGTATAGATTTGGGTGGTGGATACTGACTCATGGCCTAGAATCTCCTGTAGGGCCCTTATATCGACATTTCCATGCTGGTACATGAGGGTTGCAGCAGTGTGTCTTAACTTGTGAGTTGAGTATATATTTGTATCCAAACCCATTCTCTTAAAATATCTTTCTACCATATGCTGAATGGCCCGATTACTCATCCTGTTTTTCCTCTTGCTGATGAAGAGGGCATCAGGGTCCTTGGCATCCTTAGGCCTGATGGATAGGTAATCTTTTATTGCGGCCTGGCAGGCCTCATTAAGGTAGATGGTTCTTTCTTTATTGCCCTTACCGATAACTGTCAAGGTTTCGTTATTTTTGATCTTGCTAATATTTATACTTGAAAGCTCTGATAGACGTAGACCGCAGTTTAAAAAGAGCATAATAATAGCATAATCCCGTTTACGATATTCTTCACTGGGGTTTTCTAAAATCGTATCTAATAGCGTCTCAGCCTGGTCTAGGGTGAGGTAGACAGGATACCTAGAGTTGGCCTTAGGAAGCTCCAAGGAATCAGCAGGATTTTTCTCTATCAGGTTAAGGGTTGAGTATAAGTACTTGAAAAAGGACCTGAGGGAGGACACTTTTCTAGATTTAGCATTGTTGCCATTTTTTAGAACCTTGTCTACATAGGAAACATAGGCATGTAAATCCTGTATATTTATTTTTTTAATTAGATCTAAGTCGATATCATGGATTTCAATTTCTTCAAACTCTGTATCAGAAGGGACCATTTTATACCTATGCTTTAAGTAGCGAAAGAAGGTATTTAAATCATAATAGTATTCTTTTACAGTATTAGGGGAGGCACCTCTGATAGTTTCCATATAATTTAAAAAATCTTCAAGAATAAGGGGGGTATTTGTCATAAAAATCCTCTTTTCTTAATTTTTTTACTACATTAGTCACAAAATATCTATTTTGTGACTAATCATTTATAATAATATAATACCACAACCTAGTAAAAATATCCAGATAATATTTTGTGATTTTCTTAATAGCTATACTAGGCATCTCAATAGCCATAACAGCTGAAAACACACTTACAACTATGGAAACACTCATTTTATAGTAAATATTTAGCTGGATTTACCAAAATTTTACCTTAATCACTACTAAACCAACTCAGAGGCTCATATTTCCTTTATAATTAATTTTACCGACATTATAATCTAATTATATTAACCGCATCTTAAAAATGCCTTACAGGCCAATTTAAGGCCTGATAATTTTGACTTCTTAATAAAATTTTTGCCTCCCTCAAAAGATCGTATAAATAGCTTCTACTTCAATATTTTAAAGATCATTTTTATAAACTTTAAAATTATGGTTCTAATCTTTTGTAAGGTTGAAATTAAAAACCATAATAACAATATAAAAATGAAAAATGGTTTACATAAAGTATATATGTAAACCATTTAATATTTTGTTTATGACATGATGAGCTTAACTATATAATTAATACTTTTCCTTATATATGTCATTCAAAACTGTTTTGACTATATATAATGAATTATCCAAGGATTCCTTTGCCTGTCTCCTGATGACCTTATAATGTTTGATACCTTCGTCAGTAATCCTATACCTTCTAATGGATCTCTTTTGGGGTTCCTCCCACCATCCATTTATATATCCCTCTTCCTCTAATTCCCTAAGCAAAGGATATATCATACCAGGGCTTGGGGTCCATTTATGGTTTAGTCTCTCACTTATCTCGTCTTTAATCCTATTACCATAACAGTTTTTTTCAATTAATATATGGAGTATATATAGTTTTACAAAGGATGTGGTCCCTATGGTTGGAGGAAATTGCCTTTGTCTTTGGCCCTTGTATAAAGTCATTTGATCCTCTCCTTCATTATCTTTATAGTATCCAGATCAGTATAATACTTACCCAATAGGATATCACCATTATGGTATTCACCGTGACAGTCGGAGCCGCCTGTAGCTATCAAATTATTTCTTCTAGCTATTTCTTTGAAGGCCTTAACTTCCTTGGGGGTATGTTTAGAATGGATGGCCTCAATCCCATCTATACCTTTTATAATACTGTAGTCTATGCTAGTTTCATCCTTTAGAAGTCCTGGATGAGCTAGTACAGCTAATCCTCCCGCACCTTTAATTAGCTTAATAGCATCCTCTACGGCTAATTTATACCTTTCTACGAAGGCAGGTCTTCCTGGGTTTAGGTACTTGTTAAAGGCATCTTGTATGTTATTGGCATAACCCTTGCTTATTAACTCTCTGGCGATAGCTACCCTACCTACAAAGTCATTAGGATTATCCGACTTAATCTTGTGGAAATCTATAGCTATTCCAAATGTATTTAGTTTCTCTACCATTCTTTTGCCCCTGATTTTTCTATGTTTTCTTAAATCTTGAGTAGTATTATGGAGCTTTTCTTCCTTGTAGTCGATGAAGTAGCCTAATATATGTACTTCATCATCCCTATAGATACAAGATAATTCTATTCCTGGTATCAGTTCAAAGTCCTCAAATTCCTTACTGTAAGATAAGGCTTCTTCTATACCCATTACACTATCATGGTCAGTTATAGCAATTCCTCTTAAACCTAAGCTTCTTGCCTTATCTATAACCTTTTTCGGACTATGAAGACCGTCTGAATAATGCGTATGGACATGCAGATCATACCTCAAATTAAAACTCCTTTCATATGGAAAAACCTGCCCTATAGGCAGGTTTTTCTTTATCTAGGTTCATTATCAACTAAACTGAATATCTTAAACCATAATTATAATATAAGTAACACTTATCCATAGTTAAGTATTTAATATTATAATCTATATAAAAGCTATTGGCTAAGTTACTACTTAGCGTATTCAATAGCTCTGGTTTCACGAATTACATTTACCTTGATTTGACCTGGATAATCTAATTCTGATTCAATTTTCTTAACAATTTCTCTTGCTGTGTGTACCGTTTGACTTTCATCAACTTCATCAGGTTTAACTAATATTCTAATCTCTCTTCCTGCTTGAATAGCATATGATTTATCAACCCCTCTAATGGAGTTGGCTATTTCTTCAAGTTTTTCAAGCCTCTTAATATATGCTTCAAGGGTTTCTCTCCTAGCTCCTGGTCTAGCTGCAGATATTGCATCCGCTGCTTGTACCAGTACGGCTTCAATAGTTGTTGGTTCTATATCACCATGGTGGGCTGCAATGGCATGGACTACTTCCTTGGATTCCCTATATTTTCTAGCTAAGTCAACCCCGATATCAACATGAGGACCTTCAACTTCATGGTCTACAGCCTTTCCTAAGTCATGCAGTAAACCAGCCCTCTTGGCCAACCTAACATCTGCACCAAGTTCTGAAGCCATTAATCCAGCTAAATGGGATACTTCTATAGAATGCTTTAGGACATTTTGTCCATAGCTGGTTCTATATCTTAGCCTACCCAATAGCTTGATAATTTCAGGATGCAGATTGTGAATACCAGTTTCAAATGCTGCCTGTTCCCCTTCTTCCTTGATGATGTTTTCAACTTCCTTCTTGGCTTTATCAACCATTTCTTCAATTCGAGCAGGGTGGATTCTTCCATCTACGATGAGCTTCTCTAATGCAATCCTAGCGATTTCCCTTCTTATAGGGTCAAAACCTGACAAAACTACGGCCTCTGGGGTATCGTCGATAATCAAATCGATTCCAGTTAAGGTTTCAAGGGTCCTAATATTCCTTCCCTCTCTACCAATTATCCTACCCTTCATTTCGTCATTAGGCAAAGAAACTACAGTAACAGTTGTCTCGGCAACGTGGTCAGCTGCGCATCTTTGTATAGCCATAGTGATGATTTCCTTGGCATTCTTTTCAGCCTCTAATTTGGCCTGCTGTTCCATTTCCTTGATCATAACAGCAGTTTCATGAGAGATTTCTCTTTTAACCCCATCTAATAAGATGGTTTTTGCCTCTTCAGAGGTTAAGCCAGATAGTTTTTCCAATTCCTTTAATTGCTGTTCATGCAGACTATTAATAGTTGCTTCTTTTTCTTCCAATTGCTTGATTTTCTTGGCAATTGTTTCTTCCTTCTTTTCAATGGAATCCAATTTTCGATCAACAGATTCTTCCTTCTTGATGACACGTCGTTCTAATCTTTGAACTTCATTGCGTCTTTCTCTGTTTTCTCTTTCGGCTTCCGTTCTCAACTTGTGAATCTCATCTTTAGCCTCAAGTATCGCTTCTCTTTTATAAGATTCAGCATTCTTTTTCGCATCTTCAATAATTTTTTTTGCCAACTCTTCAGCATTATTTATTTTTCCTTCGCCTATATTTTTTCGAATAAAATATCCGACGATCATTCCAATAAGTGCGCCAAGAATTGAGAATAAAACTTCTTTAATGTCAAACACCTCCATTTATTTAGTTTTCAAGTTCCATACTACGTTTTATTTTTCAAGTATATTGTTAAATTCAGCTATAAAAATCCCTAACTGAAGTTTAGATTTGTAGCAACTTGTAGAAGTGGCTACAATATACCATTGTATGGTTACACCTTTATTCTATTACTTATCTAAACTAATGTCAAGATATATTAGTGGTCAACTTTAGTCACATAGCTAACTGAATCGTCTATCTCCACTCTATAGCAGTTGTTGCTTATAGCTGATAAATGCTGGTTATGGGTTACCATAATAATTTGGCGGTTGAACATTTCAGAAGTCTGCTTCAAAAAATTGCCTACATTAAAAATATACTCTTCACTTACATGTTTGGCAGGCTCATCCAGGATCAAGGGCCCCTCAACCTTGGGCTTATGTATCTGTAAGAAGGCAATTCTTAAAGCTAGGGAAACAATATCTACTACTCCACCACCCCTTGATAGTTCTGGCCTGGTCTTGATTATAAAGTCCTCACTCTCATTGACTACGTAGAATTCAGCATTGGCCTTATCACGCAGCTCTTCTATCTCAATAAGGAACTCAACATTTGATTCGAAAATGAACTGTAGGCATTTCGTTACCAATGATTCTATTTGCATGGTTGCTTGTTTCCTTGCAAATTCAGCGGTCTTTTGGTAGAGGATAATAACTTTCTCTAATAGTTCTATATTGTCAGAGACTAGGATTAAATCCGCATCAACCTCTTTTAATTGTTCCTCAAGTTTTTCTCTCTTACCGCCTTCCCTGGCAAGGAAATCCCTTAAATCGCTTATCTTTTCATCTAAGGCTATAATTTTCTCATTCATAAGATCACTTCTTTTCTAGTAAATCCTTAGGTAATAGGCTATTTGCTTCATCCAAGAGACTGTTCATTTCCTTGGTTAGTTTTTCAATTTCTGAGTCCAAATCTTTTGGGTCTACTCCTAATTCCTCTAGTTCTTTTATTAACTCATTTTCCTGTTTCTTTAATTCATCTAACCTAGCTTCTGCCCGATACTTTAAATCCTTGGCCTTATCTAAATCTTCCTTAAGCTTGTTCAATTCCATTTCATAATTCATCATTCTTACCCCCTACTTATAATGTTTGATAATATGCTCCATTTTATCGCTATCAATTTCGTTTAGACAGAATGGACACCTCTCAAATTTCCCTAGAATTTCCTTATACTTGCTTAATTGAATCTCTATACCCTTATCAAGTCTTTCAATCTCTTGGCTTTCATTTTTAAGATTAATTTCCAATTTCTTTAATCTCATGGATAAGTCCATTAAGCTATTAAGTCTTTTTACTCTAGTATCCATTTCCTTAGACAGGGATTCAGCTTTTTCCAGGTCCTTAAATCTATATATAAATTCACTACCTACTTTTAAACTTTCTAGGACCTTATCATACTCATCCTTTAACTTTTTAAGCTTGTTAAGTTGAGGAGAGATTTTGTTAAGGGAAGATAAGTTATCTTCCACCCTATCTAAGTTTTCTAACCTAGTATAGGTCCTGTTCAAAGCTTGCCTATCCCCTTTAATAGTGTCAAACTTGTTTTTAAGCCTGGTCAGTCTATTTATTTGGGAATATAATTTATCAGTCTTCTTTAGTATTCTATCTACATGGTCTACTCCATTTAATTTACTTATAAGGTCAGCACTGCTATAGATGTCTCTCCTATAATTATTATAATTCTCTCTTTTAATTTCTAGATATCTTAACCTTGATGCTAAGTAATTTAAATCCTTTAATAGCTTATCAATCTCATCTAGCTTATCTAGGCGGGATAGTTGCTTATTGATAGATACTAGATCCTTGTTAAGTCTCCTATAGTTTTCTGCTGAAGATTCAAGCCTTTCCTTCATCTTAGATTTTTCAGCAATAATTGTTCTTAAATTCTCAACCCTATCTAGTTTTAGTTTAAGCATATCAAGGTATTCATATTGGCCTAATTCTTCTTTTAGCTTGTCTTTTCTATCTTCCAAGTCATTTTTTCTTCTTGATTTATTACCCTTATCCCTTAAGGTCTCCCTTAGGGCATCGTCTATCACATTAACGCCTATAAGCCTCCCTATGGCCACTGCCCTGGTACTGGTCTTCTCTGAGAGAAGAAAGGGGCCCTCAAGTTGCTCAGCTAAATTGATGGCATTGGAGGAATCACTATCCAGCTTAATCTTGTATATTCCGGTTGCTTCTATGATTTCTTCAGGTACAGTCATACCAAACCCCTCAAAACGGAGCTCTTCACCATCCTGCTTGCTGAGAATATAGATATTTTTTGACTTGCTTCTTATTCTTTGTACCTTAGTATCATCACTGAAGATTAGGGTTACTGATGCCTCGCGCTCCCCTTCCTTGATAAAAAAGTCTCCAGCAGGCTCATTGTATAGGGCCCATTTAATTCCCCTAATTATGGCAGATTTGCCAGAATCGGATGGGCCTAGGATAACATTTAATCCTTCATTAAATTCTATTGAGGTGTGCTTGTGGGATTGAAAGTTTTCTAATATAACTGTTTTTAAATATTTCATGCTAATCACCACTTAATCCTTTCATCTGAACCATAGCTATTCTCCTCAAGGCCTCCTCCTTAACCTCTTCACTCAATCCTTCGCTCCTGGAAACCTCAATCAAGAGATCATTGATGTCCATTTTTTCAAAGTTTACTGCAGAGTCAATGGTTTGTTTAAATTCGTATAGTCTTTCCCTTTTAAATATACTCTTTTCAATCTCTTCCCTGTCTAGGACCAGGTTACTGTCTAGTGCGCTTTCCAAATAGATGTTGGAAATCTTAATTTCATCCTCCAGGTCTATAATTATGACCTTGGGCCTTCTTTCCATCTCTCTTAAACTATTGGATATACGGACTATACTGCCTGGATTTATAAAATACTTCCCCTCAATTTGGATATTATCGAAGCCTGAATGATAATGTCCTGCTAAGGTTATGTCGGCCTTGGTATCCTTGATTTCCTCCACTAAGGTATATGGTACACCTTTAACAAAAGGTTTGTCCAAAAGCATCCCATGCACAATATGTATTGAGTAATTAACTCCTTCATCTACATCATCAAGGATATAGTATTTTCGATTAGCTGAGTCATCCATATTATATATATAGGGTTGACCGGTTACCTGAACCCTTATACCATCCTTATCTAGGATTAGCTTATCCTTTTCATCAATGATAGTAAAGATATCTAATTGACTTAATAAGCCTAACATGGTTCTATTTATAGTGAGTGGATTATGCCCAAAAACATCGTGGTTTCCACTAACTATATAGATTGGAGCCTGGATTTCTTTTAAGATTCTTGAAAAACGGGCTGTAATGGATATGGATACATCCGGTCTATCAAACAAATCTCCTCCATGCAAGACAAAATCCACATGGTTCGTATTTATAATATCTCTAATTTCCAAAAACTTCTCCTCTAGGGTATCAACAAAATCGTCCTTTCGATTTCTAGGTGTAGTACCCCTGATATGAGAGTCAGTAAAAAATAATATCCTCAAAGAAACACCTCCATCCTATATAGTTAATAAAACCTCCTTCTATGAGGAGGTTTTATATAAATCTCTATTTTTCTAACTTTCTTCCTCCATTGCGGAGCTCTTATTTTTTATTAGTCCAAACTTTTCCTTAATCTTCTCTTCGATTTCTTCCCTTAGGTCAGGGTTTTCAGCAAAGAAGTCTTTGGCATTTTCCCTACCTTGGAACTTGTGCTCACCATAACTGAACCAAGATCCTGCCTTCTTAATAATCCCTGCACTAACACCGGCATCCACTATATTACCTTCCTTTGATATGCCCTTGCCGTACATGATATCGAATTCAGCCTGTTTGAAAGGAGGGGCTACCTTGTTTTTAACTACCTTAACCCTGGTCCTATTTCCTAGGATTTCATCTCCCTGCTTAATAGTTTCCACCCTTCTAACATCTAGGCGAACACTAGCATAGAACTTAAGGGCCCTACCACCAGTAGTTGTTTCAGGATTACCAAACATTACACCGATTTTTTCCCTTAATTGATTTATGAAAATAACAGTAGTATTAGATTTATTTATGGAACCAGCTAGTTTTCTTAGAGCCTGGGACATTAGCCTTGCCTGGAGCCCCATATGGGAATCTCCCATTTCACCCTCGATTTCCGCCTTGGGAACTAGGGCAGCTACTGAGTCTACAACAACAATATCTACAGCTCCACTTCTAACTAGGGCTTCTGTAATTTCTAAGGCTTGCTCACCAGTATCTGGCTGAGAAATTATCAAATTTTCAATATCAACCCCTAGATTTTTTGCATAAGAAGGATCTAGGGCGTGCTCTGCATCTATAAAGGCTGCAATACCCCCATCTTTTTGGGCCTCAGCCACTATATGTAAGGCCAAGGTTGTCTTACCAGAGGATTCAGGTCCAAAAATCTCTATTATCCTTCCCCTTGGTACTCCTCCAATACCTAAAGCAATATCTAGGTCTAAGGATCCTGTTGAGATTACGTCTAAATCCAATTTAGCACCATCTCCCAAAAGCATAACAGATCCCTTGCCAAACTGTTTCTCTATCTGATTTAATGTTAAGTTTAGTGCCTTTCTTTTTTCTTCATAATCACTCATAGCCTTCCAGTTATACTGGATTCACCCCTTTCATCATTAGAACGTCCGTTCTTTATTCTATCTTATACTATATTATCCATTATGTCAATTAAAATCTCTACAATATTTCCTTATTTCATCCAATACATTTATGGCTGTCCTATTTTGGATTTGGATTCGATTACCGTTAAAATTCAACTTAATTACCTTATGCCTGTCCTTGGACATAATGCATACATAGACCAGGCCTACAGGCTTATTTTCATTAGCACCAGTAGGTCCAGCTATACCGGTTATAGAGGCAACTAGATCTAGATTAACTTTTTCCATTAAACCCTTGGCCATTTCATATGCAGTCTCTTCACTGACAGCCCCATACTTCTTCAAGGTGGAACTCTTTACATTCAATTCCTCCATCTTTGCCTCATTACTATAAGTCACAACAGCCCTATCCAAGACATTGGAAGCGCCTGGCACCCTTGTAATCATACTGGATACGAGTCCTCCTGTGCAGGATTCACATAGGCCAATCTTAAGCCCTTTTTGCATTAGCTGGTTGACAACAACTTCTTCCAGGCTGATGTTATCATAGCCATATATATATTCACGGAACTCTACATTAAGTCTGGCTATAATTTCATCCATGTCCCTTTCTATTTCTTGCCTACTTAATCCCTTGCCAATTAGCTTGATTTCAACCCTACCATCCCTGGCGAAGGTGGCAATATTGATATTTTCGTAGGCTAGGTTTAGCTCATTTAATCTAGACTCTAGGGATGATTCACCTATCCCCACAGTATTTACAGACTTAGTTAACATGATATAATCATCTTGAATTAGGTCCTTTACGTGGTTTTCAAACATGGTCCTCATCTCACGGGGTGGGCCAGGCAACATTATTATTTTCTTTTCCTTATGATAAATATAAATTCCAGGAGCCGTACCAACACTATTCTCAATAAAAATAGACCCTTCTGGCTTGGTAGCTTGCTTTCTATTGTTGCTACTCATGCATCTTCCTATCCTGGTAAACATATCTTGGATATGCTTTTCCATCTCAGGGTTGTGTTCTAGTTCTAAGCCCATAACTTCAGCTATAACTTCCTTAGTCATGTCATCCTTAGTTGGACCTAGACCGCCAGTAGTGATAATTATATCAGCCCTGTTCAGGGCAATACTAATAACATCCTTTAATCTTTGGGCATCATCATCAACTGTAGTTTGATAATGGTTCTCTATTCCAAGTTCAAAGAGCTTTTGAGCCAAATAATAGGCATTGGTATTTAAAGTACTGCCAATGGTTATTTCGGTACCAATTGTGATTATTTCTGCTTTCATCATCCATCTCCTGTTAAATATCTTTTATATTTAAAACATCCTTGTTTTTTGCTATATAATCTATACCAGATAAGACGGTAAAAAAGAAGGCAAGATAAATCATAATCTTATCCATAGGTATGCCAACCCCTGCAAATGGAAAATTATTAAAAAGAACTAGTATTATACCAAGTAGTTGGGTTATGGTTTTAAACTTGCCCAGGGAGCTGGCAGCAATGGTAACCCCTTCAGAGGCTGCCAAAACCCTAAACCCAGTTATAGTGAACTCCCTTGCTATGATTACCACAACTATCCAACCAGGTATCTTGCCCATTTCCACCAGGGAGATCAGGGCTGCAGAAACCAGGATCTTGTCAGCCAAGGGGTCGACAAATTTTCCAAAGTTTGTAATCAGGTTCCTGCTTCTAGCTAAATAACCATCAAGGGTATCAGTAAGTGAAGCAAATATAAAGATTATACCTGCTATTATATGACTGTTGTTAAGGTCTGAGTATAGCACCAGTAGAAAAACTGGTACCATAGCAACCCTAAATATAGTAATCTTATTAGCTATATTCATCTTCTTTCTCCTTCTAATAATTTTATCAGAACATTATACTAATTACCGTGTTCCTCTAATTCATCAGCACTAATAAGGACCTTCCTAGGCTTACTCCCTTCAAATCCCCCTATGACACCTCTGGCTTCCATTTCATCGATAAGCCTGGCAGCTCGAGTATACCCGATTCTAAGTCGCCTTTGAAGGAGGGAGATAGATGCTTGTCCTTCATCAACAACAAGCTGGATGGCTTCATCCAATAACTCATCACTATTATCCAGCTGTATTTCCTTTGAGGTTTGAACAAGGTCAATAACTTCGTCGTCATAATCCACCTTATTGTTTTCTTTTAAATAATTAACAACAGATTCAACTTCCTTATCGCTAACAAATGCACCTTGTACCCTTAAGGGTTTGGAATAAAAGGATGGGTAAAAGAGCATATCCCCTCTACCAAGGAGCTTCTCAGCCCCTCCCATATCCAGGATTGTTCTTGAGTCAACCTGGGAAGATACAGCAAAGGAGATTCTTGATGGTATATTGGCCTTGATTGTTCCAGTAATAACATCCACAGATGGCCTTTGGGTGGCTACAACCAAATAAATTCCAGCAGCCCTAGCCATTTGGGCCAACCTGCATATGTAGTCCTCTACTTCATTGGCTGATACCATCATCAAGTCAGCCAGTTCATCTATAATAATAACTATAGAGGATAACTTCTCTCCCTTATTAGCTTCCTGTTTTGAATTATATGAAGTTATATCCCTAACGCTTTCCTGGGCAAATAATTTATATCTATTTTCCATCTCACCTACTGCCCAACTTAAGGCAAATGAAGCCTTCTTCGGATCGGTTACAACCGGAATCAATAGATGGGGAATCTCATTATAAATACCTAGTTCTACAACCTTAGGATCTATAAGCATCAACTTCACATCATCAGGACTTGATTTATAAATAATGCTCATAATGATGGAGTTGATTAGTACACTCTTTCCAGAGCCAGTTGCACCAGCTATTAACAGGTGGGGCATCTTATCTATGGATGATATAATTGGTTTACCACTAACATCCTTGCCTAAGACCAAGGGTAGGTCAGAATCTATATCCTTATACTCATCTGTTAATAACATCTCTTTAAGGGTTACAGCTTCCTTGGTTTTGTTGGGCACCTCAATCCCTACAGCTGCCTTTCCAGGAATTGGAGCCTCTATCCTAATATCAGATGATGCTAGGCTTAGGGCTATGTTGTCTGATAGACTAACTATTCTACTTAATTTTATACCTGGAGAAGGCGATAACTCATAGCAAGTTATAGTAGGCCCCCTATTGATCTGAGTTATAGTTGCTTCTATACCAAAATTCTTCATGGTCTCTTCTATTATTCTTGCATTATTTATTATCTCCTTCTTCTCATCGTCATTTTTCTTGCTTTCATGAGAAGTTAATAAATGTATGGGTGGTATGGTGTATACTTGTCCCTTAGACGAAGGATCTATAATGATAAGCTCCTCATCCGTTGAACTCACCTTATCCTTAGTAGGCTGGGTCTTTTTAGTATTGCTAGTGTTAGACTTGTAGTCTAGGATCCTTATTTCTTCAGGATCCAATTCTAGTTGTTCCTGAGCACTTTTAACCCTTGCCTTCCTAGTCTTAGTCTTATTGCTAGGTTTGCCTAGGTCATCCTTAAGCTTGTTATTTAGGCTTAGCCTCCTTAATAAGACCTTCAATTCTATCTTGGTCAGGATCATGATGCATATACTAAATCCAGAAAAGAGGACTATGTAACCACCTATTTTCCCAAATAGCTTATAAAAGAAAAATCCCAAAAAGCCACCTATAATTCCTCCACCCTTATTTACCAAGGACAGGGAGTTAGCAATCCTCATCCTGTCGAAGAAATCATGGATTTCAATATTGGGAGCATCTAAGAATATTACTAATAATACAAGCATTATTAAAATAAGTATAGATTTTTGAAACTCTTCATTATCAAATCTTTCTAATATATGTATTAGTCCTATAGCAAACAGGGCTACAGGCAAAAAATAAGCTCCAAAGCCCATTAATAAGAAACTAGTCCCCCTTAATAGAGAGCCAATGAGACCCATTTGAAGGCTAAAAAGGCTTATTAACCAGATAAGCCCAATCGCTATAAATAGGCTGCCAATTATATCCTTATTAAGTCCTTGTGGATTTTTTCTTCTGTTTTTTCGTTTCTTTGTTTTACTCATATTACCTCACCTAATCAGGAGGGAAACTGCCCCCTTTGCCTTTCCATATGTTATTATAGCACAATATCTATGCTTATTCTATTTATTATTTCCACCCATTAACTCATTCAACTTATCTAGGGCCTTTGCCAAGCCTCCTACTTCGTCAATTAATCCGTTTTCTACAGCAGCCTCGCCTACAAGTATGGTACCCACATCATTGGCTAGTTCATCTGTTGCATTCATCAATTCATAGAACCTATCAGGACTGATTTTAGATGTTCTAATGACAAAGTCATTAATCCTTTGCTGCATCTTTTGAAAATACCTGAAGGTCTGAGGCACACCTATTACTAGCCCAGTAGTCCTAATGGGATGAATGGTCATAGTTGCAGTTGGGACAATAAAGGAATAATCAGTAGATGTGGCTAGGGGAACCCCAATACTATGGCCACCCCCAAGAACAATGGACACGGTTGGCTTACTCAGACTGTTGATCATCTCCGAAAGCGCCAGTCCTGCTTCAACATCACCTCCAACAGTATTAAGAATAATTAATATTCCCTCAATCTTAGGATCAATCTGGGCACTGATTAGAAGGGGAATTATATGTTCATATTTGGTTGATTTCTTGTCTGAAGGAGCCATGGTATGGCCCTCTATTTCACCTATTATAGATATGAATTGGATGTTACTTTTAAAGGATTTTACTTCCGGAGTTCCATAGTCCTTTATTGATTCATTTCTATCGACTTCATTAGTATTGTTTTGCTTATCCTTCATCTCTCTTCCTCCCAATAGATTTTCATAAGTATATCTTTTACTATAGGAAGGTATATCATACATTTTATATAAAAAAGAAAAAACATTGAAGCAATGTTTTTTCAAAAATTCTTTATTAGTCCATTTCGATAATTATCATATCATGACCAATCTTTCTAATTGCAGTCCATGGAATCTCCATTCCATTACTCTCTATTCCCAGCAGTTTAAGGCTTAGCTTCCTATCCGGCGCAATCAGAGATATAATCTTACCTGTCTCTTCGTCAAAGATAATATCTGCATCATAAAGGAGACCAAGTCTAGCACCATTGTTTAAATTTACAATCTCCTTATCTCCTAACTCACTTAATCTCATATTTTTCACCCCATGACCTTTTACTAAACTATATGTAATAATTAAGTAAATATTCATTATCAATTATGATAATATCTTATATGAGATTAAGCTATTCCTACAGTCCAGTATGTCCAAATCCACCTGTCCCTCTGGAAGTCTCTTCCAAGGAGTCAACTTCTTGAAACTCAATTTCTTCATATTTGGCCAGGATTAATTGTGCAATTCTATCTCCATTATTAATAATAAAGACCTCTTCACCAAGATTTATAAGTATGACCTTGATTTCTCCCCGGTAGTCACTATCAATAGTACCTACTCCATTGGCTAAGGTAATACCATACTTAAGGGCTAGTCCACTTCTACCCCTAATTTGGGCCTCATATCCCCTTGGTATGGATAGATAAAGGCCAGTTGGTACCAAGGCCCTACTAAAAGGTTTTAACTCAATGGGCTCACTTATAAATGCCCTTAAATCCATCCCAGCAGAACCACTTGTCTCATATGAAGGAAGGGGAAAGGGACTTTCATTTATAACCTTGATTTTCATTTTACCACCTCATCTCTAGTTGTCATATATATCTTAGATTATATCACTTATTCTACCAATTTTATAACCCATTTCATATAGCTTATTTATGATTTCTGGCAAGGCCTTTCTTGTCTCATCAGTGGGATGCATAAGGACAATGGCTGACTTGTGTATTTTCTCAATCACCCTACTAACTATCAAATCCTTATGGCTATCTTCCCTCCAATCAATGGTATCTATGCTCCATAGGATTGTCTTATATCCTAGATTCCTGGCAGCCTGAATAGTAAATTCATTATAGGCTCCAGATGGAGGTGCAAAGTATTTAGGCGATTCATCAATGATTCCCTCAATAACCTTGTGGGCCTTGGCTATTTCTTTATAATTACCATCATAGTCTAACTTATCATAGTCTAAATGACTGTAGCCATGATTACCTATCTCATGGCCAGCCCTATAGATCTTTAACAATAAATCCCTGTTTTCTTCAGCCCACCTTCCAGTGGGAAAGAAGGAGATTTTAATCTTATTATCATGAAAGATATCTAACATGTCCCCTATATATTCATTTCCCCAGTCTATATTACATGCAAATGCAACAATCTTTTCTTCCCTGCTTCCTTGATAGTAGATATCCTTGTTAAAGACTTCTTTCGCCCTGTTAAGTCTTAAAAACCCCACTAGCAAAATAATCAAAACCAAGGCTACTACTAGGATGCTAATCAGGGTCTTTCTGCCAAGAATAATAAATCTCATATAATCCCTCCCATTCTTAATACATTAATATATATTCAGGAGGAAATTATTTATACAAAAATAAACATGAACCAAATTGGTTCATGCCTTTTTTTTACCTGTTACCTTTACCATTGCCATTATCTTTTTCTGGCTCATCAGATAAAAGTACCTTTCTATTTAAATTGATTCTACCCTGCTTGTCGATATCGGTAACCTTAACCATTACCTCGTCACCAACCTTGAGGACATCTTCAACCCTTTTTACTCTTTCCTTGGAGATATTAGATATATGCAGCAATCCTTCCTTACCATTAAGAACTTCTAAGAAAGCACCGAAGCTGGTTATCTTAACTACCTTACCCATATATACTTCGCCAACTTCAACATCCCTTACTATATCCTCTATCATCTTAATAGCCTTATTGCCACTTTCAGCATTTTCAGCTGCTATATCTATCCTTCCATCGTCATCGATGTCTATTTTAACTCCAGTTTCATCTATGATCTTGTTAATTACCTTTCCACCAGGTCCAATTACTTCCCTGATCTTATCTGGATCGATGTTCATTGTAAATATCTTAGGAGCATATTTTGAAAGTTCAGGCCTTGGACTAGCAATGGCTTCCTCCATCTTTGATAGAATGAAAAGTCTTCCTTCCCTGGCCTTTTTAAGAGCTTCTTTCAGTATCTCCCTGTCTATACCAGCTATCTTGATATCCATTTGAATAGCTGTAATACCTTCCCTAGTACCAGCCACCTTGAAGTCCATATCACCCAAGTGGTCCTCCATACCCTGGATATCTGCTAGGATAACTGTCTTCTCCTCTTCCTTGATTAATCCCATGGCTATACCTGCTACTGATGCCTTAATAGGGACTCCAGCATCTAGTAATGATAGGGTACTACCACAAACACTGGCTTGGGAAGATGAACCATTGGAACTCAATACTTCAGATACTAGACGTATGGTATAAGGAAACTCATCAACTGAAGGAATAACTGGTTCAAGGGCTCTTTCTGCCAATGCTCCATGTCCGATTTCCCTTCTACCAGGTCCTCTTATTGGCCTAGTCTCACCTACTGAATATGGTGGGAAGTTATAGTGGTGCATGTATCTCTTGGACTCCTCTTCCCCAAGTCCATCTAGGATTTGGACATCTGATGAAGCACCTAGAGTTGTAACTGTTAAAACCTGAGTTTGACCTCTGGTAAATAAACCTGAACCATGAGTCCTAGGCAGAATTCCTACTTCGCATGAAATAGGTCTAATTTCATCTGGTTTCCTATTATCAGGTCTTATTCCTTCTAAAATGAGCCTTCTAACTTCCTTCTTGATTATACTGTCTATTACCTCTTTAATATCGGCTTCATTATCGGGATATTCCTCAATGAAGTGTTCAAATATTTTATTACTTACTTCATCGATTTTTTCTTCCCTCTCCTGTTTTTCAACAGTATTGATAGCCTCAATAAGACTTTCAGTGCCATATTCGATAATCTTTTCTTCTAGTTCCTTGTCAGGCACAAAAACCTCAAATTCAAGTTTATCCTTACCAACTTCCTTGGTAATTCCTTCGATGAAATCACAGATTCTCTTAATTTCATCATGGGCAAAGAAAATCGCTTCAAGTATGGTTTCTTCGGCTACTACATTGGCACCAGCCTCTACCATCATAATCGCATCCTTGGTTCCTGCTACAGTTAGGTCTAATTGAGATGTTTCTCTCTCTTCACTATTGGGGTTGACGATAAACTTACCATCTATCAAACCTACATTAACAGCACCGATGGGTCCTGAAAAAGGTATGTCTGAAATTGATAAGGCTATCGAGGATCCAATCATGGAGGCAATCTCTGGGGAGTTATCCTGGTCTACTGATAAAACCGTTGCAATAACCTGCACGTCGTTTCTAAAGCCATTAGGGAATAAAGGTCTAATGGGCCTATCTATCAATCTTGCAGTCAGGATGGCCTTTTCGCTAGCCCTACCTTCCCTCTTTATAAAACCACCTGGAATCTTACCTACAGAATATAACTTTTCTTCATAATCAACACTTAATGGGAAAAAATCTATCCCTTCCCTTGGTTCCTTAGAAGCAGTTGCAGTCACTAAGATTACGGTGTCTCCATATTGTACTATGCAAGCTCCATTGGCCTGCTCAGCAACCTTTCCAGTGGTAATGGTAAGCTCCCTCCCGGCCAAATCCAATTGGAATTTTCTTTCCATGTAATACCTCCTTTGTCTTTAGATTATATAATACTATTAGTTTTAGCATTATTAAATAAAATATAATTAGAGCGGGCTTGCCCGCTCTTTATACTTAGCCTCTTATATTTAGTCTGCTAATCAATGAACGATATCTATCGATGTCTTTTTCCTGTAGATATCTTAAAAGCCCTCTTCTTTGTCCAACCATCTTCAGTAGGCCTCTTCTTGAATGATGGTCTTTTTTATGAGTTTTAAGATGTTCATTCAATGAATTAATCCTATAAGTTAATAGGGCAATTTGTACTTCTGGTGAGCCTGTGTCTCCTTCGTGCAACTTGTACTCATTGATGATTTGTTCCTTAATTTCCTTTGTCAACATTTACTACACCTCCATAAGTCTTATTCACCTAGAGCTTAGTAATACGCCGAGGTAACGTAGAACTTAGCAATAGGTAGTTATTTACATTCTAAATAATACCACACTTCTGGCTAAATGTAAATATTAATGTCGGGCTAGGACGATTTTTATATCTTCCTCCATCTGTATGATTAAATCATCAAGGTTGTCAAATTTAATTTCATCTCTTAGAAATTCAATTAAATCTATATATATTATTTTATCATATAAATCGCCCTTGAAGTCAATTATATGACATTCTATTTTTACCTTCTTATTGTCGAAGGTTTGATTATATCCTATATTTGTTGCACTTGCATATCTCTTACCGTCTATAATGGTTTCAGTTCTATAAACACCATGCTTGGGTATAGGATATCCCGCCAACAAATCAATATTTGCTGTAGGAAATCCTAACTTACGGCCCAACTTGTTTCCTGGAATAACCCTGCCAGAAATTTGAAAATTCCTATCTAACATCTTATTGGCTAATTCAAGATCTCCATCTAGGATTAGCTCCCTGATCTTAGTACTGCTAACTAGTATGTCATCTACATATATTGGTTCTATGACTTTTACCCCTAGTCCATACTTTTTTGCTAACTCCTTTAATAGATCTACATCTCCAGATGCCTTATGGCCAAATCTATAATCAAAGCCTACAACGATTAGCTTGGTATTCAATTTATCTATTAGAATATCCTTAACAAACTCTTCTGGCTGCAGTCTCATTAAATTTTCATCAAATTTAATATTATAGAGGGTCTCAATTCCCAGACTTTCAATTATTTCTTCCTTCTGATCCTTAATAGTCAAATACATGGGAGCCTTTCCCTTGGTAGTTAATTTTGAATGATTATCAAAGAGTAGGATGGATGGTACTAAATTCAGTTTCCTAGCCTCTTCCACCATGTTTAATAGTATCTTTTTATGTCCAATGTGTACCCCGTCAAAATTTCCTAAGGCAATAGCCGTTTCAAATCTGTCTTCCTTAAAGTTGTCTATCCTTATTTTCTCCATCTCATCACCCTAAACTAGTACTTTGTCCATTTTTATGAATTGTTTATCTTCCTTGCTTATAATTCTTCCTATGCCTATAAACTTGCTGTCACAGTATACCCTATAGTTATTACCATACTTTGGATCTATGACTGTAACTGGTACTAGGGCCCCATTAATAATCTTGGCAAGGTATCCTTTATCAACATCAATCCTAATTAGCTTATCTAAGGCCATATCCATGGGCATTATCAAATCCCTTATCTCATCTAGGCTAAGGTCTTGTAAATCCTCCATGCTAAAAGAATCTTCAAGCTTAAAACTTCCAACCCCTACCCTAGTCAAGCCTGACATATGACCATAGGTTCCTAAGTCTCTACCTATATCATTACACAAAGTTCTTATATAGGTACCCCTGGAACATCTAGTATAGAAAGTAATCTCTCTATTTCCCTTAATTTCAAGAATATTCAACTCATAGATTTTAACAGGCCTGGGTTTTCTCTCAACCACCTTGCCCTCCCTGGCAAGCTCATACAACCTTTTGCCTTTATGTTTAATCGCCGAGTACATTGGTGGAACCTGTAAAATATCACCCTTAAACTTATTAAAGGAGACATATATTTCGTCCTCATTAACCTTCTTGGAGGATGTATGAAGAACTTGACCGCTACTATCTTGGGTGTCGGTTTCAGTTCCCAACCTTAAAACACCAATATACTCCTTATCAGCATCCAATATATATTCAGAAACCCTCGTTCCCTTGCCGATACAAATTGGTAATACTCCTGTAGCATCTGGATCCAGGGTTCCAGTATGTCCAACTTTTTTTATCTTTAACAAGCGCCTAAAATAATACACTGCATCGTGGGAAGTCATACCCTTTGGCTTATTAAAATTTATTATTCCATTCATTTAGTCACCTTAAATTCTTCATTATTTCCTTGATAATTATGGATTCTGCTGTATCCAAATCCTCATATATAGTACACCCTGCAGCCCGAATATGTCCGCCTCCGCCAAACACCTTACAGATTGAGGAAACATCGACATATTCCTTGCTCCTTAGACTCACCTTGATTTCATCAGGTTTGATTTCCTTCAAGAGACAGGACACCTCAACCGGCCCTATACTCCTAAGGAAGGAGACTATTCCCTCAGTGTCATCAAAACTGGTATTGGTTTCCCTTAACATCCTCTGGCTAACCTTAACTGAAGAAATCCTATCATTAGCATAGGTATTTAAGGTTCCCAAGCTCTTGATAAAAAGGCTGGTTCTTTCTATGCTATATTTCTCATAAAGCTGGATATTTATATCCTTAACACTGATTCCTACATCTATTAATTCGGCAGTTATCCTATGGGTCTTGCTAGTAACACTTTCATAGGAAAACTTACCGGTATCGGTGTTTATAGCCGTATACAGGTTGGTGGCAATATCCTTATCTATATCTATGTCCATCCTCTTTAGAAAATAAAAGATTAGTTCTCCTGTAGCGGCACTTTTATCATCCACGATATTAATGTGGCCAAAGTTTGTACTGGTAATATGATGGTCAATATTGATCACCCTATGGGCCTTGAGTAATACTTCCTTATTCTGACCCAGACGGTCTAGATCACTTGAATCAAGAGCGATAAAGACATCTGCTGGTCCCAAGTCATCACTATAGTCTTGGTATAAGTCTACACCTGGTAAAAACATATAGTCTTCAGGTATGCTATCTGTTTTTAAAAGAATAACCTTCTTATTCAACTTTTTTAAGGCCAAGGCCATGGCTAGACTTGAGCCAACATTGTCTCCATCTGGATTTACATGGGAAGCAATAAATATCTTATCACTTTTCTTGATATATTCTATTGCTTCATCCATGGATTTTAAGATTAGATCATTCATTCCCATTACCTCTAGTATCCTTTTCCTTCTTAGCAACCTTATCGATTAATTCGGACATATACATAGCATTCTCTATAGTCTCATCAAGATGGAAAATAGGTTCAGGTACGTGCCTTAGATCGATTCTGTTACCTATTTCATTTCTAATATAACCCTTGGCACTCTCAAGTCCAAGGATTGTATTTTCCTTCTCCAAGTCATTTCCTAATACGGAAATATAGATATTGGCAAAACTTAGGTCCCTAGTTACTTCGACGCTGGTAACAGATGCCATCTTACTGATTCTAGGGTCCTTCAATCCGTTGAGGATTAGATCTGAAACAACTCTTCTTACTTCCTCTGAGATCCTATTTATTCTCTTGTTTTTCATAAGAATATACCTCTATCTTTCTACCTCTTTTAAAATAAATGCTTCTATCATGTCATTTTCCTTAATGTCATTATAGTTCTCCAGGCCTAAACCAGCCTCATAACCAGATGCTACCTCCCTAACATCGTCCTTGAACCTCTTAAGTGAAGAAATACCGCCTTCAAATATCACAATATCATCCCTTAATAGCCTTACTTGTGCATTACGAGTAATCTTACCATCTAGCACGTAGATACCAGCAACGGTAGAGTTGTTAGGTAGCCTAAATGTAGCCCTAACTTCAGCCCTTCCCAGAACTTCTTCCACGATGGTAGGTGCTAACATACCCTTAACAGCCTTCTCTATATCTTCTATGGCTTCATAGATGACCCTATAGGTCCTGACATCCACTTTATCCCTCTTGGATGCGGCTATAGCATTAAGATTAGGTCTAACATTAAATCCTATAACAATGGCATTTGATGCAGATGCTAAGAGAATATCATTTTCAGTTATACCTCCAACTCCACCATGGATAATATTTATCTTGACCTCTTCGTGGTCTAGTTTTTCCAAGGACTGACTCAAGGCTTCGATAGAACCCCTTACATCCGCCTTAATGATTATATTTAAGTCCTTGATCTCCCCTTCTTTAATTTGCTCAAATAAATCATCAAGGGATACCTGGGATTTGCTGGTTGCCTTTAATTGTCTTTCCCTTTGCATTTCCTTAATTCTTTCAGCATAGGTCCTGGCAATTCTCTCATTTTCAACAGCAAATAATTGGTCTCCAGCCTCTGGTACCTCAGAAAGTCCTAGTATTACCACAGGTGTAGATGGTCCAGCCTTATCAACCCTATTACCCTTATCATCTATCATGGCCCTAATCCTACCGCTAGCAGTTCCAGAAACAACCATATCTCCTGTGGATAGGGTTCCTTTTTGAACCAGGACAGTTGCAAGGGGGCCCTTACCCTTATCCAATTGAGCCTCTATAATTGTACCAACAGCATTTCTGTTGGGGTTGGCCTTCAATTCTTCCATTTCAGCTACTAAGAGAATCATATCCAATAATTCTCCGATATTTTCCCTTTGTTTGGCTGATACAGGAACAGTTATGGTGTCTCCACCCCAATCTTCAGGTAATAAACCATTTTCAGTTAGCTCTTGTTTTAATCTTTCTACATTAGCCGTTGGTTTATCTATCTTATTTATAGCTACAATAATAGGTACACCAGCAGCCCTAGCGTGGTTAATAGCCTCTATGGTTTGGGGCATAACACCATCATCAGCAGCTACAACTAGGACAGCTATGTCTGTTATACTAGCCCCTCTAGCCCTCATAGAAGTAAAGGCTTCATGGCCAGGTGTATCTAAGAATACTACCTTCTTATCATTAACCTTGACAGAATAAGCACCTATATGTTGTGTAATACCCCCAGCTTCTCCTTCAGTAACACTAGTATGCCTTATAGCATCCAACAAGGAGGTCTTACCATGGTCGACGTGTCCCATTACAGTTACCACTGGTGGTCTTGTCACCATATCCTTAGGGTCATCTTCATAGTCCAATTGGAATTCAGCTATCATTTCTTCAGTTTCTTCTGCCTCATCTACTTCATCATCTTCTGTATCTCTTAGTATAACCTTATACCCAAATTCTTCTGCAATAATTTGGGCAGTATCAAAATCAATCTCTTGATTTTGACTAGCCATTACTCCCAAGGAAATCAATTTCGTAATTACCTGGGATACCTGAGCATTTAGTTGATCAGCCAAATCTTTTACTATAATATCCCCACTAAGTTCTATGCTGGGTCCTTCTTCAACTGGCTCCTCATTACTTTCTTCTTTTTTCACACCCATATTTTTATCTTCTACCTTTTTAGGAGATGTATCCTCCTTAGATTCTTTAAATAAATCCCTTATTAGGTCTGCCTCCTCTTCTTCAATGGAGCTCATGTGACTACTTATGGAAACATCCAAGTCACCTAGTTTTTCAATAAGCTCCTTACTTGAGATATTTAGCTCTTTAGCTAATTCATACACTCTAATTTTTGCCATATAACGCACCCCCTATATTATTTCAAGGTGTTCCCCTCCTGCTCAAAACCCTCGACTACCTTCTTTAATTCCTCGTAAAGTTCATTAGTTACTTCCGTATCAAGATGCCTTGAAAGCTTCTTTGTTTTGATTATGGATTCATAACATTCAATTCTGGGGCATATATAGGCCCCTCTGCCGTTAACCTTTCCGGTTAAATCAACCTTTACACCATCCTCAGCTGTCTTAACTATTCTAATAAGTTCCTTTTTAGGCCTGCCTTCGCCACAGGCTATGCATTTCCTAATAGGAATCTTCCTCTTTTTCTTCATACTCATCACCCTCATTTATTTCTTGATATAATTCTTTATCAATTGATTTATCTAGGACTTCTTCAATTGAATCATTTATAGTTTCATCAAGATCTTCTATCAAGGTATCATCCACCGAGTCTTCTGCTCTTTCCTCTAAAGCTGCTTTTTCCTCTGCGTATTGGGTCTCAGACTTTATGTCGATTTTCCAATTGGTCAGTTTTGCAGCTAAGCGGGCATTTTGTCCTTCCTTTCCTATGGCCAGGGATAATTGATAATCAGGAACCACTACTGTAGCAGATTTCTCCTTTTCATCTATATCAACCTTAAGTACCTTAGATGGGCTCAGACTATTAGCTATAAATTCAGCGATATTCTTGCTCCAGATTACAACATCTAGCTTCTCTCCATTCAACTCATCCACAATAGCCTTTACCCTGCTGCCCTTAAAACCTACACATGCTCCCAAGGGGTCTACGTCTGGATCCTTAGAGAATACCGCCACCTTGGTTCTGGAACCTGCCTCCCTGGCAACTGAAAATATTTCTACTATTCCATCACTGATTTCTGGCACTTCTAATTCGAACAATCTCTTTACCAGGCCTGGATGGGATCTGGATAGGATAACCTGAGGCCCCTTGGTGGTCTTTTTTACTTCTACAATAAGTAGTTTAAGTCTTCCTGATTGCTGATAGACCTCGCCTTCAATCTGCTCTGATGGGGGTAGAATTCCTTCTGTTTTTCCTAAATCGATAAAAACATTATTCTTTGAAATCCTTTGAATCATCCCAGTTATTATTTCATTTTCTCTGTTTATAAACTCCTCATAGATAACATCTCTTTCGGCGTCTTTAATCCTTTGGATTACAACCTGCTTGGCAGTTTGTGCAGCTATCCGCCCGAAATCCTTAGGTGTAATCTCTATAGAAACTATATCACCTAGGCTATACTTGTCATCTATTTCCTTTGCTTCTTCCAACCCTATTTCAAGGTTTTCATTTTCTACCTCTTCTACTACTTCCTTTAGTGCCAGGACCTTAGTAAGCCCAGTCTCCCTGTCTATATCTATAACAACATTTTGCGCAGAACCAAAATTCTTCTTATAGCTAGATATAAGGGCGGATTCTAAAGCCTCAAAGATTATGTCCTTTGAAATTCCCTTTTCCTTTTCAATTTCATGAAGGGCTTGAATAAAATCTTCATTCATTTAATAAATTACCTCCTTAAAATTTGATTACCAACCGGACAAGTGAGATTAGATCCCTTGGCAATGAAATAACTTCACCTGATCCATCCTCAATTATGATGGTATCATCATTAAATTCTACCAGCCTTCCTTGATAGTTCTTCACCTTATTAAGGGCCTTGTAAAGTTTAATCTCTACTTCCTTGTTTAGGTTACGTTTCAGATCCTTATCTGTCTTTAGGGGCCTATCCAGGCCTGGAGATGAAACTTCTAGATAGTAGGGCTCCTTAATGGGGTCCTTTTCATCTAATATAGGACTCAACCTAACACTCATCTCTTCGCAATCGTCACTGGTAACACCACCAGGTTTATCTATAAAGACTCTTAAAAAATAACTACCAAACTCTTTAACATACTCTATGTCTACCAGCTCAAACCCTAACTCTTCTGCAAGACTTTCACACACTTCCCCTACTAGTTTAAACATTTCCCTTCTGTTGGTTCTTTGAGTACTCATAATACTACCTCCATAGATACATAAATCAAGAGTGGGAAACCCCACTCTTTTGCAAATAACCTTATTATTGTCGTCTTTATTATATCACCTGACAAAAATAAAATCAAACACTAAAACAGGCTTAATTGGTTACTTTCAGGTAATCCATCGAGACAACCATGATTTAGTAGAGCTTCTACTACAGTTTTGGTAACCTTGGTCCTCATAACCAAATCCTCAATAGAGATAAACCTACCCTTAGACCTTTCTTCAGCAATCTTTCTAGCTGCATTTTCTCCAACACCATCTAAGCCTTTTAAGGGTGGTAATATTCCATCTTCACCAATTAAGAACTTATCGCTATGGGATTTGTATAAGTCTATGTTTTGGAATTTGAATCCCCTCATATACATTTCCCTAGCAACCTCTAAAACATTAAGCAAATTCCTTTCCTTAGGACTAGCATCATTGCCTAAGGATTCTATTTCATCAATCTTTTCATTAACCCTATCCTTACCTTCTAGGATCAGTTGGGCATCGAAATCAGCAGCCTTACTAGTAAAATAAGTGGCATAAAAGGCTTGAGGGTAATACACCTTAAAATATGCAATCCTAAAGGACATCATAACATAGGCAACAGCATGGGCCTTAGGGAACATGTACTTGATCTTATTACAGGAGTCTATATACCAAGCGGGCAAATCCAAGGCACTCATTTCTCTTTCGTCTTCCTCAGATAGACCCTTGCCCTTTCTAACCTTCTCCATTATAAAGAAGGACTTTCTATTGTCCAAGCCTGCATTTATAAGATAGAGCATAATATCTTCCCTGGTAGAAATAACTTCGGAAATGGTTGCCTCCTTATTCCTGATAAGATCCTGGGCATTATTAATCCAGACGTCAGTCCCATGGGATAAACCACTTATCCTTACCAGGTCTGAAAAAGCTTGAGGCTTAGTCTCTACTAACATTTGCCTAACAAATTTAGTCCCAAATTCTGGTATACCCAAGGTGCCTACCTTACAATTGATGTCAGCTTCACTTACCCCGAGGGGCTCAGGACTAGAGAATAACTTCATGGTCTCCTTATCATCTAAGGGTATAGATGTGGGGTCAATACCTGTAATATCCTCTAACATTTTAATAATTGAAGGTACATCATGTCCTAAGATATCCAATTTCAAGATGGTGCCACTGATGGCATCATAATCAAAATGAGTTGTAATAACTCCTGAATTTTTATCATTAGCAGGGTATTGAATAGGAGAAAAATCATAGATTTCCTTATTGTCTGGTACAATCATAACCCCACCAGGATGTTGACCAGTGGTCCTCTTGATTCCTGTACAACCCAGAACAAGCCTATTTATTTCAGCAGGGCTGACATCAATCCCCTTCTCTTCAAAATACTTTTTAACAAAACCATAGGCGGTTTTGTCCTTTATGGTTCCTATTGTCCCTGCCCTATATACATATTCTTCACCAAACAATTCCTCAGTATATTTATGGGCCTTAGCCTGATATTCACCTGCAAAGTTCAAATCTATATCTGGTTCCTTGTCTCCTTCAAAGCCTAAAAAAACTTCAAAGGGGATATCATGGCCATCCTTGACATACTCAGTATTGCATACTGGACAAAGTTTGTCTGGTAAATCTGAACCTGATGCAATTGAACCGTCTTCAAAGAACTCACTGTTTTTACACTTAGGACAAAGATAGTGGGGTTTAAGGGGGTTGACCTCAGTTATACCAGCCATGGTAGCAGCAAAGGATGAACCTACTGAACCCCTGGAGCCTACCAAATAACCATCCTCTAGGGACTTCCAAACCAGCTTCTGAGCGATTATATACATGACTGCATACCCATTACTGATTATAGATGTTAGTTCCCTTTCTAGACGCTTTTGTACAATTTCAGGTAGGGGATCTCCATATAATTCATGAGCTCTTTCATAAGTTATTTTTCTCAATTCATCTTCTGAGCCCTCGATTATAGGGGGATAGGTTCCTTTTGGAATTGGCCTAACATCTTCAATTATATTATTCACAAGATTTGGATTTAATATAACAACTTCCTTGGCTATTTCTTGACCCAAGTAAGAAAACTCCTCTAGCATCTCCTCCGTAGTCCTTAAGTAAAGGGGAGGCTGTGTATCCGCATCCTGGAAGCCTTGACCACTCATCAAGATTCTACGATAGATCTCGTCTTCTGGGTCTAAGAAGTGAACATCACCAGTAGCAACTACAAGCTTATTGTACTTCTTACCCAAATTATAGATATTCCTATTGATTTCCTCCAATTGATTTCTATCCCTAACACTGCCATTTCGAACCAAGTGCATATTATTGTCAAGGGGTTGGATCTCTAAGTAGTCATAGAATCGTACAATGCTTCTAATCTCGTTATAGGACCTCCCCTTGAGAATAGCCTTATATAATTCACCAGCTTCACAGGCACTACCAATCAAAAGGCCTTCCCTGTTTGCTTCCAATAGGGATTTAGGGATTCTAGGCCTCCGATAGAAATAATTAATATGGGATTCAGAAACTATCTTATAGAGATTCTTTAAGCCAACTTGGTTCTTCACTAATATGGTGACATGGAATACCTCATCCCTAGTGGCATCCTTGTTCGAGTTTAATCTATTTATATCATCAAAACTTGTTATTCCCCTTGCTTTAAGTAGCTCCATAGTTTTTAAAAAGATATCCTTAGTAGCATTTGCATCATCTAGTGCCCTATGATGGTTTTCTAATACAACTTCTAGATGTTCAGCAAGAGTATTTAGTTTGTGGTTCTTTAGATCTGGGAATACGGCCCTAGCCAATTCCAAGGTATCCAATACTGGATTATATAAACCTAAGCCAACCTTCTTAAGGTTCTCCCTAATGAAACCCACATCAAAACTAGCATTATGGGCCACCACAACACTCCCTTGGATAAATTCGTTGAAGTCAACTATAACCTCATCAATAGTTGGTGCATCCTTTACCATTTCATTTGTAATGCCAGTTAAGTTGGTTATAAATTCAGGAATTTCCCTTCCTGGATTAACTAGTTGGCTAAAACTATCTATAACTTCACCATCCTTAACCTTCACTGCTCCAATCTCGGTTATAGCATCATTAATAGCTGATAAGCCTGTGGTTTCTATATCAAATATAACAAATTCATCATAATCCCTATCTGGATTATAGGCAGTGATTATCTGCTTTTTGTCGTTTACCAAGTAGCCCTCCAGGCCGTAAATGATTTTCATTCCCAACCTTTCAGATATCTCCATAGCATCTGGAAAGGCTTGTACTACTCCATGGTCTGTAATTGCCACCGCAGGGTGCCCCCAAGAATGAGCCCTTTCAATTAGTTTCTTCACATTGGTAACCCCATCCATGGAGCTCATTTGAGTATGGAGATGGAGTTCTATCCTTTTTTCATCTGCTTGGTCCTTACGCTCTTCTTTCTCAACCTTTTGAAGGGATTTAAGCATAATAGCTACTGTCTTAGAATAACTATCATATACAACATCCCCTTCTAAGATTACATAATCTCCAGATTTGATATTAGCTAATAATTCTTCAGCCTTATCCTTGGCCAGGAAGGCCTTGGCTAGTATGGAATCAGTCCAATCAGAAATATAAAAGCTAATTAGGGTTCTATTTCCCTTAATATCCCTGGTATCCAGTTGAAATATTTCACCCTTAACAGCAGCAGTTCCTGTCTGTAAATCTACGGTATTTATCTTGATAAGCTCTGACTTAATTGCTTTACCAAAAATATAATCCTTAGATGACTTAGCCCTTCCATTAGATTTTTTAGCTTCATAGTTAGAGTTAAGTAAAACATCCTGTGAAATTGATTTTTCTTCCTGGTATTTCTCCTCTAAAAAGCTTTCCGCCTCTATGGGGTTTATCTCCCTGGAAGATAGAAATAGTTTTAAACCTACCTCTGAGAGAACCATGCTCCTTAAGTCATCCATAAAACCATTCCTATCCATGGAGTGGAGGGCAATGTCATTAGGAATTAAAAGCTTAAGGGTATTTTCATCTAGTTCAAATTTTATACCCTCAATCCAAGATGAACTTGAGGGTATCTTATCCAAAATATAGTTCCTTATCCTATCTATATAAATTTCCATGTCCTTCTGGGAATTAGTATCAATCTTATATTTAATATTTATATCAATCTTAAAATCTGGGAAGCTCTTCTTAATTATTTCTTCTATATCTTTTATGGACTCCTTACCAAGAATCTCCTTAGCCTGGATGAATAACTTCATCTCCATGGTAGATTTAAAGATTTCTACCTTATATAGCAATAGATTATAGTCTTTTAAATAATTATATTCTTCATCCCTGATTAATTTATTTAGATATACATAGTTCAATTCAACCTATGCCCCCTCTTTTATGGGATATCATCTTAGAGTTTTTCAATCTCCCTTATTAACTCATCAAGTAGATCTTCTTCCTTAACCTTCTTTACAATTTTCCCCTTGATAAAAATCAAGCCTTCACCATTACCTCCAGCAATGCCTATATCAGCCTCTCTTGCTTCTCCTGGACCATTCACTGGGCAGCCCATAATAGCAACAGTTATATGTTTCTTAATGCCTTCTAGCCGCTTTTCAGCTTCCTTAACTATATCTATTAAATCAATCCTAGTCCTACCGCAGGTTGGACAGGAGATCAATTCAACACCCTCCTTGAGCAGATGGAGGGATTTTAATATCTCTCTGCCTACCCTAACTTCATCAACAGGGTCTCCTGTTAAGGAGATTCGGATTGTATCACCTATACCCATGGATAAGAGTATCCCCATCCCTACAGAGGATTTTACTGTACCCTTCATACCGGGACCAGCCTCTGTAATTCCCAGGTGTAGGGGATAATCACAAACCTGACTCATCTTATCGTAGGCCTTAATAGTTAAGGGAACATTACTGGCCTTAAGGGATATTTTTATGTCATGAAAGTCAAGATCCTCAAGCAATCTTATTTGCTCAAGGGCACTATGGACCATAGAATCCTCATTTACCCCATTGAATTTTTCTAAGAATTCCTTCTTAATTGAGCCTGAATTTACCCCTATCCTGATGGAAATGTCTCTTTCCTTACAGGCCTTGACAATCTCCTTAACCTTATCCAGGCTTCCTATATTGCCAGGGTTAATCCTCAAACCATCTATCCCATATTTTATGGATTCTAGGGCTAACCTATAATCATATTGGATATCAGCAATCATTGGTATCTTGATACTTCTTTTAATCTCACTTATTGCCTTTGCGTCATCCAAGTCTGAAATAGCAAGCCTTATTATATCACAGCCTGCATCCTCAAGGCTCTTTATCTGTTTAACAGTGCTATCTATATCCTTTGTAAGAGTATTGGTCATAGATTGGACTGTGATGGGATTATTCCCTCCAATCAGCCTATCACCAACCTTAATGACCCTAGTATTTCTTCTTTTCATCGTAACCACCTTTTATCATCTAACTATATACTTCATTCTCAAAATTTAAGGGACCTATACAAGTCCCCTATCCAAATACATCAATTCTAATTAAGTCCCTATAAGTTATTATCAACATTAGGCCTAAAAGGAAAACTAGACCAACAAAATGGATAAGGTTCTCCTTCTTAGAATCGATTGGCTTGCCTCTAATCAACTCTATAAATAAAAATACAAGTCTACTACCATCCAGGGCTGGTATGGGTAGGAGATTAAAAAATCCCAAATTAACGCTGATAAATCCTAATAGAACCAACAAGTTCATAAGACCCATTTGGGCAGCATGACCTATTTCACTTATTACACCAACAGGACCAGCCAAATGGTCTAGGGATACTTGGCCAGTAAAGATCATCTTGATAAAATCAAACATTAGAACAATAAAGTTACCTGTCATTTGAAAGCCACCCTTGATACCCGCCCCAAGAGACTTCTCATAGCTGGGAATGATACCAATCATAACCCTACCATCTTCCACATATGGCATTATAGAAAAGATCTCCTCTTTTCCATCCCTAATTAGCCTTATCTCCAGCTCCTGGTTGGGGTCTGACCTGCTAATGGTATCAGCTATTTCATCCCAGGTTTCAGTAGGGATATTATTAATTGCAATAATTTCATCCCCTTCTAGGATACCCAGATGCTCAGCTGGACTATCTGCTACAGTGCCAGCAAGAATATTGGTCGGCTTATCCAAATCCCCCATGCTAAAGGATACAATGGAAAGAACAATGATAGCTAAGACAAAGTTCATAATTGCGCCAGCAGCTATAACACCTATTCTAGAAAGGGCAGGTACATTACCAAAGGCTCTTGGATTATTAGACTCTTCATCTTCACCTTCCATACTAACATAACCACCTATGGGTAGGGCCCTTAGGGTGTATTGGGTTTCTCCCCTCTTCTTTTGGAAGAGTTTAGGTCCCATCCCTATGGAAAATTCATTTACCTGTATACCAACTAGTTTTGCAACTGTAAAATGTCCTAACTCATGTAATAATATAACCAGTAAAAAAACAAAAATTGAAGCTATTGCTGTTTGCACAAAAAACACCACCTAGAGCTTAAATTAAAATATGTTCCACATAATAATATATTAACGGAGCAGTAAAAATAATACTATCAAACCTGTCTAAGACACCACCATGGCCAGGAAATATAAATCCATAATCCTTGATTTTGGCCAGCCTTTTAATCCTTGAGGCTACTAGGTCTCCTATCTGGGCTGTGATTGATGCTAGGATAGCCAATATGGCCAACTTCCATAAGATTTCAGCTTTGATGAAATACCCCAATATTAGGGTAACAACCAGACTACCCAGGATTCCACCCAGGGCACCCTCCTGAGTCTTGTTTGGACTAATATTTGGACATAGCTTGTTCCTGCCAAAGGCATTACCGACAAAATAGGCAAATGTGTCAGTTCCAAAAGAGATTAGGAATATTAACCATATGTATATACTACCATCCAATCTATAGATGTAGAATAGAAAAAAAGGAACATACAAGATCCCTAATAAGGTAGCTGCAACATCAATAACCTTGATTTTCTTATTTATAAGTAGCATTATAAGTAAGGATATCATTATAAGATATAATACAAATTCTGTATTTATTACATGGTATTGGTTACTAATGAAAAGTCCCATAACAGCCAGGTAACCAATAAGCTTTACTGGTTTAATTTTAATATTATTCATGGCTTGGTAGAATTCCCACAAACCTATTATTGAAAGGAGGGAAATTGCTACCGATAGGTAAATTTTACCCTTGGATACAATAAAAAGAAGCAAGGCAATTCCAAAAATCCCTGTTAGGGTTCTAGTTTTTAAATCTTTCACCTAAATTCCTCCAAATCGTCGATTTCTTTTTTGAAAATCGATTATAGCCTCATATAATTTTTCCTTTGTGAAATCTGGCCATAAGACGTTTGAGAACCAGAATTCAGTGTAGGCTATCTGATATAGTAAGAAATTACTTATTCTCAATTCTCCGCTTGGTCTAATTAGCAAATCTGGATCTGCTTGGTCCCTGGTATAAAGATATTGAGAAAATATTTCTTCATCTAAGTCATCTATACTAATATTACCCACTTCTATATCTTTTAATATCAATTTTATACTGTTAAGAATTTCATGACGCCCACCATAGTTTAAGGCAATATTAAGATTCATACCTGTATTATCCTTGGTCTCCTCAAGAGCTCTTTTAACCTCATCCTTGGCTATGTTAGGTAAAGGACTTATATCCCCCAGGATATTAAGCTTGACATTATTCTTGATCAACCTATTCAACTCATTTCTTATATAGATGACCAAAAGATTCATAAGACCATCAATCTCTTTTTCTGGCCTCTTCCAATTCTCAGTGGAAAAGGCATAAAGGGTTAAAGAATCAATACCAAGCTGGGTAGCGGCTTCTACAATCTCTACAACCCTTTTCATACCCTCCCTATGGCCAAAATTCCTAGGAAGCAACCTTTTACTTGCCCATCTACCATTTCCATCCATAATAATGGCTATATGTCTAGGTAGGTTTTCTAAATCTATTTGACTTAACAGCGAATTCCCTTTGTTTTGTTCCATAAACATATCCCCCAGAAATAAACCCCTTCTATCAAGAAGGGGTATCACTAAATTTCCATTAACTCTTCTTCTTTTTTTTCTGTGATAGAATCTATTTCCTTAATAAACTTATCAGTTATCTTTTGAATTTCATCTTCAGCCTGCTTCTTTTCATCCTCAGTTAGTTCCTTGTTCTTTTCCATTTTCCTAACTTCATCAATACCATCTCTTCTAATATTTCTAATTGCAATTTTCGCATTTTCCCCATTCTTCCTTACTAGTTTAGTAAGCTCAATTCTTCTTTCCTCTGTTAATTGGGGAATAGCTAGCCTTATTATTTTCCCATCATTTGAAGGATTAATACCTAAATCCGACCTAAGTATTTCCTTTTCAATAACTGGTATTAAGCTGGAATCCCATGGTTGAATAGTTAATAGTCTTGGTTCTGGTGCAGATATACTTGATACTTGATTTAGTGGGGTCATTTGGCCATAGTATTCAACTGTAATCCTATCCAATAATTGTGGATTAGCGCGGCCAGCCCTTATTGCTTGTAAATCTTCCTTGTAGACTGAAATAGTTTTATTCATTCTGCTTTCCAAGTCTTTAAAAATTGGTAACTTCATCTTAGTCCTCCTTTACATGTGTACCTATTTTTTGGCCTACAATAACCTTATAAATATTTTCCGGTTCATCAATTCCGAATACAATCAATGGAATTTGATTGTCCATGCATAAAGAAGTTGCTGTAGAATCCATAATTCCAAGTCCTAAATTAAGTATATCAATATATTTTAAAGTTTCAAACTTTTTTGCAGAATTATTTATATTAGGATCTGAATCATATACACCATCTACACCTTTTTTGGCCAATAAGATTACATCTGCTTCAATTTCTGCAGCCCTTAGAGCAGCAGCTGTGTCAGTTGAAAAATAAGGGTTACCTGAGCCAGCAGCAAATATAACCACCCTTGCTTTTTCCAAGTGTCTAATGGCCCTCCTCCTAATATAGGGTTCAGCAATCTGTTTCATATCTATGGCAGACTGTACCCTTGTAACAACACCCATCTTTTCCAAAGCATCTTGTAGTGCTAAAGCATTCATAACTGTTCCCAACATACCTATATGATCTGATGTAGTTCTGTCTAATTCCTTGGCACTAGCACCTCTCCAAAAATTTCCTCCGCCTACTACTATGGAAACCTCCACACCTAGGTCATGAACTCGTTTAATCTCCTTAGATATTTTTTTAATGGTATAACCATCTATACCACTACCCTTATCGCCTGCCAGTGCTTCACCGCTTAGCTTTAGCACTATTCTTTTAAATATGGGTTCCATATAATTCACTCCTTATGTATATTTCCACTTACTGAAATGGAGAACAAGTACTTGTTCTCCATTAGATTATTGTCCCATTTGCTTTGCAACTTCTTCTGCAAAATCTTCTTGTTTTTTCTCTATGCCTTCACCAACTTCAAATCTTGCAAATCTTCTTATTACAATGTTTTCACCAATTTTTGAGATAATCTCATTTAGTACATCTACTACCTTTTTATCAGTATCCTTGATAAATGTTTGCTCTAATAGACAGATTTGCTCGAAGAACTTACCCATACGGCCTTCTACAATCTTTTCAGCAATATGCTCAGGTTTTCCTTCATTTAAAGCTTGTTGAACTAGAACTTTTCTTTCTTTTTCTACCTCTGCTTCAGGAACATCTTCCCTCTTAACGTATCTTGGATTAGCAGCAGCAACCTGCATAGCCATATCCCTAACGAAGCTCTTGAACTCATCATTCTTAGCTACAAAGTCTGTCTCAGAATTTACTTCGATTAGGACACCTATTCTTCCACCGTGTATATATGAATCTACTATACCTTCAGCAGCTATTCTTCCTGACTTCTTAGCTGCAGAAGCAAGCCCCTTTTCTCTTAATAGGTCAATAGCTTTCTCCACATCACCATTGGTTTCTACTAGAGCCTTCTTACAATCCATCATGCCTGCTCCAGTTCTTTCCCTCAACTCTCTCACAAGTGAAGCACTTATGCTCATTCCTTATCCCTCCTTGAATTGTTAAAAAATGGTAAGAGTCATAAGGCAATAAACCTTAAAACCCTTACCCTATGATTATTCTTCTTCTATTTCTTCTGTTTCTTCTACTTCTACTGTTTCTTCTACAGCTACTGCCTCTTCATCAGCAGATTCTAACTGTACACCTTGTCTACCTTCAAGTACAGCATTAGCCATAGTTTCAGTTAATAGCTTAACCGCTCTAATGGCATCATCGTTTCCAGGTATAATATAATCTATCTCGTCTGGATCACAGTTAGTATCAACAATAGCAACAACAGGAATTCCAAGAATTTGAGCCTCTCTAACAGCATTTCTTTCTTTTCTTGGATCTACTACAAATATGGCATCAGGAATTCTCTCCATATCCTTAATGCCTCCCAAGAATTTCTCTAGCCTGTCTCTTTCATGCTTAAGTTTGATAACTTCTTTCTTAGGTAATACATCGAAGATTCCTTCCTCTTCCATCTTACCTAACTCATGTAGTCTGTCGATCCTCTTTTTGATAGTTTTGTAGTTTGTTAGCATTCCACCAAGCCATCTTTGGTTAACATAAGGCATGTTGCATCTCTTTGCCTCTGCCTCTATTGCCTCTTGAGCTTGTTTCTTAGTACCAACAAATAGGATTTCTCCACCCTCAGCAGCAATCTCCCTTACAAAATCATATGCAGTCTCTACCATCTTAACTGTTTTTTGTAGGTCTATAATATAGATACCATTTCTTTCAGTAAAGATGTAGGGAGCCATCTTTGGGTTCCATCTTCTAGTTTGATGACCAAAATGGACACCAGCTTCTAACAAACTTTTCATTGAAACAACTGACATATCAATTCACCTCCAAGTTTTTTCCTCCATTCCCTTCATCTAGCCTAGGACCCGGATTGGGACTACCTAGGATATCTGGGAATGTGTGTAATCACTATAGTAGTATAACATACTGATATTATATAATCAATATTTTTTTATATTTAGTCAATCAAGCTAGCCAAGCCGTTTATTGTCTAGCTTTTTTTAGCTCTTCTATCAATTTATCATTTAATACCTTGATATGGGTTCCCTTCATCCCAAGGGATCGGGATTCGATAACTCCAGCACTCTCAAACTTCCTTAGGGCATTAACGATAACAGATCTTGTGATTCCAACCCTATCGGCAATTTTACTAGCAACCAAGAGTCCCTCAGGTCCATCTAACTCGTTAAAGATATGCTCCATAGCCTCTAATTCAGAGTAAGATAAGGTATTTATGGCCATCTGTACAACTGATTTCTTCCTGGCTTCTTCCTCAATCTCCTCGCTCTTTGACCTTAGAATCTCCATTCCTACAATGGTGGCACTATACTCACCTAATATTAAGTCCTCGATGGCAAACTCCCTATTAAATCTAGCCAATAGTAAAGTCCCCAGTCTTTTCCCTCCTGAGCTAATAGGGATAATAGTTGCGATCTTACCTGGATGATCACATTCTGCAAATTCATCAAATACACATAAGTCAAAGTCAGTGACATTTTCATTGGTTTCAGTAACCGCCAGTAACTTATCGTTGTATTTCTTAGGGAATCTTTGATTCTTAATAACTTCATTCTCTACAACTTCACATTTAAAGCCTGGAGACAGATGATAACCTAAAACTCTTCCTTTCCTACTTGCAATATAAACATTTGCATCTAAAATTTCACTTAAGATCTTGCTGATTTCAGCAAAAGATACGGGTTGCGTACCATAACCCTGGATGGTTTTGTTTAGCTTTCTAGTTTCCTTTAGCAATCTTTCCACAGTTCGTCCTCCTTGATTTCTTCTATATGAATCTAATCGCTAACATAATCACAGAATATTAATTCAGAATATTCTAATATATATATAGAATACTATATTTTCTTTACTTTGTACAGAAAATATAGTTTAATTTTGTATATTTATTTGTTAGTTTTCTTGGTATATCCGCAGTCCTTATTGCTGCATCTTATGATGTCGTTATTTTTGTTCCTCCTGATAACCATATACTGGTTGCAAACAGGGCATTTTTCATCTATAGGTTCATCCCAAGAAACAAATTCACACTCAGGATAGGTGCTACAGCCATAGAAAACCCTGCCCCTTTTTGATCTCTTCTTTACTACATCTCCCTTTTTGCAGATTGGACATTTCACATCTATTTTATCATGAATAGGTTTGGTATTTTTGCATTCAGGATATCCAGGACAGGCTAAGAACTTTCCAAATCTACCTGACTTAATGACCATGTTTCTACCACATTTTTCACAAATCTCGTCTGTGACTTCATCCTCAATTTCTATCTTGGTTATTTCATCCTCTGCCTTAGATAGTAATTCTTCAAAGCCTCCATAGAAGTCTCCTACTACAGCCCGCCATTCTAATTTACCCTCTTCAATTTCATCCAACTTATCCTCAAGTTCTGCAGTAAACTCTTCATTTACAATACTTTCAAAGTATTCCTTCAAAAGATCATTAACTAAAATACCCAACTCTGTCGGATAAAAAACCTTGTTTTCCAATACCACATAATCCCTAGCTAATATTGTAGCTATGGTTGGTGCATAGGTACTTGGTCTACCTATCCCTAGTTCTTCCATGGTCTTTATCAATGAGGGCTCAGTATACCTTGGAGGTGGCTGAGTAAAATGCTGCTTAGGTAGGATGTCTACAAGGTTGAGCAGGTCTCCCACCAAGAGCTCAGGTAATTTTCTGTCCTTTTCTTCTTCATCTGCACTAGTATATACCTTTAGGAAGCCTGGAAATACTAAGATACTGCCAGTAGTCCTAAATAAGATGTCCATACTCAAGATGTTTACACTCAAGGTATCATACTTTGCAGGAGCCATCTGAGAGCTAAGAAACCTATCCCAAATCAACTTATACAACCTATATTGGTCCCTAGTTAAAGATGACTTAACATCTTCGGGAGTTCTAAATACACTGGTAGGCCTTATAGCTTCATGGGCATCTTGGGCATCCTTATTCTTCTTACGGTTATAGTTATTGCCTCCATTGGAGTATTCTTTACCATAATTATCAATAATATAATCCTTGGCAGCCGAAGTCGCCTCGTCTGATAATCTAGTTGAATCTGTTCTCATGTAAGTTATAAGTCCTACGCTGCCTTCACCCTTGATTTCAGTACCCTCATACAATTGCTGGGCCAGGCTCATGGTCTTTTTAGTAGTAAAACCAAGCTTTTTTGCAGCATCTTGTTGGAGGGTAGAAGTTATATATGGTGGATAGGGGTTTCTCTTTCTGACACCCTTTTTTATCTTGTCAACAAGAAAACTCTCCCTATCTAAAGAAGCCACTATCTCATCTACTTCATCCTTGGTATTAAGCTTTATCTTTTCTTCCTTACCCTGTTGATATCTGCCTACGAAGCTTGCTTCAAACTTCTCATCACCTTTGCCTAATAGTACCTTTAGGCTCCAGTATTCTTCAGGAATGAATTCTTTTATCTCTTCTTCCCTATCACAGATCAATTTGCAGGCTACTGATTGTACCCTACCAGCGCTTAAACCCTTTCTAATCTTCTTCCAGAGCAGGGGACTGATCTTGTATCCAACAAGTCTATCTAGAACTCTTCGTGCCTGCTGGGAATCTATCAAATCAAGATCCAAGCTTCTAGGATTCTTTATAGCCTTCTTGATGGCTTCCTTGGTAATCTCATTAAATTCAACCCTTATTTTTTCATTAGGATCTATTTTTAGAATATGAGCCAGGTGCCAGGCTATAGCCTCTCCCTCCCTATCAGGGTCAGTTGCTAAGAAGATTTTCTCTGCCTTCTTACCCTCTTTCCTAAGCTCATTAATAATTGGACCCTTACCACGAATGTTAATGTATTTGGGCTCATAATTATCTTCTATATCTATGCCTAATCTACTCTTAGGTAGATCCCTAATATGTCCCACTGAAGCAATTACCTTATAGTTTCTTCCTAAGAATTTTCCGATAGTCTTTGCTTTAGCTGGAGACTCAACGATAACTAAATATTTTGCCATATTATTCACCTCCGGAATTAACTAATAGAATAAGTTCTACCAGTTAACTCTTTTATTATACCCTTTAACTCCAAAATAGTAAGTACACTATGGACAGTGGCAATATCTAAACCAGTTCTGTGGGCTATAAGATCACTGTGAACTGGTCCATCTTTTAGGGTATCCACTATTTTCTTCTCAGTTTCGCTTAATTCTGAGTAATCAATCTTGTCCCTTTTAATCTTCAATAATCTATCCTTTAATGTAACAACTTCATCTAATAAATCATCTATCTCCAAAAGAGGAAAGGCTCCATCCTTTATCAATTTATTTGTTCCAGAGCTATATATACTATTAATATTACCAGGTACAGCAAAAACATCCTTCCCCTGCTCCACTGCATGGTGGGCAGTAATAAGAGAACCAGACTTCTCTTTAGCTTCAATAACAATAACAGCCTGGGAAAGGCCAGATATAATCCTATTCCTTTGGGGGAAATTATAGGAAAGGGGCTGGCTGCCCAAAGGAAACTCAGTTAAAACAACTCCCTGCTTAACTATGTCATCATAAAGTCCTAGATTCCTTCTAGGGTATCTGACATCTAGACCGTTACCTAATACGGCAATGGTCCTTCCACCATTTTCAAGGGCAGTTCTATGAGCTATAGCATCTATACCTAGGGCTAGGCCACTTACTATAGTAACTCCTAAATTTACCAGTTCCTTGGCGAATTTTTCGCAGACCCATTTACCATAAGCAGTAGATTTTCTCGCACCTACTATTGCTATAGACAAGACATCCTCTTCCAAGAATTCTCCCCTATAATAAAGTACGGCAGGTCTATCATAAATATACTTTAAAGAGTCTGGATATTCTTCATCTAGACAGGTAATAGTACTTATCTTCCATTCTCCTAACCTTTCAAAAATCTTTTCAATGGAATAGGGCTTCCTATTGTTTATAATCTTTTCTATATACTCTCTTTTAATACCAGGAAGCTTAAATAGGAGCTTGGAATCAACCTCTAATATTTCCCTGATATCAGGAAAGTAATCCAGTAATTTAAGAATAGAGGAATTATTAACATAGATGGTATTTAACCAAATCAAAACTTCCCTTTCCGAAAACTTACCCATTCTCCTACCCCCATTGGTTGATATTTAAGCTTCTATATCTAAGGGCCTCCAGAACGTGACTGTCGGTGATATCCCTTTCACCAGCCAAATCAGCAATGGTCCTAGAAACCCTGAGTATCTTATTGTAGGTTCTGGCAGAAAATTTATATTTTTTGAAGCCCTGAGCCATAATCTTTTCCGATGACGGGCTCAAGTTACAATATTTCTTGATAAGCTTATTGGACATTTGGGCATTTGTATATATCTTGTCCCTTCTAAATCTATCTAATTGGATTTCCCTAGCCCTTTTTACCCTATCTCTAATCTGGCTAGAGGATTCTCCATTGATTTCAGTTTTTAAATCATCATACTTAACAGGCTGAACTTCTAAATGTATATCTATCCTATCTAAGAGGGGATGGCTAATCTTGCCCAGGTACCTTTGTATATCCCTTTGACTACACTTACATTCGTGTAAGGGGTCACCCAGGTAGCCACAGGGGCAAGGATTCATAGATGCCACAAGCATAAACTCACTTGGATATGATAAACTTGCATTTATTCTAGAGATATTTACTTCACCATCTTCCATGGGCTGCCGTAATACCTCTAGGGTAGTCTTTTTGAATTCAGGTAATTCATCCAAAAACAAAACCCCATTGTGGGCCAGGGATACCTCTCCAGGCCTGGGTATCCTTCCTCCACCTATCAAGGATATAGAAGAACTGGTATGATGGGGAGCCCTAAAGGGTCTTTCCTTTATTAGCTCCTTTTTCTTTAAAAGGCCTGCTACACTATAAATCTTAGTAACCTCTATGGATTCTTCCAGGGTCAAGTTAGGTAAAATTGTTGGAAGTCTCCTGACTGCCATGGTCTTACCTGAACCAGGGGGTCCTGTAATCAACAGGTTATGGCCACCTGCTGCAGCAACTTCCAAGGCCCTCTTCAATCCCTCTTGCCCCTTGATGTCTGAAAAATCTATATCATAATAATTTTCCTTTTGAGATGGGTTTTCTACCCTTGTAAAAGGATTAATAATCAAATCCTTATTTAAATAATCTACCACTTCCTTGAGGCTTTTAACAGGAATAATCTCAATATCAGTAATAACTCCGCATTCCTCCCTATTATCATAAGGGATTATACATTTAGAAATGTTTAACTCCCTCAGGGAAATTATCATAGGCAAGGCTCCATCGATACTATTTACCTTACCATCCAGGGACAATTCTCCAAGGAAGACAGTGTCTTGGCTAGTATTGTAATCTACTACACCGTTGGATATTAATATCCCCATAGCAATAGCCAGGTCCATCTGGGAACCTTCCTTGCGAAGGTTTGCTGGGGCTAAATTTATGGTAATCCTGCTCAGTGGAAAATCATAACCACTATTCTTAATGGCAGCCCTAACCCTTTCCTTAGATTCCTTAATGGCGGTATCTGCCAAGCCAACAATATTAAATACTGGCATACCCCTTGCTAAATCAGTCTCAACTTCAACAATATTCCCCTTTAAGCCCTGGAGTACACAGGTGTTCAACTTGGAATACATAGCTAGAGTCATCCCCCTTGAAATAGATTTAATTACCTGGGTAATAGCACAATTCTCTATTTTCAATCAATTAAAGACAAAATGCATCCTTGATATGATTGATGTATGGATTATTTGTCAAATAAACCTCGATAATGTCATACCTCAATTGGAAATCGTCCATCATCTTATCCTTTATATAGATTAAGGAAGTGTTATAAATCTTCCTCTGTTTCTTATAGTTTACAGCCTCATAGGCATAGCCATAACTTTGACTGGTCCGAGTCTTTACCTCAATAAAAACTAAAACTTCCTTGTCCATGGCTATAATGTCTATCTCACCAATCTTATTCCTATAATTACTCTCTAATATCCTATACTCCTCATGCATTAAGTACTCTCTAGCTAGTCTTTCCCCTTCTTTACCCTTTTCAATATTGTTCATCTTATTCACCTTATTGGCTCTTTAGTATTTTTCTTAAGAAGGTCCTCCTATGAATTGGACTAGGACCTAGGGATAGGATTTTTTCCCTATGTTCCTTGGTTCCATAACCTTTGTGCTTTCTTATATTATATCCAGGATATTCTTCATCCCATTTTAAGCATAGGTTGTCCCTATAGACCTTAGCAATTATAGAGGCACAAGCTATTGTATGTGAAAGCTCATCCCCCTTTATTATACTTTCTTGAGGTAAACTTAAGTCAATCTCCTCTGCGTCAATTAATATGTAATCTGGAGCAAGAATCTTGCCCTTCCTGTCCCTTAAGTTTTCAATCGCCCTTTTCATAGCCAGCCTAGCACTGGCCTTTATATTTATTTCATCTATTAGATCAGGTGAGACTTGTCCTATTCCTATGGCTAAAGCATGGTTTAGGATTACATCATAAAGCTCTTCCCTCTTCTTCTGTGACAACTTTTTTGAGTCCTTAACTCCTTCAATAACCAATCCCTTGGGCATAATAAGGGCACAAGCAATTACATCACCTAATAAACAGCCCCTGCCCACCTCATCTACACCTGCTATTAGTTCATAACCTTCTTGATGGAGCCTGTTTTCAAATTCTAACACTATTTCACCTACTCTGCTGGAAGTTCTAATGTTATATTCCCAATTACTCCCTTCCTAAACTCATCAAGGATTAAATTAGCTACCTTGGTATAATCTATTTCCCCACCCCTGATAATGCAGCCTCGTTTTCTAGCTATTTCCTCCATTATCTCTAGGGGACTCAAGCCTTCAGTTTCTATCTTATATCTCTTAGTCAAAAGATATGAGTAATCCTTAACTATATACTCAATAAACCTTAGGGCCAAGGTTTCTATATCCAGGATTTCATCCTTTATAGCCCCTGTAAAGGCTAAATTCAAACCTACCTGCTCTTCTTCAAACTTGGGCCAAAGTATTCCCGGAGTATCTAATAACTCTAGTTTACCCCTGGTTTTAATCCATTGATTAGATTTAGTTATACCGGGCTTATTCCCAGTCTTAGCCCCCTTCCTACCTGCAAGGTTGTTGATTAGGGTGGACTTCCCGACATTGGGAATCCCTAAAATCATAGCCCTGATTGGTCGATTTTTAACCCCTCTAGCCTCTAAGGCCTTCATTTTATCAGCAGTCGCTTCTTCAGCTGCCTTAATTAATTCATCTATTCCTTTACCAGTTAAAGAGTTAACTAGTATAGCCCTTATATTTTTACTGGCAAAATAATCCTGCCACAATTTATTTGACCTACCATCAGCCAGATCAGCCTTGTTTAAAATGATGATCCTAGGTTTATTCTTAACTATAGCATCTATTACAGGGTTCTGACTACTATAAGGAATCCTTGCATCTATTAATTCCAGGACTAAATCCACCATGGAAAGAGATTTTTCTATGGACTCTCTAGTTTTCTTCATATGTCCTGGGTACCAATTGATGTTCATGCTCATAATAATCACCTCATATAATAGATAGGATATCACTGAATTTTTAAAAAGGCAAATTAATAGAAGAAATTCATGGTGTTGGGATGGTTTAGGTAGGATTAGGAAGGGTTAGGTCATAAAAAAATGGGGACATTAAGTCCCACATCTTATATGTTTCTCTTTTCTTTAACTTTGGCAGCCTTACCTTGCCTTTGTCTTAGGTAGTATAGTTTTGCCCTTCTTACTCTACCCCTTCTAGTTACTACAATTTTATCTATCCTAGGAGAATTAATTGGAAAAGTTCTTTCAACTCCTACACCATAAGATAGTCTCCTTACAGTGAAGGTTTCAGCAACTCCTCCACCTTGTCTTTTAATGACAGTACCTTCAAATACTTGAATTCTCTCACGACTTCCCTCGATAACCTTGTAATGAACTTGAACAGTATCACCAACATTAAATTCAGGAATATCTTTTCTCAATTGTTCATCTTCAATCATTTTGATAATGTCCACTGTTCAAACCTCCTTTCTCCAAAGATGTTCTTACCTTTTTGGTAGAGGACCATCTGTAATATATACCTTGTGTATTATAGCACAGGAAATACTTGAGTTCAACTACTTATTAAGTTCCTTCTTAATAGTTTCAAGAATCTCCATGTCTTCCTTACTCAGTTCTAAGTTTTCTAAGATGTCAGGTCTTTTTAGAAAAGTTGTCTTTAGAGCTTGATAGTGTCTCCATTTTTCTATTTCCTTATGATTTCCAGACAAAAGTAGATCCGGAACCTTGTAACCCTCATAATCATATGGTCTTGTATATTGCGGATATTCTAATAGCCCTTTATAGTGTGATTCCTCAGAAAAGGATTCTTCACTGGTCAGGACACCAGGTAATAATCGACTTACCGAATCGATTAAGACCATGGCAGGGATTTCGCCGCCTGTAAGGACATAATCTCCTATTGAAATTTCCTCATCAATATAGTGCTCCACAACCCTATTATCTATCCCTTCATAATGACCACATACTAGGATAAGATGCTCTTTTTTAGAGAGCCTGTTCACTATATTTTGGTCTAATCTTTTCCCCTGGGGGGATAGGTAGATAATCCAAGAATTATCCTCTTTTACACTATTAATTGCATCCACAATAGGTTGGGGAGTCATAACCATTCCAGGCCCTCCCCCATAAGAATAATCATCAACCTTCTTATGCTTGTTCCTAGAGTAGTCCCTTATATTAATATAATCAAGGGTTAGGATCTTGGCATCAACTGCCCTGCCTATAATACTCCAAGTTGAAAGATTTGATAAGAATTCAGGAAACAAGGTCAATACATCAATCTTCATTCTATCATACCTTCGATCGGGTCTATGACAATCTTCTTCTTGTCAATATCAATAGTCTTTATAAACTCCTTAACAGCAGGTATCAAATACTCCTTATCACCTTTGTGGTTCTTGATAACATAGACATCATTACCCATATTCAAGATGACATCCACTATATGGCCGATAGACTTATTAGCCATATCAAAGACCTCACAGCCTATTAAATCAAAGATAAAATATCTATCCTCTGGTAGAACAATCCTATCTTCATCATCAATATAAAGATATTGGTCCTTAAAATCCAGAACTTGATTAATATTATCAAACTCCTCGAACCCTAGGATTGCTAAGCCCTTATGATACTTGACTGTTTTAACGCTTGCTTGTCTTTTAGCTTCTCCGATGTAAACCTTGTCTAAATCAGAAAACCTTTCAATATTGTCAGTCAGAGGATAGACTCTTACTTCTCCCTTGATTCCATGGGTATTTGTTATTTTGCCTATAATCGTAAATTCCATTTCAACACCTACTATTAATTCTTCAGCTCAACCTATTGAATTATTTCTACTACAACCCTCTTATTCTCTTTAATAGCTGCAGCCTTAACCACAGTTCTTATGGCCTTAGCTATCCTGCCTTGCTTACCTATGATTTTTCCCATATCGTCTTGGGCAACTTTTAGTTCAATTATAATTGATTGAGAACCTTCAATCTCATTAACACTGACTTCATCTGGATTATCAACAAGAGCCTTTGCTATATACTCTACTAATTCACCCATTCTAACACCTCCAAGACCTCTTACTCTTCATCTTCTACCTTAGTATCTTCTGCGCTTTCATAAACTCCATTTTGCTTAAACAGTCTATCAACGGTATCTGTAGGCTTAGCTCCGTTGCTTAACCAGTTCAAAGCTTTCTCATTGTCAATCTTAACTGTAATAGGATCAGTTAATGGATTGTAGTAACCAATTTCCTCTATAAATCTACCATCCCTTGGGGAACGGGAATCAGCTACAACTATTCTATAGAAGGGGTTTTTCTTAGCACCCATTCTTCTTAGTCTGATTTTCACTGCCATCCTTCTCACCTCCTCGTATAATAATGTTATCTATCTTTTAGAAAAAGGGTAAACCAAATTTCCCTTTCTTTCTCATGGTTTTTCCCATATTGGAAAATCTTTTAATCATCTTCCTGGTTTCTTTAAATTGCTTAAGGAGCTTATTTACTTCTTGAATACTAGTACCGCTGCCCGTTGCAATCCTCTTTCTTCTAGAACTATCTATAATATCAGGATTTTCTCTTTCCTTCCTAGTCATGGACTTGATAATAGCTTCAATCCTGATGATATCTTTATCACTAATATCTAGTCCCTTGAGGGCCTTAGAATCGACTCCAGGTAACATTCCCATCAATTGGTCTATGGGCCCTAGGTTCCTCATCTGCTCCATCTGGTCTAGGAAGTCATCAAAGGTAAAATTCGCAGTCCTTAATTTCTTTTCTAAATCTCTGGCCTTTTCTTCATCGATATTGGCCTGAGCCTTTTCAATTAGGCTGAGGACATCCCCCATACCTAAGATTCTTGATGCCATCCTGTCCGGATGGAAGGCTTCCAGTTGGTCTAGTTTTTCTCCCATACCTACAAACTTGATAGGCTTATTGGTAACAGCCCTTATGGAAAGTGCTGCACCACCTCTGGCATCACCATCAAGTTTGGTTAAAATGATACCTGTAATACCCAATCTTTCATCAAAGCTTGAAGCGACATTTACTGCATCTTGACCAGTCATAGCGTCTAGAACTAGCAGTACCTCACTTGGATTAACAGCCTTATAAATGCCTTCAATCTCTTCCATCATATCTTCATCTATATGAAGTCTACCTGCTGTATCGATAATAATTACATCATTGCCATGTTTTTTGCCATGCTCTATACTAGCCTTGGCAATATCTATTGGGTTCAGCTTATCACCCATGGTGAAAACAGGAACCCCTACCCTTTCACCTACTACTTCCAATTGCTTGATGGCTGCTGGCCTATATATATCACAGGCAACCAAAAGGGGCCTCTTGTTCATCTTCTTAAGGTTGTTAGCTAGTTTACCAGCTGTGGTCGTCTTACCAGCTCCCTGTAAACCACACATAAGAATAATTGTGGGCGGCGATGAAGCAAAGTCAATCTTAGCTTCACTTTCTCCCATCAACTTAGTCAATTCCTCATTGACTATCTTAATTACCTGTTGGCCAGGAGTCAGGCTTTTCATTACCTCATTTCCTATGGCCCTAGCCTTTACATCCTTTATAAAATCCTTAACTACCCTAAAGTTTACATCTGCCTCTAGAAGGGCCAGCCTTACTTCCCTCATTGCCAAATCTATATCTTTTTCTGAGAGTTTACCCTTACCTTTTAGTTTTCCTAGTGCATTTTGAAGCTTCTCAGACAAACTTTCGAATACCATCAGCTAAAACCTCCTAGCTATCCTTCAATATTTCCAACCCTATATCTTCAATCATCCCTATAGCCTGATATACTTCGTCATAATTCCTATTGCCTAAAGAAAGTCTGATATCCTTTGCTAAATCTAAAACCTTCTTTATGTTTTCATGGTTCTCCTTAAACTTGCTGACAAGACCAAGGGTCTCTTCATAATGATACAACTTTTCTTCTGCCCTCTTTAAGGTGTCAAAGACGCCTTGCCTTGTGATATTAAGTTCCTCACCGATTTCACTTAAAGAAAAGTCCTCTACATAGAACATTTCAACGATATTGTACTGCTTTTCAGTGAGAAGTTTACCATAAAAATCAAATAAAATTCCTATCTCAACAAGTTTCTCAACCATTATATCACCAACTAAATAATAGTGTCAAGGAAAATCCTTGACACTATTATTCTAATATGTCCCTATCCACTTGTCAACAATTATTATGATTTATTCTCCTAGATTACTCTTTTTTTCATATCTTTAGTAGAAAATACATATTGCAGTATAGGAAAATACTACTGAATTTTAGTATATATTTATATCACAGCAAAAACCAGATTCATTGCACATAGAAAATTAGAAAATACTTAGCGAATATTTGCAGGAGTGACTACGATTCTTAGCAAATGAAGGTCAAAAATCCGTAAACAACTTTCAGGTCCGAAAAGACAGACCCTTAAGAGAATTGAAAGGTGTAGGATTTTTGGCTTAAATGAGCTATAGAATCGTTCATCTCCGAAACCGTGAGCGGGTATTTTCTAATTTTTTGTTCTTATTTTTTGATGTACTTATTTTGTACTAATCTATATCCTCCATCATGAACCATGGTCTTACTCAAAAATCGCATCTAGGAAATCATCCACATTAAATGGCTGTAAATCGTCGATTCCCTCACCTACACCGATAAGTTTTATAGGTAGGCCTAGTTCTGCCTGAAGGGCAATGACTACTCCCCCCTTAGCAGTTCCATCCAATTTAGTTAAGGCTACTCCAGTGATATTAGCTACTTCTTTAAATACCTTGGCCTGGTTAATGGCATTTTGTCCCGTCGTTGCATCTAAAACCAGTAGGACTTCCTTGGCTGCTTCTTCATATTCCCTCTCAACTACCCTAAAAATCTTATTGAGCTCATTCATTAGATTAGATTTATTATGAAGTCTACCAGCAGTATCACATATTAAGATATCCGCCTTCCTTGACTTGGCTGCATGGATACCATCATAAATTACAGCAGCAGGATCAGCCCCTTCCCTATGGGCTACAATATCAACACCTGCCCTATTGCTCCATTCTTGTAACTGCTCTATAGCAGCTGCTCTAAAGGTATCACCAGCTGCAATAAGGACCTTTTTACCCTTTTGTTTGAAGTTGTGGGATAACTTACCGATGGTAGTGGTCTTGCCTACGCCATTGACCCCTACTACCAGGATAACTGCAGGACTAGGTTCTATATTTAACTCATTATTTTCTATGGATTCCTTCATTATCCCTTTGATTTCGTCCTTGAGGAGCTCCTTGACCTCGTTGGGATCTGTTACCTTTTCAGCCTTGACCCTATCCCTTAACCTATCGATAAGCTCCATGGTTGTGTTTACTCCAACATCAGAAGTCACCAAAACCTCTTCCAAATCATCAAACAAGTCATCATCTATTTTCTTATAAAAGGATAGGATACTATCTATCCTGCCTGACATTTCCTTACGGGTCTTAGTAAGCCCTCCTATCAACTTATCCAAGAGACCTGGTTTTTTTACTTCATCCTGAACCTCTTGCTCTTTATCATTCTTATTTAACCATTTAAACACCATATTCCTCCTAACTCACTAGATCATCCACATGATCCTTAATCTTAACTGATAGTAACCTACTTACACCTTCTTCTACCATGGTAACACCATATAGGATATCAGCTATTTCCATGGTGGTCTTTCTATGGGTAATCAAGATGAATTGAGTTTCCTGGCTAAAGTTCTTCAAGTACCTGGTATATCTTGCTATATTAGCCTCATCCAGAGCAGCGTCTATCTCATCTAAGATACAGAAGGGTGATGGCCTGGCTTCTAGAATTGCAAATAATAAGGCAACTGCCGTCAAGGATTTTTCTCCGCCTGACAGGAGGTTTAGGTTCTGCAGCTTCTTGCCAGGTGGCTGAACCTTGATCTCTATACCAGACTTTAATATATCATCTTCTGTATCTAGCTCTAGGGTAGCCTTTCCACCGTTAAATAGGGCAGAGAAAACCCTGGAGAAGTTTTCATTGATCTCCTTAAAGGAGATTAGGAACTGTTCTTCCATGGTCTTTTCCATTTTTTTAATCAGGCTTTGAAGATCCTCCTTGCTCTTTAATAGGTCCTCATATTGCTTATTGATAAATTCCCATCTTTCCTTAATGTCCTTAAAGTCTTCTATAGCACCTACATTGATATTACCTAGGGATTTGATCCTAGCCTTTAACTCACTTATTCTTCCCTGTGAAATAATCAAGTCTTCTGAGACAATTTCCAAATCTAAGGCTTCCTCATAGCTTAACTCATACTCATTGATAAGCCTATTATTGTGGTTTTCTATTCTTAATTCAAACTTGGAATGTTTTACTTCCCTCTTAGCTTTTTGCTTTTCCAAAACCATCAACCTATCATTAATGGTTTTTAAATCTTCCTGCTCCTTATAGAACTCCTCCATTAGTCTTTCCCTAGTCTTGGTTAAGTCATTCAATTGGTTAGCTACTTCTTCCTCTTCTAAGGATAAGTGCCCAATCTCCTTCCTCAGCTCTACCATGGCCAAGTCTAGTTTTTCAATCTCGATTCTAGTAGTCTCTAAATCCTGTTTCAAAGTTTCTATTCTTTTTAGCCTTTCCTCTTTTTCTTCAACCTTATTGGAATGACTATTCCTTAAATTGCTCAATTTATTATCTAGTTGATTCAAGCCTATTTGAAAATTAGTTAACTCTTTATTTTTTTCATCCCTAATTGCCCTATCCCTTCCCAAGTCTTGGGACATCTGACTTATAAGGGTGTTGATTTGATTGACCTCCTCCTCTAATTCAACTATGGATGACTCATATGATTTCCTCCTAGTCTTATAATCCTTAGTTTCATTTTCCAATGAGATAATCTCATCTTCAATTCTACTTATTTCCTTAGCTAGTCTTTCAATCTCCCTTTTATGGGTCAGGGTGTTGCTGTCATTACTTAGTAAGTCTAGCTCTAAGTCCTTAATTTCACCCCCTAGGGCATTGAGGGTTTTACCATTATTATCAATCTGACTTAGAGTCTTAGCTTTTTCATCCTTTAACCTGTCACATAGGATGCTAATATTCTGGATTTCAGTTTTTACCTCTTCAATACGGTTCTTTCTACTAATTATACTAAGAGCATTGTTTCTGTAGCTGCCTCCCGACAAGGAGCCTCCGGGGTTTAAGATATCCCCTTCTAGACTGACAATTCTATAATTATGGTTTAATCTATTTGCTAATTTTATACCATTGTCTAACCTATCCACTATTATGGTTTTACCCAATAGGTATTCAAATATCTCCCTATATCTTTCATCAAATTCAATCAGCTCATGTCCTAGACCTATAACACCATATCCCTTGAAATTAGCTAGGTTTAAATCTAGAACCCTACCCCTTATAATGTTTAAGGGTAGAAAAGTCACCCTACCTAATTTATTGGCCTTTAAATACTCAATCATAAGCCTAGCCTTCTCTTCATCCTTAACAACTAGGTTTTGTAGGCTTGAACCCAGGCTGATTTCAATTGCCTTCTCATACTTACTATCTACCTTTAATAGATCAGCCAAGACCCCTTCAAACCCAGATCTATCTATCCTCTTATTTTCGATAGCTTGGAGTAGATTCTTTACACTCTTATAATACCCTTCATAACCATCTTCCATATTCTTATAGAGCCTATAGGTGGATATAAGACCCTCTTGTTTGATTTCTTGTTCCCTTATTTTATTGCTTAAATCTTGATCCTTTTTACTTAACTCAAAACTCCTAGCCTCTGCTTCTTCCTTCCTCTTGTTAATTTCATCAAGTTTACTCCTTATGACCCTTTCTTCATCCAGAAGCTCCCTTAAGGCTTTCTCAGAGGCAAGCTTGTCCTCCTTCATCCTATCCTTGTCTTTGTCTAGTTGAGCAATTCTGGCAACAATATTTTCATTGAAGGAATCAATTCCATTAACTAAACTCTTCTTTTCTGAAGTCTTATTGTATAGGGATATTAGCTGGCTTTTTTTATCGTCCAGTTCTTTCTCCCTCTTTATAAGGCCTTCTTCAATGTCAGTGAATTCCTCTTTCTTTAGCTCATATTCCTTGTAATAGTTAGAGTACTCTTCACTAATCTTTTTAATCTCATCCTCCAGGTTTAATAATTCTCCATCTATTAAATCAATCCTGTTCTTGGAAGATTCAATCTCTTGATTATACCTATCTATATCCCTCTTGAAGAACTTCTCTTTTTCTATAATTATATTTATTTGATTTTTCTTCTCTTCAATAGATTGATTTAAATCAGCCTTCCTATTTCTAAGGCCTTCCTGCTCTACTTCTATTTCACTTATCTTTTCCTTTATTGAATTAAACTTGCCTTCTAAATCTGATTTTTGCAGACTTAGATTTTCTATTTCCTGACTGTCAAGTTCCAACTCTGTATGGATTTCATCCATCTGAAGCTTGAGTTTATCAATCTCCCTAAGAGTAAGGTTTACATCTAAACATTTTAATTCTTCATAGAGGTTGACAAATTCAGTAGCCTTCTCTGATTCCTTTTCTAAACTCTTATATTGCCTTTCTACCTCAGAGATAATATCCTGGATTCTAAGGAGATTTTCTTTGGTTCTTTCCAACTTCCTTTCAGTCTCTATTTTTTTCGTTTTATATTTGATTATCCCTGCAGCTTCTTCAAAGATATTTCTTCGATCCTCTGGTTTATTACTTAAGATTTCATCTATTCTACCCTGTCCAATTATTGAATATCCATCCTTACCAATTCCTGTGTCCATAAATAGCTGCCTAATATCCTTCAGTCTACAGGAACCCTTATTTATGTAGTATTCACTTTCACCAGACCGAAACATCCTCCTGGTTACTGCTACTTCAGAGTAGTCTAGAGGAATTGTGTTATCGCTGTTGTCGAAAAAAATAGTAACCTCGGCAAATCCCAAGGCCCTCCTCTTGTCTGTTCCTGAAAAAATAACATCCTCCATCTTGTTTCCTCTGAGGCTTTTAATACTCTGCTCCCCTAAAACCCACCTAATGGCATCAGAAATGTTACTCTTACCGCTACCATTAGGTCCTACAATAGCAGTAATATTATCCTTAAATTCAATTGTAGTCCTGTCAGCGAAGGATTTGAAACCTTGAATTTCTATCTTCTTTAAGTACAAATCAAGCACCTCTTACCATCAGTTATTTATTCATGCAATCCTTGATGTAGCTTGCCATCCATAAGTTCAAATCTAAAATTTCCATAATATCCTCTAGTTGAATCTTTATCTTGTCCTTATCAAGTTCTTGAGGAAAAAGCTTAATTCTACTTAGGCCAAACTTCTCCTTCAAGTACTTAATGTTAGAAGATTTTTGGCCAGAAATAGAAGATATTTCAGAAGCCCGAGATTCTATGGTAAGTGTTTTTCCATGTAAATTATAATCCACAGTTTCTAAACAATCCTCTATGGCCATCTTATAAATATTGGACTCCACTAGCTGGCGAAAGGCTGGATGGAAGGGTCCTGCAACAACATCCCTACCCAACTGTATATTGTCCGTAGGCTGCAGGCCTAACCTGATTACCTTAATATTTTCCAGGTTAAATAAAATAAGAAGTATAGTACATATGTCTACAGCTTCCTCCAAACTCAATGGTTTATATAGATTATTTTCATATAGGTAATTGAGATGGGTATCCTTAATTACCAGGGTAGGATATATCCTAACCAAATCTGCTTGCATGTTAATGAATTCCCTAGCAGTTGATATAGACTTATCCTTATCATCACCAGGCAATCCAACCATCATCTGTAATCCCAGATTAAAACCAAATTCCCTTATAAGTTTAACAGCATCGTATACATCCTCCCTACTATGGCCCCTATCACTTAGAGCAAGAACCTCTTCATCTAGGGATTGGACTCCTAATTCGATTGTATCTACCCCATAGCTCTTCAGATTAGTTAAAATCCTATCATCAATGGCATCAGGCCTAGTAGATAGCCTAATCTCATGGATAATACCCTTCTCCTTATATCTATAGGGCACTTCAAGGAGTTGACTCTGAATATCCATATCTATTGCTGTAAAGCTGCCCCCATAAAAGGCCAACTCAACAGGTAGGTCCTTCCAGAAATATCCAAGGTTCCTTTCTATTATCTCCTCCACATCCTGAGGTCTAGTAGTCGTAGTCATATTTGTTATCTTTTTTTGGTTGCAAAAGATACAGGCATGGGGGCATCCATAGTGGGGGACAAAGATGGGGATGATATACCTTTTACTCATGGAAGATCCCTAACCTAATCAAGGCTTCCTTAGCAGCAAGCTGTTCTGCTTCCTTTTTACTTCTCCCCCTACCCATACCTATTGTTTCATTATTTACAACAACATCAATATAGAATTTTTTATTATGGTCTGGTCCTTCTTCCTTAGTTACTACATACTCCATCTTGGCCTTACCATTCTTCTGAATGACCTCTTGAAGCTCAGTCTTATAATCAATGAAAAGGTTCCCCTTGGCAACAGCATGAACAATATCTGACTCAAAGTTTCTAAGAAGTACTTCATTTGTAGTTTTAAAATCACTATCCAAATAAAGTGCCCCCACAATTGCCTCTGCAGCATCGGCCAATATAGATTCCCTCTCTCTACCCCCTGTAGCCTCTTCACCCTTGCCAAGTAGAAGAAAATCTCCTAATGAGATTTTTTGGGCGGCATAGGCCAAGGATGATTCACATACCACCTTAGCCCGAATTTTGGTCAACTCTCCTTCAGGGTGCTTGGGATATTTGTGGTAGAGATATTGACTAACTATAAGATTTAGAATTGCATCTCCAAGAAACTCTAATCTCTCATTACTTTGAACTATATCCATCTTGTTTTCATTAGAATATGAGCTATGGGTTATTGCTAGATTTAAGAGGCCTAAATCTTTAAACTTATATCCGAGATTACTTTCTAAGTCATGTAGATTAGGTCTCTTTCGCTTTGGTCTACTCATTTTAACACCTCAAATTTATAGCTTATAGATTACTACTCCTAATCTTCACCTAAAGCTTCCTTAATATACTCTATGGCATCTCCTACAGTTTTAATAGCTTCTACATCTTCATCTTCAACTTCTAAACCGAATTCATCCTCTAAGCCCATTACCAACTCCACTAGATCTAGGGAGTCTGCATTTAAGTCATCCCTAAAGGAGAGTTGAC
>JAAYTL010000126.1 GCA_012518035.1 Tissierellia bacterium | reverse complement strand
TAGTATTGATGTTAACCAGCTACATTCCAGCTATAACTATGATTTTACCTGAGCTGGCTGGTATGTTAAACTAGTATTACATCCTATAGAAATATGCTTGTGATTTGTGATACTAAAATGAGGTGATTTCCATGAAAAAGAGGCCCAATGCAAGTGACTATGTTTACAATGAAATAAAAAAAGAAATCATGCTCTTGGAATTACTTCCAGGACAAACCGTGAATGAGATTGAAACGGCAGATAGGTTCCATGTATCGAGAACACCTATTAGGGATGCCTTCAGGAGGCTAGAAGTTGAAGGACTTATTGAAGTACGCAGGGGGAATGGTACCTATGTATCCTTAATAGATATAGATGAGATTGACGATATCATATATATGAGGGAAATATTAGAGCGGGCAATTGTAAAAGAAATAGGTCCCCTATCTAAATCCCAGGAGATTAAATTAGAGCTACTCCTTTCTAAGCAGAAAAAGCTTCTAGACATCGACTTAGATGAGTTAACCCTATCGAAGAAGTTTTTGGAACTTGATAATGAGTTACATGAAACAATTTTTAGAATGGCCAATAAGATTAATGTGTGGAAGAGAATCTCCAATGACAGGCCCCACTATAATCGATTAAGGGTACTGACCAACCTATATAGTAGACATGAGCTTGAAAAACTGTATAGGGAGCATGCATTGATTATAGAGTCTATAATTAATCAGGACTATAAAAAGTTAGATGAATTTTACAAGGATCACCTTTATAGGGGGATGGATAGTTTACCGGGTATAATAAGCAAAAACCCCGAGTATTTTAAGGGTAGTATATTTGAGTCATGATTAAATAGAAAATGAATGAAGCTGTTATAAACTTGGTTTTAGTTATATGACAGCTTCTTGTTCTGTAAGGTATGGATATTTGATACTCGCTTTATATAACTCGGAGAAATAGATATAAGATACAAATCTTTTCCGAACCATAGATATAGACCAAACATGGAAAGCCTTGCAAATGATTTCATGATTCCATATAATAATAGTAACGGTTTCAAGAAGCAAGATATTGTTTCACAATTTGAAACAACAACTCAGTATTTTTATAGACTAAATATCTAGAAGCTCGTAAATAGGAGGGATATGATGCAGTTAAACAAGTCAGTCTACAGGGATTATAAGCAGTATCCAGAGAGGATCATACAATTTGGAGATGGTAACTTTCTAAGGGCATTTACTGATTGGATTGTCCACAAGATGAATGAGGAGCTGGACTTTAACTCTGGAATCCTGGTGGTAGGACCCAGGAAGAATGATAGGGTTTACCAGTTAAATAATCAGGATGGCCTATATACCCTATTATTAAAGGGTATAGAAAAGGGCAGGTTAATAGACGAAAAGATTGTAATTAACTCCATTACCCGGGGAATCCATACCTATCGTGATTATGATGAATACCTTCGAGTTGCGGAAAACCCTGATATTAGGTTTATGATATCCAATACCACGGAAGCAGGTATAGCCTATGATGGTGAAGATAGACTAGAGGATAGGCCTCAGAAATCGTTTCCTGGGAAGGTGGCTGCATTTTTATACCGTAGATATAGGCATTTTAATGGGGATAAAACAAAGGGCCTTATCTTTTTACCCTGTGAACTAATAGACAAAAATGGTGAGAAGCTTAAGGAGATAATACTAAGGTTGGCAAAGGATTGGAAGCTGGAAGAGGACTTTATTAGATGGATTAAGGAAGCCAACCTATTCTACAATACCCTGGTGGACAGGATAGTACCTGGCTATCCTAAAGAGAGGTCAGAAAGAATCCAGATAGAACTGGGTTATGAAGACAAGTTCCTAGTAGAGGGTGAGCACTTCCACCTATGGGTGATTGAAGGACCCAAGGAGATAAGGGAGGAGTTTCCTGCAGATAAGATAGGCTTAAATGTTCTATTTGTTGATGATTTGACCCCCTATAGGACTAGGAAGGTGAGGATACTCAACGGAGCCCATACTGCCATGGTACCAGTTGCCTACCTTTATGGGTTGGATACAGTTAGGGAGGCTGTAGATGATGAGGTAGTGGGAGAGTTTATTAAATCTCTCATTTTTGATGAGATAGTACCTGCTATGGACTTCCCCAAGGAAGAGTCTGAAGGCTTTGCAGCTGATGTCCTAGATAGGTTCAGAAACCCCTTTATCAAACATTACCTTATGAGCATAGCCTTGAACTCCATGAGCAAGTTTGAAACAAGGCTCCTACCATCAATCCTTGATTATATAGAAAGAAATGGTAAGTTACCAGAAAAACTAGTCTTCTCTCTGGCAGCCCTGATAAGATTTTATAAGGGAGAGAGAAAGGGAGAGAAGATTGATTTGGCGGATAATCCAGAATACCTTGAGATGTTCTCAGAGCTTTGGGGCAACTATGATGGTACTAAGGATAATTTAGGCCAAATTGTAGAAAAGGTCCTTGGTCTAGATGGGCTTTGGAAGATGGATTTAAATCAAATAGAGGGTTTAAAAGCTTTAGTAACAGGATATCTAATAGATATAGAGAAAAAAGGGATAGAATACGCAGTAAAGGAGCTAATAAGATGAAGGACTTTCTTAGGATAAATGAAGCTGATAACACCATAGTCGCCTTAAGGTACTTGGAAAGGGGGATGCTTCTTGAAGATGGTGAAAGAAAAATAGAACTTCTGGAGGATATCCACCCAGGCCACAAGATAGCAGCTAGGAATATAAAGGCTGGGGAGAATATCATAAAATATGGTTATCCAATAGGTAGGGCCACTAAAGATATCTTGATGGGACAATGGGTCCATGTTCACAATACTAAAACCAATCTAGCAGAAACCATGGATTATAAATATAATCCCAAATTTATTCAATTACAAAACAGAAAGGGCCCTACTACTTTTATGGGCTATAGGAGAAAAAACGGAGATGTGGGCATAAGGAATGAACTCTTGATAGTTCCTACGGTTGGCTGTATCAATGGTATAGCAGAAATGATGATGGATACCTTTATAAAAGAGGTCAATCCCCAGGGCATAGATGATATCCGTGTCTATAAGCATAACTACGGCTGCTCCCAGTTAGGAGATGACCTTGAAAATACCAGAAAAATCCTAATAGATATAGCCAAGCACCCCAATGCAGGCGGAACCCTGGTTATAGGCTTGGGTTGTGAAAATAATATAATTGAGGAATTTATTGAAGAGATGGGTGACTTTGATGAGGATAGAATCAAGTTCTTGAAGACCCAGACAGTAGCAGATGAAATTCAAGAAGGGGTGAGACTCCTCAAGGAGATCTATCAGGAGCTCAAGGATGATAAAAGGGAAGAAATCCCAATATCTGAATTAAGGATTGGATTAAAGTGTGGAGGCTCTGACGGATTTTCAGGGATAACTGCCAACCCCTTATTGGGCGAATTCTCAGACTATCTAATAAGCCATGGAGGTACTACTATTCTAACAGAGGTACCTGAGATGTTTGGGGCTGAGACAATCCTCATGGATAGGGCAGAATCAGAGGAGGTCTTCCAGGATATAGTCAGCCTAATCAACAACTTCAAGGAATACTTCATGGATCATAAGCAACCCATATATGAAAACCCATCAC
>JAAYTL010000125.1 GCA_012518035.1 Tissierellia bacterium | reverse complement strand
ATATGACTTAGGGACGAAAACTCCGCGGTACCACCCAAATTACAAGAATAATATCTTGTCGCTCAACTAGGATAACGGCCCTACCGTAATACCCTACTCAGCTAGGCTTTCGGGTATTATGCTCAGAGGTGATTTTCACAAAACCATTTATGATAATCTCCCACCTAATGATTATCTCTCTTAGATAAATGTGTCCTGCTACTCTCCTCATCAGCGCATATATATTTAAACTCATACTGTATAATATCGTAAATGTCAGTATTTTGTCAAGATATTTCTTCCTCTTCCTGTATTTTTCTCAATTTATATATATCCGTACTCTCATCCAAGTCTACCATGTCATAAGTAATGAGTTGACCCTTTTTAATATTGGTTTTTGCAACTGCATTATGATTAATTAGCCCAATGGGTACGAGATTTTCTTCCCTGGCTGTCTCATAGGTATCTACGGTTCCTAGGACTGTATACTCACCTATACCATCCAGTCTCTCTCCAACCTTAAGGTCCTTTTTAGCTATTGTAACCACCTCAGCCACTGGCCTATCATAGATTGGGGCAATGGTTGCCTCCTTATAGATATGGGCCCTGGCTATTGAGATGGGTGTCTCTAAACTGGTCAAATGATAGGGCCTATAAAGGACATAGTTAGGACCATCACCCATCTTGAGAAACCTCATCTCATGATGTACCTGGGGAAGTTTACTGGTTACTATGACAAATACCCCTGGGGCTATTCCATGGGCATAATCTACAATCCCATACCTGTTAAGTATGCCCCCTTCCTCCTTGAGGCTGTAAACCTTGGGTAAGTCCTTGACCTCAGTTGTTGGTCCATGTCCCCCTCTAAGATCTGGTATAAAGCCTGTACTATTAGCCATCAAGGCCATCTCTACCATGGTATTGGTCCCATCTACAAAGGAAGCCAACCTTACTGGGTTTAAACCTGATTTCATGGCCTTTTGCCTCACGGTATCTGGTGTAGCATCATAATCTATAGGATTATTCTTTCCTTTTCCAATTGCCAATATATCAAACCCCACTGCCTCTGCAAAGTCGAAGATCTCCATAACTGACCCTGGTTCATCCCCAGCAGTACCCGTATAGACGACTCCTGCCTTCTTGGCCATCTTATTCAAAATTGGCCCCACTACCACATCAGCCTCAACGTTTAACATAACTATGTGCTTATTGTTAGCTATTGAATCCATGGCAATTCTAGCCCCTGCATTGGGAACTCCTGTTGCATCCACAACTACATCTACCAAGTTGGCCTTACATGCATATTCAGCTAAATCAGCTACCACATTCTTTCCTCTTTCCATAGCTAGGTTAACATCCGTTAGGGACCTGGCTCTTACTATATCTTCACTAGGAATGCCTGCTAGGGTATAGGCCTTAATAGCATCTTGAATCTTATTGCTTACCACTAGGGCTGGTTCCATACCCTTCACCAGGCTCATTTGACTAACCAGACCCTTACCCATAAGGCCTGCCCCTACTATGGCTACCTTGATTGGTTTATTATTTTCCTCTAGTATTTTTAACTGCTTATTTATACCTGACATAAATTCCTCCTGAAAACTTAATTGACCTCCGCAGCTGCATTATATCCTGCAAGATAGCCTGATGACCATGCCCACTGAAGATTGAAACCACCACAGTCCCCATCAATATCTAGTAATTCTCCAATTATATATAATCCCTTAACTAGTTTAGACTCCATGGTCTTATCATCTACTTCCCTGGTATCTATTCCTCCTGCAGTCACCTGGGCCTGGCCCCAACCTTGGCTTCCTATTATCTCAAAATCCCAGGCTGTAAGTATGCCGGCTAATAGACTCACTTCTTCCTTAGACAACTTACATACAATCTTATCCTTATCTAGACTAATTTCCTTTAGTATAGGAATAATTAGCCGCTTATTGATCAAGCCAATTAGGGCATCCTTGGTCGATTTATTGGGCATAAATTCAAATCTCCTAGCCAGATAATTTGCCATATCCTCCTTGTCCATCTTGGGGAAAATGGAAACCCTAAGCTTAATATCCTCATTCCTTCTTATATAGTCCATGGCAGTCCTACTAAGTTGTAGGATTGGTGGACCAGATATACCATAATCTGTGAATAGGATATCACCCTTATCCTCCATAATCAGCTTGTTATGGGAATAAAGGGAGGCTAGGCCTGGGAACTTTACCCCCTTTATTGACTTGAAAATATTACCTTTTAGCTTCAATTGTACAAGGCCCGGAAATACATCTATAAGGTTGTGGCCAAAGGATTTAGCAAGCCTGTATCCATTTCCATCGGACCCACTTGCTGGCATGGCCATTCCACCAGTTGCCAGTATTACTCTATCTGCTTCAATGGTCCTATCATCCTTTAGTTTTACCTTGAAGTTCTTCTTCTTGGTGATATTTACCACATAAGCTTCAGTTTTTAGTTTAATCCCCAGATTCTCTATTTCATATCTCAATACATCCAGGACACTAGAAGCCTGTAATGAATAGGGAAACACTTTGTTATCCTCTACATATGGGGTAATACCCAGCATCTCAAAGAAGTCTATAGTTTGGTACAGGTCAAAATTATAGAGGGCATTATAGACGAACTCAGGGTTTTCTCCATGGTAATTCTCCATTAGCCTATCAAAATTTAGGGTTGTATTGGTGTAATTGCATCTACCATTTCCTGTGGTCAATAGCTTTTTACCTACCCTATCATTCCTCTCTAATAAGGTCACATCAGCCCCATTTCTAGCCGCCACTATGGCAGCCATCATGCCTGATGCCCCTCCACCTACTACGATAACTCTATTAGACATATTTCTAGCTCCTTCTACATTTCTTACTGTTCTATTTTATACCTTATCCATAGTCTTGTCTAGTTTTGCTATTTTCTAAACTAGACTTTCTCTAATAAGGCTAGTCCTCCTTCATGCTCTTAACAGCCTCTTCTACGCTGGGATAAATCCTTCCTATTTCCTCAATACCCCCCACAACAAATTGATTTATACCATGGGGAATATATCTCCCCCTATAGTGATGGGCTTCAGCCAATCTAATATCACTTAAATGTGCATATACCTTTTTTCTAGGTACTTCCTTTTCTAGAAGTTTTAGTAGCTCATCTATAGCTATATCCTTGTTTTCCTCCTTAAGCTTGATTAACTTCTCCCTCATTATCTCTATCCCATGACAAATACCTATCTCATATATGGTTCCCGAATCCTCATCGTCAAGTTCTACCAAGATTACACTGCTCTCTACTACCCTATCAGCATCACCATAAAATATATCCTTGGCTGTGGGCAGATTGCTTTTGTCATTTATCTCATCATTCTCAATGGGATTGTAAAAGTCAATTTCAGGAAGCTCTTTCTTGACCAGTTCACCCTCATATAGTCTTTGCTTAATATCCCCTTGCTTAAATAACTTGCCTGCTATATAACCCTTCTTAGTCATCTTCTACCTCCGTCATAGTATTTTTAGACTAGCTTTAAGCCTATATCCTATATTATACCAAATAAAAAGAAAACCCTCATAATAGAGGATCTTCTTCTTATATCTATATGGTCTTTATCTTAATTACTTTCTTTTTTTACTTGTTTCTCTATATATCCTAGTACAAGGTTTAGTGTTATACCAACAATTGCTGCAAAACTTAATCCTGATAGAGAGACAGATTCATTTATCTGTATTCCAAAACCACCTAACCCTATTATAAGGATGGTTGCCATTACTAGGATGTTTTTGAAGTTAAACTCTACCTTCTCATGTTTTATTGTCTTTACACCAATCAGGGCTATCATTGAGAATAGGATTAGTGAGATTCCGCCCATTACTCCATTGGGAATTGATGCCAAGACTCCACCTATTTTAGCTACAAATCCTAGGGCTACTGCAAAGATGGCTGCAAGTCTTATGTTGGCTGGGTCATAGTTCTTTGTGATTGCTAGTACTCCTGTATTCTCTCCATAGGTTGTATTTGCAGGTCCTCCTAACAAGGATGCAAACATTGTCGCTAATCCATCACCCAACAAGGTCCTGTTTAGACCTGGGTCTTCAATGAAGTTCTTACCAACTACTTGACCATTTGTTGTTATGTCCCCTAGATGCTCCATAAATACTGCTAAGACTACTGGAGCTGTAATTGCTATTGCCCCTAAATCAAATTTAGGTAATGTGAACTCTGGAATTGCTACTAGTTGGCTTTGAGTAATAACCTCTGTATTTACTAGATTTAAGGCTAGGGCCAACACATAACCTACTAACACTGCTATCAGTATTGATAGTTGCTTTAAGAACCCCTTACCCTTAAAGTTAATTAAAAGTGCTGTTCCTAGGGTAACACCTGCTAGTAGGAAACTTTCACTTGCCATTCCATATGCTGTAGGGATTAGGCTCATACCTATCACTATAATCATTGGTCCTATAACGCTGGCGGGTAGTAACTTTTTTATTCTAGCTACTCCAATCTTTCGTATAAATAAGGACAAGATGACATAAATTAATCCGGCTATAAGAATGCCCCCTTGAGCATATGCCAGATCCCCATTATACATCTCTTTAACTGTTAAAATTACTGGAATAAAAGCGAAGGATGAACCTAGGAATGCAGGAACTTTTCCCTTAGTACATGCGTGGAAGATAAGTGTTCCCATACCCGCTGTAAATAAAGCAACTGAAGGATTAAAACCTGTTAGGATTGGTACCAATACTGTAGCACCAAACATTGCGATAAGATGTTGTAAAGCTAAAACTGTCTTCTTTGCACCTTTTAAGACTACAGATTCATCAACTGTAGTTCTTATAACATTATCTGTCATTATAAACTCTCCTTTCCAGCCTCACGGGACTGATTTAAAGTATTATTTAATTTCCTCTGCCAATTATATCACCTATGTATTTCTATTGCAAGAACTTTTTATAGAAATTATTTTATAGGAATTATTATGAAATCTATTTGATTCATAAAATATATATTAGAAAGCTAAATGAGATCCCTGTTTGCTTCGGATTTCAGATGTATTAAGTAATTTTCTACATAACAAAAGGACTAATCCAATTATGGATTAGTCCTTTCTCAATTGCCTGGCAACTTCCTACTCTCCCAGGGCGTCTCCACCCAAGTACCATCGGCGTTAGGAGGCTTAACTTCTGTGTTCGGTATGGGAACAGGTGTGTCCCTCCTGCTATCGTCACCAGACGAAAACTACTCAGCAATAATTGATT
>JAAYTL010000124.1 GCA_012518035.1 Tissierellia bacterium | reverse complement strand
TCTTATCTTAGGATAAACAAGGAGGGAGGCTTCCTTTATTATAGTCTTATTTAGATTATAAAAGCCAAAGATATCACCTACTAGAATGATTATGTCACCTAATTGATAATAGCCCCTTCGATTTAATACGATGGTATCCTTTCTGGTATATGATGATTGAGGACTTAAGCTGAGAATGGTATTCTTCCTAACATCACCAGTTAATACATTGGAAATATTACTCCTTATCTCAATATAGGGTGCCGACAACTTACTCTTGTTTTCAACACTATAACCAATGTCGACTTTATTACCAACATAAAGACTAGCCTGGGGGATCATAATAGTCCCCTGAATTTTTCTGATAACTATCAGACTATGGATTAATGGAATTATCAAGGTTAACAAAAAGATATAGAAGAGATAGTATGGTGCTAAACCACCTACAAATAATACAAATGCAAAAAGTATTATAAAAATGGAGACAAACCTAAACTTAAAATTAATCATTGGACATCACAGGGATAAACACCCTATCCAAAAGTTCCGTTAATATATCATCCATATTTTTTCTTTCAATCCTTGCCTCGGAAGAAAGTATTAGTCTATGGGTCAAGACAGGAAAAGTAACAGCCTTGACATCATCAGGGATCACATAGTCCCTACTCTTCAAGTAGGCCCTCGCCTTAGCAGTATTTAATAGATCTATAGAGGCCCTAGGGCTGGCTCCCAGCTTAAGGTTGGGAGAATTTCTTGTTGCATTGGATATATTGACTATGTATTCAACTATATCTTGGTGAACCTTGATATCATCAACCTGGGCTTGCATTTCTAAAATATCGTCTATATGGGCAACAGCTTGGATTTTGTCTAAGTTCTTTATAGTCTTATGATTCTTTATTATCTCTATTTCATTGGCCTTATCTGGGTAACCAAGAGATAGGCACATAAGGAACCTGTCCAATTGGGCTTCAGGTAAGGAAAAGGTACCTTGATATTCCAGGGGATTTTGGGTTGCTAAAACCATAAAGGGCTTATCAAGTATATAGTGGCCTTCTTCTGTGGAAACTTCTCCTTCTTCCATGGCTTGAAGTAGAGCGGATTGAGTCTTAGGAGAAGTCCTGTTTATCTCATCTGCTAAAAATATTTGACTAAATATTGGTCCCTTCTTAAATATAAAATTACCCACTTCCTTATCATAGATGTTGACACCAAGAATATCAGAAGGCATTAAATCAGGGGTGAATTGTACCCTTTTATAGGAGAGGTCCAAGCTTTTTGACAAGGCCTTTACCAGGGTAGTCTTGCCAGTACCAGGGACATCTTCTATCAATAGATGCCCCCTTGCTAATAAGCTTATGATTACATTTTCTAATACATTGTCCTTACCTAATATAACTCTCTTTAGGTTATCTAAAATCATATGAGCCTTTTTATTATTCATATTTTCCTCCATTTAAGTAGATTATCTCATTTCCTATATACCATAAAAAGTGATGGAATATGCAAGAATTTGATAAAGTACTTATTAATAATATAATGATATCCTATATGGAACTTTTATTAATAACTCATGTCAATCTCAATGGGAGAAGCATTACTCCAAAAAGCGGATAAGCAATCTGGTTGTCTCATAGAGAGTTATTGCACAGCAGGTATTTATTAATGGAAAGGATTGGAGATTTAATAGATAAGATTAAGAAAAATGGAGTTTAATATAGGATTATATAGAAACGATTAGTATACCAATAATAAGGCCAAAGATAATTCCCAGGGTAGACAGCCTGCCTTTCCAAATTTCCTGAGCATTAGGCAGGGTTTCTCCATAGATAATATATAAGATCATACCACCTGCAAAAGCTATACTCATACTGATTAGATTGGTTGATATATTACTAACTATACCTCCTAATAATGCACCTACACCCATGGGAATAGAGGTCAGAATGGATATAATTGTAAGGGAGAGTGCTCCTAGCTTGCTATCATTAAAGAAGACTCCTAGAGCAAGGCCTTCAGGTATACCATGTAGTATAATTGCAAGGATTAGATTGACACTTTTTGTAGGATTAGTTGATAGTAAAGAGCCTAATGCCAAACCCATCGGGGTATGGTGTATTCCAATAGCTATAGCCATGAAGATACCCGGTTTTAGAAACCTATTGTCATTATTAGAAACCTTTATCAATTCAAGTTTTCCATCCAACATCACAGATAGGATTAATCCAAGTATAAGTCCAATTAAAGTAATAAAGACATTACTTAAGATAATTGCCTCTGGAATTAGATCAAAACAAACTATACCTATCATCAACCCTCCCATAAAAGCAAATGTAAATGCCCTAATCCGTCTTCCTTTTCCTTTAACAATTAGTGAGGATATGATTCCAATAATCAAGCCCATCCAGGCAGATAAAAACCCGGAGCAACCTATAAATAATATCTTGGAGATAAGTTTGTTCATATAGCACCATCTTTCACAAAAATAGTATATATGTATATACTATTTTTATATGGCTTGATTAAGAACATAAGTGGTTGTATATTTGATTTAATCAACAAATAAATCTTAAAAAACTCATTAAAAAAGGTACTATCTAGTGACAGTACCTTTTAATTAAAGTTGGTTTATTTGGTGATTAGGACATTGATCTTGGCATGGTTGGAAACTTTATTTGAAACACTACCCAATAAAGCTCTTGAGAATTTTCCTAAGCCTTGATTACCCATAATTATACAATCAAAATCCCCTTCTTCGGACAACTTTAAAATTTCTTCAGCTGGGTCTCCTTTTTTACTTATAGTGTTTACTTCGCCTGGATAACCTTCAAAAAGCTTTAAGGCTTCTTGCAAAATTTTTTTGCTATTCTCCACCATACTTTCTTCAATTTTGCTGTAATCACTTTCATACTGGACATACTTTAATTGTTTCATAGTAGGGTAGACGTTTAGGATTGTAATTTTGCTTGTATTACATCTCGAACCCAATTTTTTAGCTTCTAACAAAGCATCCATTGAATGTTTTGATCCATCAATAGGAACTAACAATTTTTCCATAAAACTGCCTCCTTATAATTAATTTTTCGTTCAAAATATCTCTTTATATACATATACCCATATAATGCTAATTAAACAGGAAAACCAGGCATTATATAACTATCTATATGTAATAATAAGGGAGTATTATCATAAGTTTTTAATTATGAATTGTGGTATATGTTTTATAATCTAGTTATATTAAACTGAAGAAACCTTGCCTTGATTTTCAAATGGGACCTTAAGAATTTTCAGAAAATATGGTATAATGGTTAGAAATGGGACAGGCTGATATGGAGGATAAATAATTTGTATAATTGTCATGTTAGATTATTCCACATTCATATACTGACAGGAAGGTGTACAAGAATAAAATGATTAATAAAAGCATATCAATTATTACATATTCTAGAAAACATATGAAACATGTAATCGCCCAACTGGAAAGTTTTCTTGGAAGTGAGTTTAAAATAACCGGTCACTCGATTCAGGAAGGCATAAAGGGGCCGGTAAGTGATACATTGGTTCTAATTGGGCATGAATATTTAAAAGATGAAGCTATGAAATATATAACCCAGGATAGCGATGTGTTAGTTGCTAGGAGGTCACTGAACCATTCAGAGCTGGAAAATATACTCCAAATCCCTAAGGGGGAGAAGGTATTATTTGTGGATGTTAATAAGTATTTAGCTGAAAACTCAGTATCCTTACTTGAAGATCTGGGGATAAACCACATAGAAATGTATCCCTATTACCCTGATATAGAATACTCACATAGGGCAGATTATGCTATTACTACAGGTGAAACCCATTTAGTTCCAGACTATATTAGCAAGGTTATTGACATAGGCTATAGTAAGATAGATTTGACCACCATCACAGAGATAATGTTAAAATTTGATGTAATGGATGAAAGGGCAAAAAAGTTATCGTCTAAGTATATACAGGATTTTGTTTATTCTAGTAAGAAGGTAGTTAGGACATTAAAAGAGAATAACTTAATAATGAAACAGTTAAATACCATCCTTGATGTTATCAATGATGGAATAATAGGCATTGACGGGAATTGTAATATAATCTTTAGTAATGAAAATGCAAAGAAACTATTTGATTCCAATCATGATGATAATATCGATTTGAACATTATTTCTGATTTGGATATTTTGAAAATATGTGGCAATAATTTTGAAAAATATAGGAAAATCCATGAGATTAACGGTAAGAAGATCCTATTAACCATGATGCCAATTAAGCAAGATGATTCTGATTCAGGAATAGTTATGACTTTTAAGGACCTTTCTGAAATTGTTGAAATGGAGAACATGGTAAGGTCTAACCTCTTAAAGAAAGGACATATAGCAAAGCACAGGTTTTCAGATATTGTAGGTAATAGTGAGGTCATGAAGAAAGCAATAAATATTGCAAAGAGGTTGGCCAAAAGTGACTCAACCCTATTATTGACAGGAGAAAGTGGAACAGGAAAAGAATTATTTGCCCAAGCTATACATAACGAATCTAAGAAGTCCAATGGGCCTTTTGTAGCTGTAAACTTTGCAGCCCTACCTGAGAATCTCTTGGAAAGTGAGCTGTTTGGATATGAAGAAGGCTCCTTTACCGGGGCTAAGAAAGGTGGACATACGGGACTATTTGAACAAGCCCATAAGGGCACTATTTTCCTAGATGAAATTGGAGATGCATCTTTAAAAATCCAGGCCCGACTCTTAAGAGTACTACAAGAGAAGGAAGTTCTAAGGATAGGAGCTACTAAGATAATACCTATAGACATAAGGATTATAGCTGCAACAAATAAAAACCTGGATGAGTTAGTAGAAAGAGGAGAATTTAGAGAGGACTTATATTACAGATTAAAGGTATTACCCATTGAGATTCCACCCCTTAGGGAACGTAAAGAAGATATACCATATTTAATTGAAAGAATAATGAACAGATTTCCTAATGGCAGGGATATGAAGTTAAGTTCTGAATTAGAAAGGGCTTTAATGGATTATGATTGGCCTGGAAACATAAGGGAACTAGAAAATGTTTTAGAATATATGTATAATATTGCAGAGGACAACATAATTGATATTAAGAAGTTACCTAGCTATATTGATAATATTTCCATAAAAAAAGATGCAAAATATTCTGAAATAGGTTATAATATAGAAAAGATTGAATCGAAGATACCTTTAAAGGATGCTTACACAATTCTAAGCGCCTTAAAAAGGGAAAAAGAAGAAGGCAATATTCATATCAGTAGAAAGAGACTTGCCGATCTACTAAATAAAACTCATCTTACTGAGCAGATGATTAGGAAAAGACTTGATATATTGGCGGAGCTCAACCTAGTTGTTAAGAATCGAGGACCAAAAGGCACTAGGATCACCTATCAGGGTGAAAGATTCGTGGACAAGATAAAAGAGAATCGGATAAAAGCAAATATATGAAAACGATTGGACAAGCAATTGGGTCTA
>JAAYTL010000022.1 GCA_012518035.1 Tissierellia bacterium | reverse complement strand
CCAATGTAGAGATTGTTTTAAGCAGGCAGGATGCCTATTCAATTCCAGCTAAATCAATTTTTGATAATGAAGGACAAAAAGGGGTATATATTAAAGAATTCAATGGTATTGTAAAATTCAAGCCTGTAATAATCCTTGGTCAGAAAGGTGATATTACTTACGTATCCAAGGGTGACGATAAGGGCCAGATTAAGATAAAGGATGATTTACTTGCTAACACTATTTCCTTATATGATGAAATACTTTTAAATCCTTCATCCTATACAGAGGGTGAAATATTGAGATAGTAGGGAGGTTGTTATTATTTTAAAGCAGAATATTAAGAGGATACGAGAAGAAATTAATGAAATCTTAATAAGAACTGGTAGGGAAGATGAAGATGTCACCTTGGTCGCTGTTACCAAGACAGTAGATGTGGATACCATAAATGAGGCTATTGATTTTGGTATCACTGATATTGGTGAAAACAGAGTCCAGGAGTTGACCAAGAAGATTGATTTAATTGGTGATAGGGTTAACTATCACTTAATTGGACATCTTCAAACCAATAAGGTTAAGTATATCATAGACAAGGTAAAACTAATCCACTCCTTGGATAGGATATCTCTGGCCAAGGAACTAGACAAGAGGGCCAAGCAGAATGATTTAATCATCAACACCTTGGTCCAGGTCAATGTTGCTGAGGAGGATACCAAATTTGGACTTGAGGTTTCCCAGGTCCTACCCTTTATTGAGCAGGTATTGGCCTATGACAACATTAGAATTAGGGGTCTTATGACCATGGCCCCCTATACAGATGATGAGGTCTTACTTAGGAAGGTTTTTAGGACCATGTATGAGTTAAAGGAGAAGATTCTTAGCCAGGACTATGAAAACTTATCCATGGATTACCTATCTATGGGTATGACAAATGATTATAAAATAGCACTAGAAGAAGGTTCCAATATGATTCGTGTTGGCAGCGGTATATTCGGTGAAAGAAATTAAAGGAGGGTAATTATGGGCAATTTTATGGACAAGTTCAAGTATTTTATAGGTATTGATGATTATGATGACGAAGAAGAGGAAGATGAATTCTACTATGAGGAAGAGTTAGAGGTCCCTATTGCAACCAAAACTAGAAAATTAAATAATAATGTTGTAAATATACATACTAATACTAGTATGAAGATTGTTGTTCACGAGCCATTAAGCTATGAGGAAGCCCCTTTAATAGCAGATGACTTGAAATCTAGAAAGGTTGTAGTCCTTAATTTTGAACAATTGGATCAAAATCTTAAGAGACAGATCTTTGATTTTGTCAATGGGTCCTTATACGCCTTGGAATGTAAGATTCAAAAAATTAATAAGGACATCTTTATCCTGGCACCTGACAATGTGGAGATCGATGGCCTAAAGGAAGAATTAGAAAAGAATGGTCTTTTTCCATGGTAATAAATATTTTAGGAGCAAGAGTGTCTTATGAGTAGCTTATTTTATAGATCTTTAGGTATCTTAGTTGAATTTATTCAAATCTTGATACTTGTCAGGATAGTTATGTCATATATTAATTTTAATAGAAGTAATTCCTTAGTCAGGCTTGTGTATGAGCTTACAGAGCCAATTCTAGCTCCTGCCAGAGCCTTAATTAGAATGACAGGAATAAATACCGGTATGTTTGATTTCTCACCCCTTCTTGCCATCTTATTGTTAAATCTTATTATGGGTCTGGTTGCTAGAATACTGTAGCCATGTGGATTGATAGGGAATATTATACTTCTCATATAAGTGATGGTGAGAAACTTATTAAGATGAGAAGGGTATTAGACAAGGTTGAAATGGTATTAAGTCAACATCTGGTAGAGACTACTGATTTTTTAGACCCCTACGAGGTTCGTTTAGCCAAGTCAATCTTGAATAGGTTTGATGATTTAGCCTATATAGAGTTTGGTGGCTATGATGATTGTGAGAGAAAGATTATTGTAATCTATCCCAGCTATTTAGTTATAGGGGACTTAACTGATTATCTCTCATGTATTAAGGTGGAAGGGGACTTATCAGACCTTTCCCATAAGGATTATCTTGGTGCCCTATTGGGCCTGGGTATAACAAGGGAAAAGGTTGGAGATATTTTAGTTCATAATGATTATGGATTCTTAATTGTAAAGGATGAGATAGGAGACTTTGTCCTTTATAATTTAGAGAAGATCGCCAATAAAAATGTTACAACTGAAGGCGTTACTTTTGATGATATTGTAGTTCCGGCCTTGGAATATAAGGAGATTCAACGTTCATTAACTTCCTTGAGGGTCGATTTGGTTATTAGCTCTGTCTATAATATTTCTAGGAAGGAAAGTATGGCTATCATTAAAAGGGGTAGTGTTAAGGTAAATTGGGAGCCTATCGATAAACCATCTAGGGAGATAGAAGTTAATGACATAGTCTCAGTTAGGGGTTACGGTAGATTTATTCTTCACAGTATAGATGGTTTGAGTAGGAAGGGTAGGTATATGTCCAGCATCAGAATATTAATTTAATGGAGTGATAACATGATAACACCTTTAGAGATTCAAAAAAAAGAGTTTAAAAGATCACTAGGAGGATATCATCCAAAATCAGTAGAAAGCTTTCTTGATGAAATATTGGTAGATTATGAGGCCTTATATAAGGAGAACATAGAGTTAAAGGATAAGCTAAACTATATGGCTGACCAAATCCGTAAGTATAATACTATGGAGGAGACTCTTAACAAAACCCTTGTTGTTGCTCAAAAAACTGCAGATGAAGTAACAAGTGCTGCCAGGCAAAAGGCTGAAAATATCATCGATGATGCAGAGCTTAGAGGTATAGAGATAATCAATGATGCTAAGGATGAGGTTAGGAACATAAAAACTGAATATGAAAATCTAAAGAAGGAGATATTTACCTTCAAAACTAGGTTCCAGGCCTTCATGGAGGCCCAGCTGCTATCATTAGATGAGTTTTATTCCCAAATAGAAGCTGGCTGTGCAAAAGAGACTAAAGATGCAGAGGAAGTTTCAGAAAAAGAGAAAACAAAAGATATAGAAGAAATCGAGAATATAGAGGAATCAAATCAAGTAGAGGATTCAAGTGATATAGAGGCATGATAGCCTCTATATATATTTTATATTTGACTTATCTCAAGGAGGAAGTGTTTTGGTTTTTATTTTAACAGCAATTATTATTATTCTAGACCAGCTGAGTAAGCTTGCGGTTATAAAGCATTTAAAGGGTCAAAAACCCATTGTAATAATTGAGGATTTCTTTCAATTGTGCTACGTTGAAAACAGGGGGGCTGCCTTCGGGATCCTGCAAGGGAAAAGGATTTTATTTCTCCTTATTACAATAGCTGTAGTCTTGGTTATGAGTTTTTATTTGATAAAATATTACAATCATATTAGCCCTTTGACCAGGGTTGCCTTTGCCATGTTAATAGGTGGGGCAGTGGGTAACTTGATAGATAGAATGAGGTTGGGGTATGTAGTTGACTTTATAAGTGTAAGATTGATTAATAGGTATGATTTTCCAGTGTTTAATATTGCGGACATATGCGTGGTCTTAAGCACGATTTATATAATATACTTGGTATTATTTGATAAGTTGGAAATAGGGGATGAGAATGGACTTTATTGAGATTCTCGTAGGAGATAATGAGGATGAAAGAATAGATGCCTTTTTAGCCGATGAGCTGGATAACTTATCGCGAACCTATATTAAGAAGTTAATTAGTGATGGCCTGGTAGTAGTTAACGGGTCAGTTGTAAAGCCCAGATATATAATTAAGGAGGGAGACCTTATCCAGGTTCAGATACCTAAACCTAAGGTCTTGGATATCAAGCCTGAAAACATCCCAATTGACATCTTCTATGAGGATGATGATATCCTGATAGTGAATAAGCCTAAGGGTATGGTGGTTCACCCTGCCCCTTGGAATTATACTGGCACCCTGGTAAATGCCCTCCTATATCATGTTGATAATCTTTCTTCCATCAACGGGATAATAAGACCAGGGATTGTCCATAGGTTGGATAAGGACACATCTGGTCTTTTAATTGTTGCCAAGAATGATAACACTCATAGGTTTCTATCTGAACAACTGGTTAAAAGGGAGATAGTAAGGGAGTATCTAGCCCTTACCCATGGGGAGTTCAGCAGGGATAGAGGGACTATCAATGCTCCTATAGGTAGGGATCCCAAGGATAGGAAGAGGATGGCAGTCAACCAAAAGAATGGTAAAGAGGCCATAACCAACTTTAAAGTGCTTAAATTGTTTAAGGGCTATAGCTTGGTCCAAGCCAATCTTAAGACAGGACGTACCCACCAGATCCGGGTCCATTTCTCCTATATTAATCATCCCATCGTTGGAGACATCATTTATGGTAATCGGAAGGATGACGAAAAATATGAAGGCCATTTCCTGCATGCCAGGAAGTTAGGTTTTATTCATCCTAGAACAAGAGAATTTGTTGAGTTTGAAACCGAACTACCTGAGGAGTTTGAGGAGTTCATAAATAATATAAGAAGTAGGTGATGATATGAAAATAAAGGCTAGGATATTAGATGAAAAGGCCATGTCTAGGTCTATTACAAGGATTGCAAATGAAATAGTTGAAAAAAACAAGGGAGTCAAGGGCCTGGTTTTAGTAGGTATTAAAACCAGGGGGGTTCCATATGCTGAGAGGCTGGCTAAGAAGATTAATGAAATTGAAGGTGAAGAAATCCCAGTCTATGAGCTAGATATTACCCTTTATAGGGATGACTTGACGGAGTTAGGCGACCTCCCCCTTGTCAATAAGGAATTTAATTATGATATAACTGGCAAGAAGGTTGTACTTGTTGATGATGTTATCTATACAGGCAGGACTGTAAGGGCAGCTTTGGAAGCTTTGATTAAGCATGGTAGGCCAGCAAGAGTCCAGTTGGCTGTTCTGGTAGATAGGGGCCATCGGGAGTTACCCATTAGGCCAGATTATGTAGGAAAGAACGTACCCACTTCCCAGGCTGAGATTATAGATGTAAACTTCCTTGAAACAGATGGCCATGATGAGGTCCTAATAAGAGAGAGGATTTAGAGCTATTTCTACAAAATTTGCTATTTTATGGCTGATAATGGTTATTTATTGAAAAAAGTCTTGAAAAAGCTAAAATTATGTTCCAAAATCACCTGTTAAGGTATATAATCTTTGTAGGTATTTTTACAATAATTCTCAAAGGTTGTTGGCAATGCTAAATAATATACAAGGCACAAATAAAACCAATAAGATATCCATAATTTTATCCTACTTCATATCTTTACTTGTGGCTATATTTGTCTTTCTAACTGGGGGGACACCTTCTGCTTTTGCTAATTTAATGTATATACCTATAGCTACAACTTCATCTATTAACGGGAGAATTCATGGAGCAATACATGCAGCCTTCAGTGGCTTACTTTTAGGGCCCTTCATGCCCACAAATAATGGCTTAATCCTGGAACAATCTACCCTTAACTGGGCAATTCGTCTAGCAATCTATATTATAATTTCCATAATTATCGGAAGCTTTGCTGATTTCAATAGACGTAGCAGGACCTATATTACCAACCTTTTAACTCACGATTCAGTAACAGAATTAAAAAACATCGAGGCAATTAGAAGAAAGGATGAAATAACTAATACTGAAAAGACCATAATAGCCTTGTCGGTTGGGGAGTATGAAGAAATCCTTGGGTTTTTTGGCTATGATTTTGCCAAGGAAGTAGTTGTTAATTTTTCTGTCCTTTTAAAGAACATCTTAAACAAGTATAAGAATGTGGAATTATTTAGATATGATGGAATGGAGTTTATTATCGTATTAGACCACGAGAATAATATGTACAATAAGGAAGAAATTATTGAGTCGATATCGTCTATTAATAGATCAACTATTAGAATAGATGACATTCCAATTTACATAGAAGTTACCATGGGGATGACTACTATTGAGGGTGGAGTAGGGCTATTAGAGGGTGTCAGGCAATCCATAGTAGCCTTAAGATATGCGGTTGAGCAAGGTAATAAGTCAGAGGTTTTTAATACTGAGCTTGACACACATTTCAAAAACCTGATTACCATGGCAAGTGAATTCAAAATTGCCCTTTCCAAGGGACAAATCAAGGCTGCCTATCAGAATATTTACAATATAAAAACTGGTGAGATTCATGGTAGCGAGTTATTGACTCGGTGGATTTCCAAGGGTAAGGAAATCTATAACCCTTCAGAGTTTATTTCGGTTATAGAGAAAACAGAGCTGATAAATGAACTTTCAAAACACATGATTGATATAGCCATAGAAAAATTAAAGAAGGAAAGAAATAATGATTTAATTGTATCTATTAATTTTTCTCCAAAGGATTTCAAGGATGAGGTCATAAGTTATCTACTGGAAAAGATAGAAGAAAGTAGAGTTAACCCGAGAAGATTACTGATTGAGATTACGGAGGATATCTTTGTTAATAAACAGGAAGTCCTAGGATATCTCTATAAAATAAGGAGCCAGGGTGTAAAAATAGCAATTGATGATTTTGGTACAGGCTATTCGTCCTACCAATATTTAACTGACCTGCCCATCGATGTGATTAAGATTGACGGCTCCATTATTAAAAAATTAGAGCATAATATCGTGACAAGATCTCTAGTAAAAAGTATTGTAGAATTCTCCAAGGCTAATAAGATAGAAATGATAGCTGAGGGAGTAGAGAATGAAGAAGTTCTCAATATCTGCAAGGATTTAGGAATTGATTATACACAAGGCTATTATTATCATATGCCAACCCTAATTTAATGTTAGAAAAACCCTAGCCTAGGCTAGGATTTTAGTTTGCTTATAATCTCCTTATCAGGACTTACTGTTATGGTTTTGAAATTGTTGTAGATAACCATTCCTGGTTTAGAATTTGCTTGTTTTTTGACATTTCTTCTCTCCGTATAGTCCACTGGGACCTTGGAACTATTCTTAGCCTTACTAAAGTAGGCGGCAAGGATTGCCGCTTCTTCAAGGGTAGTATCTGGGATTTCTTGATTATTTCTTACTATGATTACATGGCTGCCTGGAATATTTTGGGCATGAAGCCAGATGTCGTCCTTATGGGCTGTTTTCAAGGTAAGCCTTTCATTTTGCCTGTTGTTCTTACCCACATATATCTTGAAACCATCACTAGATATAAAATTATGGGGCTGGGACAACCTATCTACCTTACCCTTATTAGATTTCTTACCTCGAGATTTCTCCTTCAAATAACCTTCTTTGACAAGTTCTTCTCTTATTTCATCCAGCTCTTCTAACTGGCTGGCATTGTCTATGCTAACTAGAACATTTTCTAAATATAGGATCTCCTTCTGGGTTTCAGGAATCTGTTCCTTCAATAAATTTTCTGCTGTTTTTAATTTGGAATACCTCTTGTAATACCTCTGGGCATTTGCTACCGCTGATATCTTATGATCTAAAGGAACCTCAATTTTCTCTAGGTTTTCGTCATAAAAATTCTCCAGCTCAACCCTATCCGCCCCCTTGGGAATCAGGTGAATGTTGGCTGAAATTAAATCTGCATATACCTTATACTTCTCCCTATCCTGGCTTTGAAGAAGTTCCTCCTTCTGCCTAGCTAGTTTATTCATGCTCCTATCTAACCTAGCCTGGATGATCTTTCTCATTGACTGGGATTTTTGGTTCAACCTATCGTCCAAGTCCCTCTTTCTAAAGGCCTTGTCTAAGACCTGGGAAATGGAAGGGAGGTACTCCTTATTATGGTTTCCAAATTGTACCAAATCTAAGCAGTAAAAGGCTAATACTTCATTCTGGGGATTGTAAATGCATAAGGGCTTATAGCGATTCTCTTTTACATCTGTCATTAGAGTTTCAAAGGAGGAATAGAGCTCATTTTTTTCCTTATCATTTAAACTTCCTAGGGGCCTATCTATATCCAGTCCAGTCCTAAAACATAACTCTCTACTCAATAGTGGGCTAAGGCCTGTATAATTGAAATAGAAGAACTTGTAGAGTAGGATTCCTTTTTTGTCCCCTTCTAGTAGGTTTAAGAACTCCTCCCGACTTGTATTTAATGGATTTTTCTTACCTTGGGCAGGGGGGTATTCATAGGTCATGCCAGGAAGGATCTGCCTCACTCTACTTATACTTTCACTTACCCTTTTAATGGCATCTATGATTTTACCACTTTCCTTGTTGACTAGGATGATATTACTATGCTTGCCCATAATTTCTATTACCAGCCTATTCTCTATAGGTAATCCTAGCTCATCCAGGGCTGATATATCTATGAAGATAATTCTATCCATATCATATTGTTCAATATTAAGGACAGTTCCATTTGTTAGATGCTTTCTCAGAAGCATGCAGAAGCTAGGAGGTGTTTCTGGGTTTCTCTTAGCCTGATCTGTTAGGTAGATTCTAGAATTACTGCTATTTGCAGAAATCATCAACCTATGGTTGATACCCTTATTATAGATCTGAATAAGTAATTCATCCCTTTCATGCTGATGAATTTTGTTAATTCTACCACCTAGTAGTTGGGATTTTAGCTCCTCTACAACTGCCCTTGTAACTATTCCGTCAAATGCCATACGCCTTCCCTCCAGTATATCTCGAATACTAAGAGTATATCATTTATCCTGTAAATTATAAAGAATTTAAGAAGCCCATAAGGCAATTTACTTAAGTATTTAGTGATCCTTATATCAACTTATTTATCTTCATGGTACCTGAAAGCAGCTTAATGGATTATTAGCCTTCATTTGCAAAGAAGGCCATTGTACCCTGTAATGTCCCGTTATTTTTAGAAGAATTTTGTATTAGATGGAGTAATTTTGATAGAGGATTAAATTTAGTAAAAATCTATGATATAATAAATATTAAGTATTTGTAACAAATTCTGGATTTAAGTAGTACACCATTATATAATTACATACTGAATGAAGATAAGGAGAGGGGTGGATGGTTTGTTAAAGAGTATGACTGGATATGGTAAGGGTGAGTATGAAAATGAACTTTATAGGTTTGAAGTGGAGATAAAATCAGTTAACCATAGATATAATGACGTTTCGGTGAAACTACCCCGTCACATATCTTATTTAGAAGATTCAATTAAGAGAGTAGTCAAGGATAGGATTACCAGGGGGAAGGTTGATGTCTACATAAATCTAGAATATATAAGTGAATCAGCTGTAGATGTTAAGGTTGATGTAGCCCTTGCAAAAGCCTACAAGGATGCCTTAGAAGAAATCAGACATGAGTTGGATTTAGAAGACGGTGTTAGGCTAAATAATATCCTATTGCTGAATGAGGTTGTTAAAACTGAAAAAAAGAGTGTGGATGAAGAGTTAATCGCTGATTGTTTGTTTAAGGCTCTTAACATGGCCCTTGATGGAATCACAGAAATGAGAGAAAAAGAAGGGCAAGAGCTTAAAAATGATATGTTGAATAAACTGGATAAGATCAGGAATCATTTAGACATAATAGAGGAGAGGGCTCCCGACCTGGTTATAGAGACCAGGAATAAATTAAGGGAGAGAATAAATGAATTACTGGATAATAGCATGACCATAGATGAAGATCGTTTGAATACAGAAATAGCTATTTTTGCAGATAAGACCAGTATTGATGAGGAGATTGTCAGGATAAAAAGCCACATCAAACAGTTTAAAAGTATCTTGGAGGAAGATGATGCAGTAGGTAGGAAATTGGATTTTCTTATCCAAGAATTTAATAGGGAAATCAATACTATAGGGAGTAAGGCTAGCGATATTATAATTTCAAAGCATGTGGTAGAGTTTAAAGCAGAGTTAGAGAAGATAAGGGAACAGGTTCAGAATATCGAATAGGAGGGATCATATGGGCATAAGGCTGATGAATATTGGTTTCGGAAACTTGATTTCTGCTAATAGGATTATTGCCATAGTTAGCCCAGAGTCAGCCCCTATCAAGAGGCTAATACAAGAAAGCAGGGAAAAGGGATTGTTAATCGATGCAACATATGGCAGAAAGACCAGGGCTGTAATCATTACAGACAGTGATCATATAGTATTAACTGCCGTACAACCCGAGACTATTGGTAATCGCATAAATTCAAAGGAAGAAAACATTAAATAAGGTTGGTGAAGGACTTGTCTAAGGGATTTTTATTGGTTATATCTGGGCCTTCTGGATCTGGTAAGGGTACTGTTTGTGCCGAGTTATTGAAGAGACACAAGGATATAGTTTTTTCTATATCTGCTACTACTAGAAAACCCAGACCAAATGAAAAGCATGGGGTAAATTACTTCTTCCTTACGGAAGAAGAATTTAAGAAGAAGATAGAAGAGAATCAATTTTTAGAGCATGCCCTAGTACATTCAAATTATTATGGTACTCCAAGGGACTTTGTTTTGAATGAGATTGAAAAGGGGGAGATAGTCCTCCTTGAAATAGATGTACAAGGCGCCTTACAAGTAAAGAAAAACTACAAGAATACTGTCTTCATATTTCTCCTGCCGCCTACCATGGATGAGCTAAAGAATCGAATCATTAAAAGGGGAACTGAATCTGAGGAGGATATTGAAAGAAGGTTCAGAAATGCCTTTGAAGAATTGGATTTCGTAGGAGAGTATGATTACTTCGTAATAAATGACGAGGTAGAAAACGCTGTGAGGGATATTGAGCATATCATAGAAGCTGAAAAACTAAGAGTTAAACGTCATAGTGATATAAAGAAAAAGGTTATGAAGAAGGAGGAAAGATAATGTTAAATCCATCATTTGATCATGTCTTAAAAGAAGGAGATAGCAGATATACTTTAGTGATGTTAACTGCCAAAAGGGCCCGTCAGATAGTAGATGGTAGTAAGCCCTTGATTGAAACAGAATCCCATAAGCCGGTAACTATTGCCATAGAGGAAATTGTGGCAGGCAAGGTTAAGTATGAGAATCCCCCAACAAACAGTATTAAATAGGTTGGTGATAAAATGTTAAAAGGTAAAACTATTATACTAGGAGTGACTGGTGGTATTGCAGTCTATAAGGCTGCTGACCTAGTCAGTAGGTTGAGGAAGCAAAATGCCGAAGTAGAGGTTATTATGACTGAGGCCGCCATGGAGTTTGTAACCCCATTAACCTTCCAAACCATGTCTAACAGACCAGTGCATACTAGTATGTTTAATGAGATAGATAGGTTTGATGTGGAGCATATCTCCTTGGCAAAGAAGGCAGATATGATCTTAGTTGCACCAGCAACTGCTAATACCATAGGAAAGATTGCTAATGGTATTGCTGATAATCTGTTAAATACAGTAATTATGGCCTCGCATGCTAAGATAGTCTTTGCTCCTGCTATGAATACGGAAATGTATAACAACCCCATCTTCCAAGAAAATATGGATAAGCTGAAGGGTTTAGGCTATGAGTTTATAGACCCAGCAGTTGGTTTACTGGCCTGTGGAGACTATGGAGCTGGAAAGATGGCTGAGCCAGCGGATATAGTTGACTATGTTATAGATGCCTTTATAGAGAAGGACCTAGTTGGAAAAAAGTTTGTTATTACTGCTGGACCCACCATTGAACCCATAGATCCAGTAAGATATGTTACCAACCATTCCAGCGGAAAGATGGGCTATCTATTAGCTAAGGAGGCTAAGAGTAGGGGGGCAGACGTGGTACTGATTTCAGGGCCGACATCATTAGAGCCGCCTAAGGGAGTTGAAGTGGTTAAGGTCAACACCACTAGGGAGATGTTTGTTGCTGTAGGAGACTATTTTGAATCCTGTGACATTTTGATAAAGTCTGCAGCTCCAGCTGATTATAGGCCGGAAAATGTAAGCGCACAAAAGATCAAGAAAAGGGAAGAAAAAGAAGATATATTGAATTTAAGTCTGGTCAGGAATCCTGACATTGCAAAGCATTATGGTAGCAAGAAGACCAACCAAATAATCGTAGGATTTGCTGCGGAAAGTGAGAATCTGGTTGAGTATGCTAAGGCTAAGGTTCTAGAGAAGAATTTTGACTTTATAGTGGCCAATGATATCACCATGGAGGGGGCAGGATTCAAATCCGATACCAATATCATAACCATCGTAGATAAGAATGGAGATGTGGAGCCCTATCCAATTATGACCAAGGCTAATGTAGCAAAGGTAATTATAGACAGGATTACTTCTATCATCAAATAAAAAAGCTAGTGATACTAGCTTTTTTTAAGATATGGGTATGAGGCATTTGTAGAATAATGTGTCTAAAATTTCATTTGTTTGGCATACTAGAATAAATTTTAAAACCGACTCTCCGTTACGAATTTGAAGAAGTATAACCACACGTAAAAAATTAGAGCTCCAAACTCGCTACGCTCAAACAGTGGAGCTCTACCAAAATTTTTACTTAGTGGATACTTCTACTCAAATTCTCCAAAGTCGAGTCTTATTTTGAAAATTTATTCTTAACTATAGTCCTGTTAGTTGACATAATTGTCATCCTGAGACGGACAGGATTAGCCTTACCTACGAAGGATCTTGATCCTAAACTTTTAGCACTAATCAATTCTGACCTTTAATTGGCTGAATGTATAGGCTAAATAGATAAAAGAAAAATAAGCGAATGAGCTGTATAAGGTATCAAATCTTGAAGCGAAATGAGCGTTTCTCTTTTATCTTATTTGTACAAATGTTGCATAAGCATCATAACAAGATGCAGAAAAGTAGAAAGAATTTAAATCTGATGAATTCAAAAGTTTGAGTGAATAAGGATTTAAATTCTATTCTCTACTAAAATTCTTCTACGACTTATGTAAGACGACATATTCTTAAGCAATGAGGTCTTAAAGAATGGTTTCTAGATGTTAGAAAAGAGGTGTAAGTAGTGGCTATAAGGTATGGACAGGTTTTAATAGACAGTTATGCAGCCCAATTGGACAGGCTATTTACCTATATAATAGATGAAGACTTCATAGATATAGCTAGGGAGGGGATGAGGGTTGTCGTTCCCTTTGGCATGGGTAATAGGGTAACCAAGGGCCTTCTTGTATCTATAGAAGATGAGTTTGATTCAGAATACCAGCTAAAGTCCATAATAGACTTCTTGGATGACAAGCCCATTATATCCAAGGAAATGCTGGACTTGGGCTATTGGATGAAGGATGAGTACCTCTGCACCTTTTTTGAAGCTCTACAACCCATACTTCCACCTGGCGACTATAAGCAGATAAATACTTTTGTGGAGTTATTATCTACAGATTATAGCCCAAAAGTGAAGGAAGAGAAACAAATCATCGACTATTTAAAGGATAAGGGTATGGTCCTTCTCTCTGATTTGAAAAAGGACTTACAAGTCTCCTATATAAATAAATATTTGAATGAATTGGAAGGGTTAAGAGTTATAGAAACCACTATAGATATCACCACTTCTGTCAAGAAAAAAAAGGAAAAATGGATTAGGTTGCTATCGGATAAGCTAACTCAGGATGATATACATAAACTTGTAGGCAAGAGGGCCAAGAAGCAGCTGGAGATAGCTATGTATCTTTATAAGCATGGAGACATGAGTGTTTCTAGCCTTCTCAAGGAGCTGAACACCAGCTTAAGCACCGCAAGGGCCTTGGAGGAAAAGGGTCTAGCAAGTATCTATGAAATGGAAATCTATAGGGAACCAATAAAACGGACCATACCTAAATATGATAAGCATAGGCTAAATGATAAACAGGCTAAGGTCTTCAATAGAATCCTATCCTCAATTAATGGCTTAAGCAGGGAAAACAAGTTCCTAATCCATGGGGTAACAGGCAGTGGGAAGACTGAGATTTATTTACAACTGGTGGAAGAGATGCTGAAGAAGGATATGGGTTCCATAATCCTGGTGCCTGAAATAGCCCTAACACCCCAAACCATAGATAGGTTTGTTGGAAGGTTTGGTGATAACATAGCCATCCTCCATAGTAGGCTATCCCAGGGAGAGAGGTTTGACCAGTGGAGGAGGATAAGGGAAGGTAGGGTAAAGATAGTGATTGGGGCTAGGTCTGCTGTATTTGCCCCCTTGAAGAACCTAGGTTTGATAATCATAGATGAAGAACACGAATCCACCTACAAGTCCTCCCAAAACCCCAAGTATAATACCGTGGAAGTTGCAGAAAAAAGGGTTGATAGGGAAGGTGGCTACCTGGTTTTAGGCTCAGCTACTCCCTCACTGGATTCCTATAGGAAGGCTCAGGAAGGTAATATGGTCCTTCTAGAGCTTAAAGATAGGGTTAATCACCAAATCATGCCTGAAATAAGACTAGTGGACATGCGGGATGAGCTTATGATGGGTAACAGGTCTATCTTTAGCCTGGAGCTGGAGGAGGAAATTAGAAGGGCCCTGGACGATAAAAAACAAATTATCCTTTTTCTAAACAGGAGGGGATTTTCAACCTTCGTATCCTGTAGGAAGTGTGGGTATGTGGTGAAGTGTGATTCCTGTGAAATATCTATGACCTATTACAAGAATATAAATAGGCTAAGGTGTAACTACTGCGGCCAAACCAAGAGGATTCCCCATGTATGTCCATCATGTAAGAGTAAGTATATAAAATACTTCGGCATAGGAACAGAAAAGGTGGAGGAGTTGGTTAGGGAGAGCTTCCCTGAAGCCAGGGTGGCTAGGATGGATGGAGACACCACCAGTAGAAAGGGAAGTCATGATAGGATACTGGAGGAAATGAAAAATAAAAAGGTAGATATCCTTATAGGTACCCAGATGATTTCAAAGGGGCTGGATTTTGAAGATGTGGTCTTAGTAGGAATTATTGCTGCTGATACTAGCCTGAACTTGCCGGACTATAAGTCTCCTGAGAGGACCTTTCAGCTGATTACCCAGGTTGCTGGAAGGGCAGGTAGGGGAGATAGTAAGGGAAGGGTAATCCTTCAGACCTATAATCCTGACCATTACAGCATCAGACATGCAAAAAAACAGGACTACCTGGGATTCTATGATCATGAGATAAGGCTAAGGAAAGAGTTCCTCTATCCACCCTTTATAGATCTGGTTAATATTTTGATTTACGGTGAGGATAAACAAGGGGTTGGTAAACTCTCAAAAGAGATATATAATATAATAAAGGATGAAGTCTATAATATATATAGAGACTCTTATGGAGATTATATTATAGGTCCTTATCCTGCAGCCCTGGAGAAAATTAAGGGTAATTATAGATATCAGATTATCGTAAAGATTGAGGATGCTTACAAGGAAAAGTTAAAGAGACTGATAAACCGGGTATGTATATATAATGAAGGTAATCTAAAGATGGATGACATAAGGATAAGCATTGACATCAATCCTAACACAATTTTATAGGAGGAGAAGAAATGGCATTAAGACGTATAAGGTTAGAAGGGGACCCTATTCTCAGGAAGAAGTCCAGACCTATTGATGAGATTAACGACAGAATTCAAGTATTGCTAGATGATATGGTAGAGACCATGAGGGATGCAGAAGGTGTAGGCTTGGCTGCACCACAGGTAGGGGTCCTTAGAAGGGCTGTAGTTATTGATGTTGGAGAGGGCCCAATTAAGATAATAAATCCTGAAATAATTGACGAAGAAGGTACAAAAATAGATATAGAGGGTTGCCTATCAGTACCCAACAAGGCTGGTAAGGTGGAAAGGCCTGAGAGGGTCAAGATTAAGTATATAAACGAGGATGGAGAAGAGGTTATCCTTGAAGGGGAAGGTTTATTGGCTAAGGCTATCTGCCATGAGATTGACCATCTAGATGGGATTTTATATACCGATAAAGTTATAGAATATGTGGATTTAACAGCTGAAGAAGATGAGGAAACTCTTGAAGAGGAAGAGGAGTCATAAGATGAAGATAATTTTTGCAGGAACACCAGAATTTGCTGTACCCAGCCTAGAAGCCTTAGTAGAACATAATTTTGATGTTGCCCTGGTTATAAGCCAAGAGGATAGACCCAGGGGTAGGGGGAAAAAACTTCAACCTACACCAGTAAAGAAGAGGGCCATGGAACTTGGCCTAGAGGTATACCAACCAAGTAGCATAAATAGTGAAGAATCCATTGAAAGGCTTAAGGAAGTAGGAGCTGATTTCTTGGTTGTAGCAGCCTTCGGACAGATTTTGAAAAAAGAGGTCTTAAGTATAGCCAAGGTTGACAGCATCAATGTTCATGCATCCTTGCTCCCTAAATACAGGGGGGCTGCTCCTATTAATTGGGCCATAATCAATGGTGAAGATGAGACTGGGATTACTATAATGAAGATAGAAGAAGGTTTAGACACTGGAGACATGATTAGTAAGGCGGCCATCCCAATATTATATGAAGATGATGCTATTACTGTTCATGATAAGCTATCCAAGCTAGGTGGCGAGATCCTAGTATCAACCCTAAAGGATATTATGGATGGCAAGGCAAGCTATACCCCTCAGAATGATGATGAGTCCTCCTATGCTCCCATGCTCAGCAGGGAGACAGGTAGAATTGATTGGAGCAAATCCTCCAGGGACATCTTTAATCTGATTAGGGGATTGAAACCATGGCCTGGTAGCTTTACCAACTATGGAGATGACTTGGTTAAAATTCATAGCCTAAGGGTCCTAGACGAAGCTATTGAGGGTCAGGCTGGTGAAATAGTAAAGGTATCTAATGAGGGACTATATGTAGCAACTGGTGACGGGGTTGTCATCATAGAAGAGCTGCAGTTCCCCAATAAAAGAAGGATGAAGGTCAGGGAATACCTGGCTGGGAATTCAATTGAAAGTGGAAGGATATTAAAATAAAGTTGAGGTGATGTGTATGCCTTATATGGGATATGGCATGTATTATGATAGTACTTGGTTTATCTTTGTTTTACCTGCCTTGTTAATAGGACTATTAGCCCAGGCTAAGGTTTCAGGGGCCTATAATAGGTATTCTAGGGTTAATAGTGGTAGTGGTTTAACGGGAGCCCAGGTTGCCCGAATGATTCTGGACAGGAATGGCCTGTATGATGTGCCTGTTGAGCCAGTAGCTGGTCAACTAACTGACCACTATGATCCTAGAGCCAGGGTGGTAAGACTTTCTAGCTCCATCTATAATGGATCTAGTATAGCATCAATGAGTGTGGCAGCCCATGAGGCAGGCCATGCCCTACAACATGCAGATGGATATTTTCCACTGATCCTTAGAAACAATATGGCACCAATAGTTAGTTTTAGCTCCAGATTCGTTTGGATTTTGATTGTGCTAGGATTTCTGGTAAGTCCCTTCCTACTGGAGTTAGGGATAGCCATATTTATTGGAGTTGTAGTTTTTCAACTGGTGACCCTACCTGTTGAATTAAATGCCAGTAGAAGGGCCATGGCCCAATTGGAGAATGGCATATCTCCAAGGGAGAGTTTAAGACCTGCCAAGAGCATGTTGTCTGCAGCAGCCTTTACCTATGTTGCAGCAACCCTAACAGCCATAGCTGAGCTACTAAGACTCTTAGCCTTGGCCAACAGAAGAAGAAACTAGGAATCTATGCTACTATTATAGGGTAGATTTTGTCATCCTGGGCTTAAAGCTTACCTAGGCCCATGGATGACAGATGGCTCTTAGTAGCTAGATTCTTTTTTTATAGAAGAAGGTGATTGAATGTCAAATAATCCAAGGCAACTTGCCTTGAAGGTATTAGTGGATATAAACAAGAAGGATGCATATTCCAATATAGAATTAAATAAAATTGGTAAGGGCCTGGACCCTAGGGATGAGAACCTGATAAGGGAGCTGGTGTATGGTGTAATTGAAAACAGGCTTTATCTCGACCATGTAATTACTAAGGCATCCAAGATTAGGTTAAAGAAACTCCATCCTCATATCCTGGATATAGTGAGGATGGGGCTATATCAAATCATCTTTATGGACAGGATACCAGATAGTGCTGCGGTCAATGAGTCGGTAAAATTAGCCAAGAAATATGGTCATAGGGGCAGCGTAGGCTATGTTAATGGAATCCTTAGGGCTATTATCAGGGATAAGGATAGGTTTACCCATATTGACAAGGAGGATATGGTCAGTTATATCTCCATTAAATATTCCCATCCAGAATGGATGGTCAAAAGATGGATAGGTGAATTTGGACTAGACTTTACTGAAAGTCTGTGTAAGGCCAATAATGAGAGACCCCTATTAAATGTTAGGGTTAATAGCTTAAAGATAAGCAGACAAGATTTAAAAGCTAGGCTGGAAGAAAAGGGAATGACACTTAAAGAAGGCCAATATGCTAGGGACTGCCTCATAATCCAGGAGGCCCAAAATATAACAGGTCTTCAAGAGTTTAAGGAGGGTCTCTTTACCATCCAGGATGAATCCAGTATGTTGGTGGGCCAAATTATGGACCCTAGAGAGGGATCTACCCTTCTGGATGTTTGTAGTGCTCCTGGAGGTAAGGCTACCCATATGGCCCAAATCATGGGTAATAAGGGCCTTGTCATAAGTAGGGATATATACCAGCATAAGCTTAGCTTAATTAGGGAAAACTCCAAGAGGTTAGGTATAGATATTTTAAAGGTGGAAAATCATGATGCCTTAGAGAGGGATGAGGAGCTGGTTGGGAAGGTTGATTACCTCCTAATAGATGCTCCCTGTTCTGGCCTGGGTCTTATTAGGCGTAAGCCTGAAATCAAATGGCAGAGAAGGGAAGAGGATATTGCTGCCCTATCAAGGCTTCAATATGATATAATAAGCAATGTTAAGGATTATATTAGGCTAGGGGGTAACCTAGTATATAGCACGTGTACCATAGAGAAGGACGAGAATATCAATCTAATCAAGAGGTTCTTAGAAGAAAATCCTAATTTCAAATTGGTTAGTCTAGAGAATAGTCTAGACCACAAGGATAAGCTAGCCAACCTAAAAGACGGCTACCTTGAATTATATCCCCATATTCATGGTACCGACGGGTTTTTTATAGCTAAAATGATTAAAGAAAGATAGATAATTAGATTATTATTATGTATAATGGTCTAGAGGGCAAATCGAGGTGGTTAAATAAATGATAGAGCTTAATAGCTTAAGTCTTGACGAATTAAGGGACTATATGATATCTATAGGTGAAAAGCCCTTTAGAGGAGAGCAGCTTTTTTCATATTTCCATAGGAATATGGGGCTAAGCATGGATGATATTCATATCTTGCCTATGAAGCTAAGGCAGGAGTTGAAGGAAAGTGCTAAGGTTAATCGGGTTCGACTTTTAAAGAGATTGGACTCTAAAATAGATAATACAAAGAAGTACTTATTTTTGTTGGAAGATAATAATATTATAGAAAGTGTCCTGATGGAGCATAAACATGGCCTGACTGTCTGCATATCCACCCAGGTGGGCTGCAGGATGGGCTGCAGTTTTTGTGCATCTACCAAGGAAGGACGTATAAGGGATTTAAGTCCCAGCGAAATGCTGAATCAAGTCTATAGTATTGAAAAAGATATTGACAAGAAGATATCTAATATTGTATTAATGGGTAGTGGTGAGCCCTTGGATAATTATGATAATACCATGAAATTCTTGGATATTATCCACCACCCCAAGGGTCATAACCTCAGCTATAGGAATATTACTCTGTCAACCTGTGGTCTTGTGCCAGAGATTTATGATTTAGCGGAGGAAGATCTTCCCATTACCTTGTCCATATCCTTGCATTCACCCTTTGATGATATTAGGATGAAGATGATGCCAGTAGCTAGGAAGTATAAGATAAAGGACCTTATGGAGGCCTGTAGGCATTATGAGGCAAGGACAGGTAGGAGGCTAACTTTTGAGTACACCTTAATAGAAGGTGTTAATGATAGAAGGGAAGACGTTGATGAGTTAGGTAGGATACTAAGGGGTTTAAATTCACACATTAATTTGATACCCTTAAATCCAATTAAGGAATACAAGAAGGCTAGGCCGAGTATAAGTAATATTGAGAGGTTTCAGAGACAACTACTTGGGAAGAATATACAAGCAACCATTAGGCAGGAAAAGGGTGAAGATATATCTGCTGCTTGCGGTCAGTTGCGTAGGGACTATCTTTCTCAAGGATAATCATTTTCAAACTGGGGTGATAATATGAAGGCTTGTGGATTAACTGATACTGGCTTGTGTAGAGAAGACAATCAAGATTCCATCTTCCACTCAGCCCAAGAGGATTTTCCCCTCTTCATAGTTGCTGATGGGATGGGTGGTCACAATGCTGGGAGAATAGCAAGTAGCATGGCTGTTGATATTATCAAGGAGAATTTCATCAAAAACAAGGAAAATCTCGCTAGTAGGGATGATATCATTGCCTGCATTACTGAGTCTATTCACCAGGCAAATGAGGAAATATACAATCAAGCCTTGTCAATTCCACAATATGCTGGTATGGGTACAACCTTAACCATGGCATACATATTTGAAGACAGGATCTATATAGGTCATGTAGGGGATAGTAGGGCATACTATATCGATGCCAGTGGGATGAAGCAGGTTACTGAGGATGATTCCCTGGTCAACGAGTTGGTCAAGAATGGGAGTATTAGTGAGGAAGAGGCCCTGATACATCCTAAGAGAAACATCATAACCAAGGCCTTGGGGACAAGCATGGAGTTGGATTTTGAACTTAAAATACTAGGTTATAGGCCTGGAGATTACTTTTTAATATGCAGTGATGGGCTTACAAATATGGTAAGGGATAATACCATATTTGATATAATAAGCAATGAAGAAGAAGTAGAGTTAGCTTGCAATAAACTTGTCCAACTTGCCAATGACAACGGTGGTAAGGATAATATAACAGTAATCATAGTTGAATTATAGTAAAAGAGGTGACAAGATGATAGGAAGAGTATTAGGAAATAGATATGAAATTATAGAGCTTATAGGCGAGGGTGGCATGGCCAGGGTTTACAAGGCCAGGTGTCACCTGTTGAATAGGTTTGTAGCAATAAAAATACTTAGAAGCGAATTTTTAGAAGATGAAGAATTTATTCGGAAGTTTAAAAGGGAATCTCAAGCAGCAGCTAGTCTTTCCCATCCTAATATCATGAATGTATACGATGTGGGTGTGGAGGAGATTGATAACAAGGTAATTCATTATATTGTAATGGAGCATATAAAAGGCAAGACTTTGAAGGAATTGATCAAGGAAAAGGGTAAACTATCTTTTGATGAAACGGTTAATTATTCTATACAAATAGCTGAGGCCTTGAAACATGCCCACGCAAACTTGATTGTTCACAGGGACATAAAGCCTCAAAACATCATCATAAACCAAGAAAACATGGTCAAGGTTACTGATTTTGGAATCGCTAGGGCAGCTACATCTTCTACCCTAACTACTACTTCAAGCGCCTTGGGCTCAGTTCATTATTTTTCTCCTGAGCAGGCAAGGGGAGGATATACTGATGAAAAATCCGATATCTATTCCCTAGGTATTGTTATGTATGAGATGATAACAGGTAAGCTTCCTTATGAAGGGAAAACTCCTATTACTGTCGCCTTAAAACATGTTCAGGAAGAAATTATACCACCTAGTCAAGTGGATGATACTGTATCACCAGATCTAGAGGCCATTATTCTGAAATGTGTTCAAAAACATCAGTCTGATAGGTATGGCAGCATAGATTTTCTATTAAATGATTTAAGGAAAATCCAAAATAATGACAGCCCTGATTTAATAGTTAATAATGATGTAGATATAGATGAACAACCCACTAGGCTTATTCAAAGCATTGATGATGAGCTTATAGATGAATATGCTGAAGATGAAGATAAGAAGTCAAAGAATAACACCAAGACTATCTTGTCAGCAGTTCTTTTGGCCTTCCTAGTGGTTTCTATTGTATTTGCTGGTTGGATTAAGCTTAAGGACTTTTTAAGTGTCAATGAGGTCATAGTTCCTAATGTAGTTGGTATGACCGAAAGTGAAGCTAGAAATACGATAGAGGACCTAGGCCTGGTATTTAATGTAAGTGGAACTGCTACCAGTGAGGAGTTTGAGCCTGGACTTGTAATTAGTCAAAGCGAAAAAGAGAATACTAAGGTAAATGAAGGCTTTACCATAGATGTGGTAATAAGCGAGGGTAGGGACACTGTTAGGGTACCTGGCCTTATCAACAGAACCTATGAGGAGGCTGTTGAATTGCTGAGGGAGGCAGGTTTGGAAGTTGGAGAAAAGAAGTATGAGTATTCAGATGTTACTCCTAAGGACCTTGTTATGGGGCAGGAACCTGAGGCCTTTACTCATCTAGAACCAGGTTCCAAGGTTAATCTAATTATAAGCCAGGGTGAGGAAATCAAGAAGGTGACAGTACCTAACCTAGAGGGCTCGGAGGAGATAAAGGCTAGAAATGATATCCTAGGAAGTGACCTAGAGGTTGGTCAAGTTACTGAAAAGCATCATCCAAGTGTACCAGCAGGCTTGGTATATTGGCAGTCTCACCAACCAGGTAGTCAAGTAGATAGTAAGACGGCTATAGATTTATATGTAAGTCTGGGGCCTGAAGAGGTAGAGGAACCAGAGCCTGAACCAGAACCAGATCCAGAGCCGGACCTAATCAAAAGAAACATAAGTCTGAGCCTACCAAGCCCAGAGGGCAAGGATACAGTAACTGTTACCATCTTTACGGATGATACAACTGTTTATAACGAGGAACATGATGCAGGTAGCACTATTATCATTCCGCTAACTGTTAGACCGGGAGATTCATTCGATGTATTCTATGATGATGAGTACTTCAAAACTTTCTATATACAATAATATAGGATAATGGTGAATATATGTTAGAAGGTATTATTGTTAAAGCTATAGGTGGTTTTTACTATGTAAAGACCAAGGAAGGAATTATAGAAAGCAGGGCTAGAGGGGTCTTTAGAGAAGACGATGTCACCCCTCTAGTTGGTGATAGGGTAAAGATAAGAATTAGTGAAGAGGACGGCACAGGATATGTGGTGGATGTTGCTGAAAGGAAGTCGCAACTGCTAAGGCCTCCTGTTGCCAATATTACCCAAGCCATAATTGTCATGAGTGTGAAGAGCCCGGATATCAATACCTGGCTCTTGGACAAATTTTTACTAATGGGCGAGTATGAGGGCCTAGAACTCCTCATATGTATTAACAAATATGACTTAGCTGAAGAGAAGGCCCAAAAACACAAGGATACCTATGAAAAGGCTGGCTATAGGGTTCTCTTAACCAGCAGTAAATTAGGCCTAGGTATCTCAGATTTAAAGAAGGAGTTATATGGAAATATTTCAGTCTTTGCTGGTCCTTCTGGGGTTGGGAAATCCTCCCTATTGAATAAGGTGGACCCTAGATTGAACTTAGCCACCGGTAGTGTCAGTGGCAAAACCCAAAGGGGGAGACATACTACAAGGCATATAGAACTGTTGGAGTTAGATGATGACTCCTACATACTAGACACTCCAGGATTTTCTTCCTTAAATCTAGACTTTATAGAAGATGAAAGTCATGTAAGGCATTACTTTAGGGAGATAAGTAAATATGGCAGCGGCTGTAGGTTTTTATCATGTTTACATGATAAGGAGCCTGGATGTGCTGTAAAGGAAAAGGTCCAAGAAGGTATCATAGATAAGGAAAGATATGAGAATTATTTACTCTTGTTAGATGAGGTTAGAAATATTAGGAGGTATTAGGATGGCAAAGATAGCACCTTCCCTTTTGTCAGCGGATTTCGCTAATTTGGAAGGGGAGATAAGAAAGATTGAGGCAGGTGGGGCTGAATACCTCCATCTAGATGTTATGGATGGCAACTATGTGCCTAATATATCCTTTGGGGCACCTGTTATAGCCAAATTAAGGGATAAGACAGATTTAATCTTTGATGTTCACTTGATGATAGAAAAACCAGAAAGATATATTGAAAATTTTGTCAAGGCTGGTGCTGATATTATTACTATCCACCAGGAGGCTAGTTTACACCTCCATAGGACAATCCAAGAGATAAAATCTCATGGAGTAAAGGCTGGTGTATCCTTAAATCCTGCTACACCCATTGAATCTCTAAAATACGTTATTGATGATATAGACTTAATCCTTATAATGAGTGTTAATCCAGGATTTGGAGGACAATCCTTTATTCCAACCATGATTGAAAAAATCAAGGAGACTAGGAGTTTTATTGATAAGCATAATCCTCAGATAATCCTAGAGGTTGATGGAGGGATTAAGCTGGATAATGTCCAGGAGATTGTTAAGGCGGGGGCCGATTTGATAGTGGCAGGATCTGCAATATTTGGGGCAGATGATGTAGTTGAAAGAACCAAGGAATTTTATAATTTGATTGTCTAATAGATTGATTTGTGTTAATATATAGTTACAAACAAATATGTAATCATTGGACACTAGGGGAGCTTTATGCTGAGAGTGGATTATTAATCCCGACCCTTATGACCTGAACTAGGTAATGCTAGCGGAGGGAAGTGTGGAAGAGTTATTTTATCCATTACCTACCGGTAGTGGATTTTTTTATGATCTAACCCGATTTATAATTTATAGATACACACTTCTAGAAATTCGAGACTTGTGAGGAGGTATGATATGAAGAAAAGATTTAATGTAAGAATCTTAACTGAGGGCGGCATGATGATTGCACTTGCTGTACTCCTTAGTTATATAAAACTTTACCAACTACCTAATGGTGGGTCTGTAACGGCTGGTAGCATGATACCCCTGATGATATTTGCGGTACGATGGGGACTTGGACCAGGTTTTCTAGTGGGTGCCAGTTATGGAATAATAGATTTCATCCTAAAGCCATATTTTTTCCATCCTATGCAGTTTATCTTTGATTATCCACTGGCCTTTGGCCTATTAGGATTGGCTGGATTGGGGTATATAGGAGATAACAATGTTAGTGGATATGCAAAATTATCCCTAGGTATTAGCTTTGGAATTGGAGGAAGAATGCTGAGTCATGTAGTTTCTGGTGCCATCTTTTTTAAAGAGTTTGCAGGTGGACAGAATCCCTGGATCTATTCCTTAGGCTATAATGCTAGCTACCTAGTACCAGAATTAATTATATCACTCTTGGTCATGGTATTAATATGGAAACCATTGAAGAAATCAATTGCAAGATAGGAGACAAGGATGAAGGGATTAATTATTTCTAGTGGTTCAATCAAGGACTATAAACTCTTGGAGGACTTGGTTGATGAAAGTGATTATATTGTTTGTGCTGATGGTGGTCTAGACCATATTATTAGAATTGATAAAATCCCCAACGTCTTGCTTGGGGATTTGGATTCTATAAGTGACCTGGGCCTAGAATTCATTAGAGAAAAGAATCTAAAGGTGGTGAAGTTTCCCTGCATTAAAGATTATACTGACACAGAACTGGCCATAAAACACCTATTGGACATGGGAATTGATGACATCACCCTAATAGGGGGCACGGGTACCAGGTTAGATCATGTCCTAGCCAACATATTTCTATTAAGAAAATTCAATAGGGATGGGAAAAAGTTTAGAATAATCGATGCCAATAATATCATCAATTATGTAATTGGTAGCATGGAGATTAAGGGTTCACCTGGGACGTTTGTTTCTGTTATCCCCCTTAACGATGAAGGTGCCTTAGTTAGTCTTATTGGCTTTGAATATCCCTTGGATCATAGGCATATAGAATTTGCTTCTACCCTGGGGGTTAGCAATAGGGTTGTTGATGAAGTTGGGCTTGTCAGGATCCACAAAGGAGAAGCCCTAGTATTTGAATCTTTGGATTAATTTCCCCTCTTATTATATGTAACTAATATCCTCTCCGTGAATAATATAATGTATAAGGACTTGGGGAGTGTTGGTTATGAAAAGATATTTGTATGGAAGCAAGTATAAGATGAAGAGGATTGTGGGGATGACCCTGGGGATTATTGGTGTCTTAATCATAATCAATGTTATGAGTACAAAATTTCTACTTTTTTTAGTTGGACTAGGTTTAATTCTGATGGGAATTCTCTTGTACATGAAATAAGGCTACCTCTAATAACAGGTAGCCTTATTTCTATAGAATTATAATGCTCTTTTAACTAGACCAGACCTTAAACATCTGGTACATACTTTGATTCTTTTTACAGTTCCATCAATTTCTGCTCTTACATTTCTAATGTTAGGTGACCAGCTTCTAGAATTTTTCTTATTTGAAAAGGTAACCTTATTACCAAACACTTTGCCTTTGCCGCATACATCGCAAACTCTTGCCATTATGAAACACCTCCTTAACATGCATAAGAGAAAACTCTATAAGTAGATTCTTGTCTGCAATAATAACACATTATATTCTAACATAGAAGATATAAAAAATGCAACCATAAAGTGACCTATTCTCATAAATACATTTGTAATCATAGGGCTAAGAGTGATAATTGTTGAATTATTGTTGATTATATTGTAAAATAGATTAATGGTATATTCAGAACAAGGAGGAGATTCTATGCCAACTAAAACTATTACTGATTTAGGAGCGATTGTTATAGATGAAAATGTTATAGCTACTATTGCTGGTGTTTCAGCTATGGAAAGTTATGGCATAGTGGGTATGGCTTCCAAGAGTGCAGCAGATGGATTGTTTGAGCTGCTTAAATGGGATCACTTAACTAAGGGAATCAAGGTTACTACTAAGGACAATAAACTTATTATTGATTTACATGTGATATTAGAATATGGAGTTAAGATATCAGTAGTTGCAGAGAATATCATTGAAAGGGTCAAGTTCAATGTTGAGAATCTAACAGGTTATGGTGTAGATAAGATTAATGTCCATGTTCAAGGAATACGAGTAGGAAAGTAGTTTAAGGAGGTACTATACTTGAAAATTGAAATAATTGATGGAGAACTGCTCAAAAAATCATTAAAGGCAGGGGCAGCTCTTTTAGAAAAAAACAAGGAGGAGGTCAACTCCTTAAATGTTTTCCCCGTTCCTGACGGAGATACAGGTACTAACATGTACCTAACCATTAAATCAGCTGTAAAGCAGTCCCAAGGAGCATCTGGTGATGATGCTTATATGGTGGCCTTGGCAGCCAGTCAGGGATCCTTGATGGGGGCCAGGGGTAACTCTGGAGTTATCTTATCACAATTGTTCAGGGGATTTGCTGCAGGATTAAAAGGGAAAACTGAAGTTGATGTCCAGGCCTTGGCCCAAGGCTTTAAACAGGCTGCTGAAACAGCTTATAAGGCGGTTATGAAACCAACTGAAGGAACTATATTAACTGTTGCTAGAGAGATAGGAGAAATTGCCATAACTCTTTCCAAAAAGGAGAAGGACATACTAAGGTTCTTGGAAAAAGTTATAGACCATGGCAATAAGACCCTGGAAAGAACACCAGACATGTTACCTGTTTTAAAACAGGCTGGCGTGGTTGATGCTGGTGGTAAAGGACTTATGTTTATTATTATAGGAATGTATAATTCCCTTGCAGGTATTGAGGATTATGACGAACCTGTTGATTTGATAGATGTTCCTGAACATGTTCATAGGGAGCCTATAGACACTGACAATATCGAGTTTGGCTATTGTACTGAATTTATGATAGCTGGTAACTCAGACACTATGGATGAGTTTAGGGGTGACTTAAGTCAGCATGGTGACTCCCTCTTGGTAGTTGGTGGAGATGGAATTATTAAGGTCCACATCCATACCAATAATCCTGGCCTGGTACTTGAAAAGGCTCTAGCCCTTGGTGAGTTAAGGGATATCAAGATTGACAATATGAGGTTCCAACACGAAGAAGTTCTCTTGAAAGAAGAGCTAAAGGCCATGGAGACAGACACCAAGAAGGAGCCTACAAAGGAATATTCTTTTGTGGCTGTGTCCCTTGGTGAAGGTATTGACGAGGTATTTAAGGAGTTACAGGTAGATTATCTGGTTCATGGCGGACAAACGATGAACCCTAGTACTGAAGATATTTTAAAGGCAATTGAAAGTACAGAGGGAAGGAATGTATTTGTTCTTCCGAATAATAAAAATATTATCCTAGCTGCTGAGCAGACCAAAGAGTTGACAGATAGGAATGTAGTTGTCCTACCTACTAGATCTATTCCAGAGGGAATTGGAGCCCTCTTGGCCTTTGATGAGGGTGCCTCCTTAGAAGATAATATTGAAAACATGAAGGAGAATATAGGCCATATCTTGACTGGTCAGGTTACCTTTGCAGTCCGTGATAGTGAAATAAAGGATAAGGAGATAGCCAAGGATGACATTATCGGTTTGGCTAATGGTGAGATTGTAGTCGCTGGTAAGGATATCAATGAGGTATCTTTAGATTTGGTAGAAGGCATGATAAATGACGATATCTCCATAGTAACAATTTTCTATGGCAATGAAATTGAAAAAGAAAAGGCTGAAGAGTTGGCAGAAATCTTAGAAGAAAAATACGGTGATTTAGACATTGAATTATTGTTTGGTGGTCAACCATTATATTATTATATATTTTCACTAGAATAACCCTACTCACAGTAGGGTTATTCATTATGTATGGAGGGATTCTATGGATAACCTTTCTAATAGTGTTAGGTATATTAAGGGGGTTGGACCTAAGAAGTCAGGTCATTTAAAAAGGCTGGGCATTAAAACTATAAAGGACCTATTCTATTATTTCCCTAGGGAATATGAGGATAGGTCTAATTACACTACTCTTAGAGAGGCAGCTGTAGGGGAGAAAGCCAGTCTTGAGGTTGAAATCCTGGCGGGTCCCCAAATAATTAAGCCCAGGAGGAACTTATCTATCCTAAAGATACCCTTCAGGGATGAAAGTGGTCATGGATATCTGGTATGGTTTAACCAGGATTATCATAAGGACAAGTTGATAATAGGCGAATCCTATAGGGTAAATGGTAAAATCAATAGAATGGGGATGGAATATCAGGTGATGAACCCTGCCTATGAAAGGGTCGGCGGTGAGGATAGGCTTGGAAGAATCATCCCCATCTACGGATTGACACAGGGGCTTAGTAATAATGAATTATCGAAAATAATTAGCAGCTCCATAAAGGCCTATATAGACTTAGTAGATGAAGTCCTACCTAATGAGCTTCGTAGAAAGTATAGGTTGATAGGTATAAAAGAGGCCTTAAAAAATATACATTTTCCATCCAGTAAGGAAGCTCTCCACCAGGCTAGGAGAAGGCTAATTTTTGAAGAACTCTTGATACTACAGCTAGGTCTCCTCTTAATGAAGACTAAGACTCAGCTGGAGGAGGAGGGGATAGAATTTCCAGCCTGTTCTGATCTGGAGGGCTTTATAGGGGGACTTCCCTTTAGCCTAACTGGGGCCCAGAAGAAGGTCTTATCTGAGATAGAAGAGGATATGGGCAAGGCTAAGCAGATGAATAGACTTGTCCAGGGAGATGTGGGTTCAGGTAAAACCATCATCGCTGCTGCCTCCATCTTTAGGGCTGTTAGGGGTGGCTATCAGGCTGCCATGATGGCTCCTACTGAAATCCTGGCCAGGCAGCATTATGAGTCCTTCCTCTCATTATTCGGCAGGTATAATATCAGGTGCGAATTATTGGTTGGTTCCTTAAGCCAGAAGAATAAGGAGAGTATATTAGAGGATTTGAGAGAAGGTAAAATTGATATAGTTGTAGGGACCCATGCCCTAATCCAAGATAGGGTGGAGTTTTACAATCTAGGATTTGTGGTTACCGATGAGCAACATAGGTTTGGGGTTAAACAAAGGGAACTCTTTAGCATGAAGGGGAAGAGGCCTGATATCCTAGTCATGACTGCTACCCCGATTCCAAGGACCCTGGCCTTGATTCTCTATGGAGATTTGGACATATCCACCATAGATGAGTTGCCACCAGGTAGGAAGGAAATTGAGACCTATGCTGTAAACCCAAGCATGGTTGATAGGGTCAATGCCTTTATTGACAAACAGATTAGTGAGGGTCGCCAGGCCTATATCGTTTCTCCCTTGATTGAGGAATCTGAAAGCCTAGATTTAAAATCAGTAGAAGAACTATATGATAATTATAAGAATAAGGTCTTCAAAAACCACAGGGTTGGTCTTCTTCATGGCAAGATGAAGGCCAGTGAAAAGGATGAGATCATGGAGGCATTTAAGAACCATGAGCTGGATATCCTGATTTCTACTACTGTTATAGAGGTAGGGGTTGATGTACCAAATGCCAATATCATGGTAATCTACGATGCTGAAAGATTTGGACTTGCCCAACTCCATCAATTAAGGGGTAGGGTTGGTCGAGGTGATTATCAATCATACTGTATACTTATTAATAATAGCAGATCTAAAATAGCCATGGAGAGAATGAGGATTATGCAAAGTTCTACTGATGGATTTGTTATTTCAGAAAAGGATTTAGAACTACGTGGTCCTGGTGAGTTTTTTGGCACTAGGCAGCATGGCCTACCAGATTTGAAGATTGCAAATTTATTTAGGGATCTAAATATACTAAAGGTAGCCCAGGCTGAAGCCCAGCTTATCATAGATAATAATCCTAGGCTGGATGGGCAAGACTATGAGGGATTAGCCAAGAGACTTGATGAATTGTTCAGGGAAGTGGAGATTATTAACTAAAATGGGTTCTTTTATGGGTTATAATATGATAAAATATAGCTAAATAAGTATAAAGGAGCTTTATTTTGAGAGTTATTTCTGGCATGAGAAAGGGACATAGGTTGTGTTCACCCAAGGGAATGGATGTTAGACCTACAGAAGATAAGGTAAAGGAGTCCCTATTTAATATTTTAGGAAAGATAAAAACTGATTCCCTTGTCCTAGATCTATTTGCAGGTTCTGGCTCCATAGGTATAGAATTTTTGAGTAGGGGTGCTGGGAAGTGCTATTTTATAGATGTTTCTCCCAGGAGCATTTCTGCTATTAAGGAAAACCTATCCCACACCAGGTTGGCGGAGTCTGCTACCGTTATTAAAACTAATGCTTTAAGGGCTATAAGGGATTTTAGTAAAAGTGGTATCGAATTTGATTACATATATGTGGATCCTCCTTTTGGGTATGGAGATTTACTAGATAAGGTCTTCAAAAATCTAAATGACCATCCTATTCTTAAGGACGAGGGTCTCTTAATTGTGGAGCATGAAAGTCAGAGAATTTTAGATGAGGAGATTTTTGAATTTAAAAGAACTGATTCCAGAAGATATGGCAGTAAAACGATAACTTTTTTCAAACGGTTTAGGAGGTAGTCATGAAAGTAATTTATCCTGGAAGTTTTGACCCTGTTACCTATGGTCATTTAGATATAATTGAGAGAAGTTCTAAAAAATTTGATAAGGTTATAATTGCAATACTCAACAATAAATCCAAGAAAAATCTCTTTACAATAGAGGAAAGGGTAAGATTACTAAAGGAAACCACTAAGCAGTTTCCAAATGTTGAAATAGATACTTTTTCTGGCCTATTGACTTCCTATGTGAAGGAAAAGGGATGTAGCACAGTGATTAGGGGTTTAAGGGCTGTTTCAGATTTTGAATATGAGATGCAAATGGCCCTGGTTAATAGAAAGACCTACCCTGAAATGGAAACCATATTTATGGTTTCTAGGGCAGAATATGTATTTTTAAGTTCAAGTATCGTTAAGGAGATTGCTTCATTTGGTGGGAAGGTTACTTGCTTTGTACCCAAGGTTGTAGAAGAGGCATTAGCAAATAAGTTTAAGGGGGGCTTTTGATATGGATATTTTATTGCTTCTTGATGAGATTGAGGATATTATTGAAGATGGGACAAGCGTTCCATTTTCCAAAAAGATTCTGGTGGATACTGAAGAGCTCTTGGATATCCTTAAGGAGATAAGGATTAGATTACCAGATGAAATCAAGCAGGCTGCATGGATCAAGGAAGAAAAACAAAGGATTTTAGCCGAGGCTCAGAAGGATGCGGATAATATTCTAAATGAAGCTGAATATAAGCTGGAAGAGTTAATTGACCAAGAAGGCATAACAAAGGCTGCCCAGGAAAGAGCTGAAGAAATCATAAATAAGGCCCAGACTACGGCTAAAGAGATTAGATTAGGTGCCATGGAATATGCAGATAGTTTATTGGCTGAAACTCAGGAGCAACTTAAGGAATTAATCGAAACAATTAACGAGAATAGAAGGGAGCTAAGAGGCATAAGTTAGTCTCTTAGCTTTTTTTTAGTTTCTTGATATTGATAACAAGGAGGGCCATAAAAACATAGAAAGCAATAAGTGTTAGTGAGATGCTGCCTAAGGAGTAGAAGGCACCTAACCAGGTCTTAAGATCAAAGATTCCTAAATCTATTGGATTGCCAACTGCTATGACATTTAGATAGTCCCTGTAGAAGAAGAGATATAGGAGATAGGTGTATAGGGTGGCTAAGAATCCATGTAATAACTTTGAGATTAGGTAGAGCTTAACACTTATATCTGTCTGAGATATGAAGCTGATTGCTTGGCTTAAGATGGATAGTCCACCCCAGCCAATTATGAAGTTAATACCAAGGATTTTATAGAGTAAATTCACATCTGCAAGGGATATCCTATTGCACCCTGTAGTAAGCTCTATAAGTCCTGCAAGTATCCCCTCTAATAAGGAGGGGTTTAACATAAAGACTTGGGAGACCTTTTGAATTAGGATTCTGGTAATTTGTGATGCTAGTACCATATCTATAATGACATTGTAGATAATAACAAATCCTCCTATCAAGAGGATGGAATTTACACTATCCTTGACACTTCTTGATATAAGGTCGGGTAAACTAGTAGAATTATTGACTTTCTCTATTTTCTTTGACGGTTTAAACTGCTTAACCTGTTTTTGACCAGATAGCCTTGGTAGTCGGCTAAATATAAGCCCTACTGTCAAGGCTCCCATATAATGGGGTATTATCATAAGCCCACTTAGGTCAGGCATGGAGAGCATACCTGTTAAAACAGCTCCTAGTATAAAGAGGGGTCCTGATGTGGAGGCCAGAGTAATAAGCCTATCACCCTCTGGCTTACTTATCATGTCTAGGCTCCTAAGTCTTGAGGTGAGTTTGGCTCCCAAAGGATAGCCTGATAAAAAACTCATTATAACTGGGAAGGTAGCCTCACCTGGCAGATGAAATATGGGTTTTATTATAGGTTCCAACATCCTGCCAAAGTACTGGACTAGCCCTGAAGCTATGAACAGTTCAGATAGGATAAAGAAGGGTAGAAGGGACGGTAGGAGGATATTAAACCAAAGGTTTAAACCGTTTCTTGCACTGTCCAGGGCTCTAGCTGGGTTATTAATTAATGTAATGATTAGTAATAGGATTATAAGCTGAAAGAATTTCTTCCTAATAAAATCACCCCCTCACATAATTATATTTGTAAAGGAAAGCAAATATGAGGGGGTTATTTTTTGATAAAAGGGGAGGTAAGGTAGTCCATATTATTGGATTTATATTTAGTACTGAAGGGTAGGAAGTAGATGTCGGTCGCCCTTTTTTCATAGAGTATAAACTCATTTACTAAAGGATTCCTTAAATCCTTATAATGTGAGAATTTGCTTATGATGGGGACGTAAGATTTATTCTTTATATGGCTTAGTAGGTCAAGTCCCTTTTCATTTGCTGCTAAAAACCTTATATAGGGGACTTCCTGGGAGTAAAGGGAGCGAATCTTATGCCCATTAAGCTGGTTTAAGAGGTGGACTAGGATTCTTTGGATCCTGGTTTTAGGATACCTCTTGGTGGATACTTCCTGGACTAAATCCTTCACACCTCTTGCCTCGAAGGACTTTTCAACCAAGCGGTTTTCTAGGCCATCCTCCATATCCAGGATTGATTTTAAGCTATCCTTTTCTTTGACTAGTAGGAGATATTTTAGTACTGCTAAGTAGTTGTCCAAATCATTGAAGGACCTATATTTAGAATAAAAGTCAGCCAATAAATCATATGTGGCCTCAGGTAGCAGTTCTTTGACTGAACCCAGTCCCTTATTTAAAATACTCCTCCTAATGGCTGTTGCTGATGATAGGGTGTGGTTTATCTTTTCATCCTTATAAGCCGAGCCTTGACGCTGGATAGTCAAAGGGATAATGTTCGAATTTATAACTTTTAAGGCCTTTAGATACTCAATGGCCAAGATATTATTGGATTCTTTGAGTATAGACTCATAATCATAGGTTACACTAGGTTTAAGGTTTAAAAAGTCTATAAGGGCCCTGCTTCTAGCAGAGGGGAAGGACATACCTAAGTCAAGATATCCTTTAAGCTTACTTTTATATGATTCTGGTTCCTTAACCAAGATTTCAGCAATATGATTTAAGGGTTCTAAACTTCCACTTTCGCTGCCAAAGCAAACATAATCAACTATTTCTAAGCTATCCATGACTTTAATTCCACCTAGGGCAAAGAGCTCTGCACTTTGGGTAGAATAGACAAAGGGAAGTTCTATAACTAGGTCTATACCATTTGCTATGGCCATTTTAGCCTTGGTCCATTTATCGACTAGGGAGGGCTCACCCCTCTGAACAAAGGAACCACTCATAATGGCAATGGTATGGCTGGCCCCTGTTACTTCTAGAGACTTTTGCAAATGATATTTATGACCATAATGAAAGGGGTTGTATTCTGTGATTAAACCTAAAACCTTCATCTTAACCTCCACTACGTTTTTAATAATTATAACATATTAATTGATTTAGATACTGGGCTTAGATAAAATCGTGATTTAAAATGTTGATTTTTTAATATCAATGTAATAATATTGTAATAGTGAAAGAACAATTAGGAGGAATGATGATGAATATTTTGGTAATTAACTGCGGTAGTTCTTCATTAAAATATCAGTTAATTGATATGAATGGAGAAGAAGTACTGGCTAAAGGTCTGGTTGAAAGAATAGGTATTGAAGGTTCACGAATTAAACATGATACCACTGGTAAGGAAAGGGTCATAATCGAAGAACCAATGAAGGACCATAAGAGAGCCTTAGAATTAGTATTAGAAGCTATTGTTGATGAAAAGTATGGAGCAATCAAATCCATGGATGAAATCGGAGCTGTTGGTCACAGGGTAGTTCATGGTGGTGAAGACTTCTCCAGCTCAACCATTATAGATGATGAAGTTATGAAGGCTATAGAGAACAATATTGAGTTGGCCCCACTTCATAACCCAGCAAATATCATGGGAATTGAAGCCTGTAAGGAACTAATGCCTGAAGTACCTATGGTAGCAGTTTTTGATACAGCATTCCATCAAACTATTCCAGCAGACAACTATATCTATGCTCTTCCATATGAATTATATGAAAAGTATAAGATCAGAAGGTATGGTTTCCACGGTACATCTCACAAATACGTTTCTCAAAGGGCTGCTGAAATATTAGGTAAGGACATCAGGGATTTGAATATCGTAACTGCTCACTTAGGAAACGGTTCAAGCGTTACTGCAGTTGAAGGTGGTAAATCAGTCGATACCAGTATGGGTTTCACTCCTCTAGAAGGACTTGCTATGGGAACCAGGTCTGGAGATATTGACCCAGCTATCATCCCATTAATAATGGAAAAAGAAGGCCTATCTTTTGAAGAAGTAAATCAAATGCTAAACAAGAGCTCAGGAGTACTTGGTATTTCAGGAATTAGTAGTGACTTCAGGGATTTAGAGATTGCTGCTGATGAAGGAAACCAAAGGGCAAAATTAGCATTAGAAGTATTTGCTAATAGGGTTAAGAAATACATTGCAGCCTATGCAGCACAAATGTGTAGGATTGATGTATTAGTCTTTACAGCTGGAATTGGTGAAAACTCTGCCAGCATGAGGGAGTTAATATGTGATGGATTAGAGTGTCTAAACATCATCATTGATAAGGAACTAAACGAGCAGGCAAGTGGTAAGGAAGCTATTATAAGCAAGAATATAGGCGGCGTTACTATTATGGTGATTCCAACTAACGAGGAATTGATGATTGCAAGGGATACATTAGAATTGGTCCAAAATAGATAATTCTTGACAAACTAATACCACCTTTGTATAATAAGGTGTGTTAGTCTAAGAGGTGAGAATAGTTGAATGTTGATTTAGTCAAGGCTTTTCAACTTGCTGACAGTGTATTTCCCTTTGAAAATCAGGTCGATCCAGACCCAATTAAAGAAGGGTTGGATGGGTTAAGGATAATAGAACCAATCCATTACAAGGGAGAGATCTACAAGGTAGAGGGTTCATATTTGATACAGGCGGATATAAAGTATAAGTATGAGGCCAAATGCGATAGATGCTATGAAACTACCATAAAGGAAGTATCTACATCCCTATCTGGAAGGCTTGAGGATAACGAAAGTGTTTTTGAGGAAGATGAAGAAGACCAAGACGATATAATCTATTATGAAAAAGGTATTCTAAATTTAGATGAATATATACTTATGGAAGTAGCTTCGTCTATACCTATGAAAACCCTTTGTGATGAGTCTTGTAAAGGTCTTTGTACTGTTTGTGGTGCAGACCTAAATAAAGAATCATGCACCTGTTTAGATGATTATATTGATCCGAGATTTGAACTACTGAAGGATTTTTTTCCTAAGGAATAAGGAGGTGTTTTTAATGGCTGTACCAAAGAGAAAGACTTCTAAGGCTAGAAAAAACAAGCGAAGAGCTTCATCCTATAGACTTAGTAGGGTTACTATAAGTTCATGTCCACAATGCGGTGAGCCTAAGCTACCACACAGAGTATGCAGGTCATGTGGTTATTATAAAAAAAGAGAAGTAATAGAAGTAGAATAATTGATAAGAGATAGTGATAAAATTCACTATCTCTTATTAATTATATTGATTTTTTTCTAAGTCTAATATATATTTAATATCAGTACTGTTTTTACTTCTTTATTAGGAGGAATAAGATGAAGATTATAGTGGATGCTATGGGTGGAGATAATGCTCCAGCCGCCATAGTTAAGGGTGCTATTGATGCTTCCAATGAATATGATATAGACTTATTAATAGTAGGTAGAGAAGAAGAAATTCTGGAAGAACTGAAGAAGCATAACTACAAGAAGGATAGGGTAGAAGTTCTTAATGCAGAGGATGTAATCACCAATGAAGATGACCCTGCCCTAGCCATTAGAAGGAAGAAGGATTCTTCCATGGTTATTGGCTTGAAGGCCTTGACTGAGGGTAGGGGAGACGGCTTTGTATCAGCAGGTAGTACAGGTGCCTTACTTGCAGGAGGCTTATTTATTGTGAAAAGGATTAAGGGCATAAAAAGGGCTGCCTTGACCAGTGTCTACCCTACTACAAAGGGACTAGCCTTATTGGTGGACGCAGGGGCTAATACCGATTCTAAACCAGAGTACCTGCAGCAGTTTGCTGTGATGGGATCCATATATATGGAGAAGGTTATGGGAGTTGAAAGGCCCAGAGTAGGTCTAGCTAATGTGGGCACCGAAGAAGGCAAGGGTGACGAATTAACAAAGAAGGCCTATGACCTATTGAAGGAAACCAATATCAATTTCATAGGGAATATTGAAGGAAGGACCATGGCCTATGGCGAGGCAGATGTTATAGTTGCTGATGGATTTGTAGGCAACATGATTTTAAAGGTGACAGAAGGTGTAGCAATGTCTCTCTTTGATGAACTTAAAAGAGTCTTTATGGAAAACACCAAGAGTAAGCTTGGGGCCCTCTTGCTAAAACCGGGTTTAAAGTCCCTAAAGAGCAAGATAGACTACAGGGAGTATGGTGGAGCTCCCCTATTGGGAACCAAACAGCCCATTATTAAGGCCCATGGAAGCTCTAATGACTATGCCTTTAAAAATGCAATCAGACAGGCTATCAATTTTATTGAAAAAGATGTTATATCTACCATCGAGGAGAATATTAAGGAAGAAATATAGGTTAGGAGGATGTAAGATGATTTCAGAAAAGGTAATGAAACTAATTATAGAGCAATTTAATATTGAAGAGGATAGTGTAGAT
>JAAYTL010000123.1 GCA_012518035.1 Tissierellia bacterium | reverse complement strand
ATGTGTCTAGCATTTACCATCAAGGTCATCAGGAAGGCCTGAACTGGATTAAAGATGGATGTAAGAAAGGTAATAGCTACATATTGGCCTGAACCACCATAGGCAAGGGCACTCATTAAGAAGGTCCAGCCCACCCCATAACCCTTACTATCCATCAAAATACCATAAGCAGCACCCATAAAGATAAATCCAGTAAATATAGGAATTGTATGTGGAAAGGCAGCCTTAAGCGCCTTTGTTTTTTCATTCATCTAACTCACCCGTCACTTTCGTCCATTGTCAGATACATGCTATTTTTAGCGTTCTTTATAGAATACCATAAATAATTTAATAAGTAAATCTTAAGCCTACTACAGGATTTGTAAAAAAGTATATTTACTGCTAGAATTAAGATACTTATATGAAAGTGGTGAAATATTAAATGGATAAAAAGGACCTCTTAATAGTCTTTAATAAAATAGATGAATTAATTCAAAATCCTACACCAGTATATCTTGCCATAGAAGGAAAGAGTGGGGCGGGTAAGACTAGTCTAGCTAAAATAATTGGCTCCAGATATGATTGTAATATCTTCCATATGGACGATTTTTTTCTGAGGCCTGAGCAAAAGACCCAGGAGCGATTGGCCGAGGTTGGGGGAAATATAGATTATGAGAGGTTTACCCAGGAGGTTATCCAAGGACTTAAATCCAATGCTGAGTTTAAATATCAAAGGTATTCTTGCAGGACCCTTAAACTTGAGAGGGCTCAACTGGTTGTGCCTAAGAAGTTAAATATCATCGAGGGTGTTTACTCCATGCACCCTAATTTTATAGATATCTATGATTTAAAGATTTTCCTGGATGTAGACGAGAAGACTCAACTTGAGAGAATAGCCAATAGAAGTGGCAAAGCCTTACTAGCTAGATTTATCAAGGAATGGATACCCAAGGAAAATGAATATTTCCAGGAGTTGAAGATTAAAGAAAAGAGCGACATAATACTAAGGCTGCCCTAATGGGCAGCCTTATTCTTGCCAGATCCATTTTGAAAAGTGCCTATTTCTTGAGTATCTGATGTATTGGCTTGAAACATCATTATTAAACCTATGCAAGGCACCCATTTGATTTTCTATATCCTCTTGGAAACCCAAACCCTCCATATAGACCTGCAAGGAAAAGTTTGGTTTGGCCAGGATGACCTTAGGATATTCCTGTATCTGGACATAGTCTTTATCCGTTAAAAAAATCTGAGCTAGTCCACTAGTAGTTACGAAGGGATTTATTACATTAAAACTACTATATGAAATAAAGGAGGCGATACCTAGGACAAATATTAAGGCCAGGCATATCCACATACTTCTTCTCATTTTTTTCTCCATAATGACACCTCATAAGATAGAATATAATAAAAAATTCTCCTAAAATAAACTTTTATCTCACACTACTGTTTTTAAAACATAGAATCTTACAGTTCATTCCTATATTTTTTCATTACTTGTGCAAAGATTTCTGCTGATGAGGGCGGAGTGTAGGTGATGGCATTTGCTCCTGCCTCTATAGTTTCCAGTATGGTTTCATCAGTGGGTCCACCCGTTGCGATAATAGGAAACTCCCTACCTAGCTCAGACCTTATTTGTTTTACGATTTTTACGGTATTGGCTCCTCCAGAGACATTTAGAACCCTGGCTCCTGCTTCTATCTTGGCCTTATAGTTGTCCCCACTTGTTACTACAGTAGCAATTATGGGGATGTCTATGGTTTTATTCATTTCTTCAATCACATCTACCTTGGTTGGAGCATTAACAACTACCCCATAGGCCCCTAAGAGCTCAGCCTGTAGGGCTATGGCTATTGATCTTTTCCCAGTGGTTAGACCTCCTCCTACACCTGCAAAAACTGGGACAGGAGCAACATCTATGATGGATTGGATTATGGACAGTTGGGGGGTAAATGGATAAACAGCAATTATGGAGTTGGCATTATTGTTCTTAATTAGGGCCACATCAGTTGAAAATAGAATGGACTTTATCCTCCTTCCAAGGAAGTTAATTCCACTGGCCTTATAGATTACTTCAGGCACCTTGACCATCCCAGACCTGAGCTCTGATTTGATTTCAGGTACAAATTTTTCCTTTTCCATGATAATCCTCCTCTAATCAGTTCTATTCTCCTACTAGTTACACACTTACTAAATATATGTACTAAATTAAATCCTACATTCCTACTTATGATAGGGCTTACCGTATCACTTTAACTAGGGTTTACCTGTTCTTTTGTCACATCTACATTAATCTGAGCCCATCTATCACCAACAGGAATTACTTCCCTCCCAAACCTTAAATCAACAGGCTTCATAAAAATTGGTCCATCATAGACTATTGTGTGATATTCCCCATTTTCTCCACATACATCAGCTCCAGACTCCTCAATTTCTTTCAATAGCGAATAACTTAAGTCCTGTCCTAAAAATCTCTTATCCAGCATCGAAGCATCTACTAATACGATTTTAGCTTTAAAGCCAAAACTGATGAACTCTTTCACGATTTCCTCTCTATCCCTTTCCCACAGTGGCAATACTGCTTCAACAGAAGCCTTCCTACAAACATCTTCCTCCCACTGCCTATGCTCTAAGATATCTATATCTCCAAAAACACCATATTTGATGCCCTGGTCCCTAAATGATTTTATATTTGAAATAAAAACCTCTTCATAATCATCAAATAAGGCCTTGCCAATTGTATATTCTATCCCTATAGCTGCAGCCTGAGCTTGGATAATCTCTTCCTTCAACCTATGAGCTGTGCTTATTCCATTCTCCATACTAAACATTGTGAGTAACCTCTTTGGTTTATACCCTTGCTCTATAGCTTTATATAAGGCAAGACATGAGTCCTTTCCACCACTCCATGAGACAAAACAATTTTTATTCATGCTATCACTCTGCTTTCTAGTTAATAGTATTAAAGGCGAAAATTTTGTTATTTATGATAGGGTTCATTTTTCATTATTCTCCAACCCCTATAGATCTGCTCCAAAAGAATCAGTCTCATCAATTGATGGGGGAAGGTCATCTTAGAAAAGGATAGCTTATAGTCACTTAAATGGCTGACTTCATTCGCTAAACCTAGTGATCCCCCTATTATAAAGGTGATATCATTTATTCCACTTATCATGATCTCCTCCATCTTTATCGACAATTCTTCTGAGGATATTTCCTTACCTTTTATTTCCAGGGAAATAATAAAGGAATTTTGGGGAATCTTGGCTAAGATCCTCTCCCCCTCCTTCTTCTTTATCAAATCCATCTCCCTATCAGATAAATTCTCTGGTGCCTTTTCATCCATGACCTCAATTATTCTCAGATTACAGTACCTGGATAGTCTCTTTGAGAACTCCCTAATCCCTTCCTGGATATATTTTTCCTTAATCCTTCCGACGGCTATAATATTGATGTTCATTATTAACCTACCTTCAATTTATTTCCTTTATTATAACATATTGGGATAGTCCAAACTGTCTAATTCTGTATCACCTTAAGTACACTTAACTAAATATATAATCTCCTAAGATAAGAAAATCCATACTCAAGCAATCGACAATTTACATTAACCAGGCTCAATTATTAATATTTCCCGGGAAATATTGGAGAATTATGAGGAAGAACTCATATAAAAAAGGATACAGATATCCGTATCTGTATCCCAAATCCTAGCTTAGACTAGTTTTTTTACCTCTTCCAGAACCCTATCATAGTCTGGGTGAGAGCCAACCTCCTTGACATATTCCACATATCTAACTGTATTATCCCTATCCAGGACCACTACACCCCTACTGAGTAACCTTAGCTCCCCTATCACAAAACCATAGTTTAATCCAAAGGACAACTCCCTATGGTCTGAAAGGGTAATAACTTGGTCAATTCCATGGGCTCCACAAAATCTTGTTTGGGCAAAAGGCAGGTCCACGGATATGGTCAAGATAAGCACATCTCCTAAGTCTGCTGCCATCTCATTAAAGCTAATGGTCTGCATTTCACATACCCCTGTATCAAGGGATGGTAACACAGAAATAATCTTTATCTTGTCTCCTGCATCCTTTAAGCTAAAGGGGCTTAAGTCACTCCTTAATACAGTAAAGTCTGGTGCCTGGTCTCCTACCTTTATTTCCCTTCCAAGCAAGGTAATTGGATTACCCTTCATGGTAAATATATTTTCTCTTCTATCTGTCATTGATTAATCTCCTCCTATCATATTAGGTATGTACCCCTTTAAGATTAATCCTATCTAGAAGTCCTTAAATATTATATCCACATCCATCTCTTGACCATTTCTTATTATCCGCAAGCTAGCCCTATCTCCTAGCCTGTACTTGTAGAGAATCTTCCTCAAACCGGCCATGGTCTCAACTGGCTTATTATCTATAGCAACTATAACATCTAGGGGTTTTAACCCAGCCTCTGCTGCCGATGAGCCAGGTATTACCTCCAAAACCACTACCCCATAGTCTACATCTAAATCTACTCCAACCTGTCTCTCATATACTCCAACCTGCCTACCATTAAATCCTATATATACATTGGTAAATTCACCTGTTTCGATTACCTCTTCAACTATAGGTTTGACCAGGTTGATAGGTATGGCAAATCCTAAGCCCTCCCCGGTCTTAATCTTGGCTGTATTTATTCCTATAACCTCTCCAGCACTGTTTAGCAAGGGTCCACCACTGTTTCCTGGATTAATGGATGCATCCGTCTGGATCAAGTCCTCAATCACATTGTAGTCATCCACCCTAATTGACCTGTGGAGGCCACTAATAACTCCAGATGTTACAGACCTTTGAAAATCTAGACCCAAGGGGTTCCCTATGGCTACAGCCAGTTCCCCTACTACTAGATTATCAGAGTCACCAAACTCTGCTGCCTGGAGGTTCCTTCCCTCTGCCTTTACTATGGCCAAATCTAGAACTGCATCATACCACAATACTTGGCCCTCAACGGTATCTCCATTTTCAAATAGGACATTGATACTCCTTGCCCTACCATCGCCTATTACATGGGAGTTAGTCAAGATATAGCCATTCTTATCAACGATTACCCCGGAGCCTACTCCTTCCTCTGCCCTCTCCCAAATCCAATCCCTGGTAACCACTACTGTGGTGATGCCTACGACAGAGCCAATGGCCTTTTTGGCTACTGCTGTTACTGAGGTCATCTCATCATTTGGAGTAATATAGACCTGATTAATCCTTTGATTGTCCCCAGCTAGATTCTGAAAAATCTCAGGTGTAGGTAGGATTTTACCATATAGGTAGGTGGGTGCTATATAGGCAGAAATTATCCCCCCAATTATGGCAGATATCAAGGCAACTAAAACATAGGAGAAAAACCCCCTCTTCTTCTTAGGTGGCCTAGTATAAGTGTGGTAATAATAAGAGTCATAATTGTTATTATCCACTGCCCTACCCCCCAAAGCTACTTGCTCAAATCGAAAACCTCTGTTGACCTATCCCTATGGGAAAGCCCCAGTACAATATCCTTATCTATATCTATACCTAGATCTTTTATACTATTTCCCACTGTTTCTAAGGCCAAGGCAGGCTTATTATTATCCTTGCTTAAGTGCCCCAGGAGGACTATTTCCCCCTGGCCAGTAAGAATTTCTCCCATTATCCTACCACAGTCATCATTGGACAAATGCCCTCTAGTGCTTAGGACCCTTTGTTTCAAGGGCCAGGGATAGCTCCCCTCCTTCAACATCTGGACATCGTGGTTGGATTCTATTAGGTATAGATCTGACCCCTTAATCTTATCCATCATATTCTTATTTACCCATCCTGTATCGGTAACTATACTTATTTTCTTATTTTTATTGTAGATAATATAGCCAACAGGATCTAAGGCGTCATGAAATACACCCAAGGGATAGATGGTCATATCCTTTAGCTCAAAATATTTATCTGTATCAAGGATTTTAATATTCTCTTCCTTAACCTTGCCAATAATATTTTCCATCCCCATCCAAGTATCTGAGTTGGCATATATGGGTAGGTTATATCTCCTTGATATTATCCCTACGCCCTTGGCATGGTCTATATGCTCATGGGTGACAAATATTCCGTCTAAAGAGTCCGGCCTCACACCTATTCCGGATAATAACTCCTCTACCCGCTTCCCACTAAAACCTGCATCTATTATAATCCTTGTATTCTCTGTTTCAACATACTGGCAGTTACCACTGCTCCCGCTTGCCAGCGAGCAAAATTTAATACTCATTTCTTTCCCCCACTTTTATATGACTATTCTATTATAGACTATTTGAAAAGAAATACAAAGGAAAGAACTTAATCAAAATTAGCTTAAACCAAAATTATCCTTGCATTTGTTTTTTCCTTGTTGTATACTTTAAACATAAAAGGGGAGTAGCTATTAAGCAGTTGGTCGTCAATACGGGAAACCCGGCCAACTACCTGTAACCAGGAAGCAAGACCTTTGTTTAAGAATTTTCTTAAGCAAGGGTCTTTTTTGTTTGTTTTTGCAAAAGTGAGAGATACTAATACTATTTAAGGAGGAATGATTGTATGGATTGGTATAAATTAAGCAAGGATGAATTATCATCCCAGCTTGAAACCGACCCAGAAAAAGGTTTAACCAATGAAGAAGTAAGGGCGAGGTTAGAAAAATATGGACACAATGAATTACAAGAGGAAGAAGGAAAGAGTTTCTTAACAAAGCTCAAGGAGCAGTTTGCTGATTTCCTTATCCTTATCCTAATAGGTGCTGCCCTGGTTTCCTTTTTTGTAGGTGAAAGAACTGATGCTGTTGTTATCTTAGCTATTGTAGTGATTAATGCCCTTTTAGGAATCTATCAGGAAGGCAAGGCAGAAAAGGCCCTGGAAGCCCTCAAGCAGATGGCATCTCCCACAGCCAAGGTTATTAGAAATGGCCACATAGAGGTTGTCCCTTCGAAGAGCCTGGTGCCTGGAGATATTGTCATCCTAGAGGCAGGAGACATAGTAGCTTCCGATTTAAGGCTCTTGGAATCTTCAAACCTACAAATTGAAGAGGCCTCCCTTACAGGAGAATCCGTTCCGGTGGATAAGGACTCAGACTTTATCACCCAGGAAGATGTATCATTGGGTGATAGGCACAATATGGCCTACATGAGTACCATAGCCACCTATGGTAGGGCCAAGGGAGTTGTTGTTGAAACTGGACATGGTACTGAGATAGGAAAGATTGCTACAGCTATTCAATCCTACGATGATGAGGCAACCCCATTACAAAACCAATTAAATCAGTTAGGTAAATTCTTAGGTATAACCACCATCTTCATCTGCATCATGGTCTTTGTTGTTGGTCTATTCCAAGGTAGGGAAGTACTTGAAATGTTTATGGTTGCCATCAGTTTAGCTGTGGCTGCCATACCAGAAGGCCTGCCTGCCATTGTAACCATTGTCTTATCCTTGGGTATGAATAAGATGGTCAAAAGAAATGCTATAGTTAAAAAGCTTTTAGCCGTCGAAACCCTGGGAAGTACCACAGTAATATGCTCAGACAAGACAGGTACCCTTACTCAAAATGAGATGACTGCTGTTAAGGTTTATGCAGATGGTAAGATTTTCGATGTTTCTGGTGGTGGATATGAGCCAGTGGGTGAGTTTAAGGAAAATGGCCAGACCGTAGACCTCCATTCCATTGGGGACTTAGAAACCCTCCTATCCATTGGAGTACTAGCCAATGATGCCTCCTTGGATAAGGATGCTGAAGGCTACAAAATTATTGGTGACCCAACAGAGGGTGCCCTGGTTACCCTGGCTGCCAAGGCTAATCTCCTTAAGGATGAGATGAATACCTCCTATCCTAGGATAGAGGAGATCCCCTTTGATTCTGCAAGGAAGATGATGTCTACCATTCATGAAAACTATATTCCTGGCAAGCTGGTATCCTTTACTAAGGGAGCCCCGGATATTGTAATTGACAGGTGTAGCCATATAAGCATGGGCGGCAAGGTTATCCCCTTTACTGACGAGCTTAAGGAAGAAGTCCTCAAGATCAATAGTATGTTTTCAAGGGATGCCCTTAGAGTCCTGGCTAGTGCCTACAAGGAATACTCAGAATTACCTAGTGACATATCTCCTGATACCATCGAAACTGGTATGACCCTTGTTGGTCTAACAGGAATGATTGACCCACCAAGGCCTGAAGCCAAGGAAGCCATCAAGTTATGTAAAAAGGCTGGAATTGATACCATAATGATAACCGGTGACTACAAGGAGACTGCATTTGCCATAGCCAAGGATTTAGGTATGGCTGAACATGAAGACCAGGCTATGATGGGGGCTGAGCTTGACAAACTAAGTGATGAAGAATTGCGTGAAGTAGTTAAAAATACCAAGGTATT
>JAAYTL010000021.1 GCA_012518035.1 Tissierellia bacterium | reverse complement strand
TCCAATCAGCTTATATATTTCTATAAAACCTTCCCTCTTATCATTTATTAGCCTTACTGTATTGTAGAAGATTATTGTCTCTCTAAGGGTCACCATATTTGCATATTCCATCAAGAATTGTAAATCATTGCCCTCATATGTACCTTTATTGAGCTTGGATATATTCTTGTTTATTTTTCTTGTGGCTTGTAGTAGGTTCTTAATCTTAGTTCTATCTATATCAATACCTGGGGTCTGGACCTTATCTATGCCCTCTAGGCACCTAATTAAACTCCCTAAATATCTAAATATCTCTATTTCCTCATAGACCCTATTTTTATTCTTTTGGTAAATAGCAGCATTGATCCCCAAGACCAAGACAAAGACCGAAAAGCCCATTTCTCTATTTACTATTAATAAAAGGGCTGCTAAATAGGGAATAAGGGATAGGATCCTATAAATGATTAGCATATTAGTCCTAACATTAAGCCCGTCTTCAAAATATAAAAAAACATCTGCCTTATCTTTTTTACCTAATATGGATAGGGGCCATTGGATTTCAATAGCTAGGTACTTATTATCCTGAAATGATTTTATTATCTTGTCCCTTCTAATTAATTCATCCTTGGTAAAGAGTGGGTTTCTTAGAAGATTGTAAAGATAATTCATACCAGGGAGGGATTTGGTATGGTCTATCCTAGCAAAAACTGCATCCATATTCAAATCCCTCCAAGTGATGTCATCGATGAAGAAAGTGTCCTTCCTTTCACTGGCTAAAAAATCATATAGTTTTCGAATATCAGATATGACTCTTTTTTCAATATGTTCCCTACCCCACTGGCTTTTTAGTCTTTCCTTGCCTAGACGAATTTTTCTGTTTTTCCTAAACCGATTGAATGTAATCATAGCAAATAAGGCCACTGGTACTATAATAAGATATATGTAGTCCAAAAAGATTCCCAGGGCTAATCCCCCTAATAATATAAACATCAGTATAGTTTCTACTATTGAGTCCCAATTAAAGTCCATCTTATCATCCCCTCTATTTATTAGCTAAATATTTATAATTATAGGCAGAAAGGGCTTGAATTTACAAGCCCTACTGACGAAATCAGATATCCTTTTTATTATATATACTATAAGCTATATAGGATGATAGGATTAAAATAAGAACTAGGAACAGGGGTGATAAATACAGCATTACTTTTAGGACCTCTATACTTGGTAATCTAAATCCCATTTTATATAATAGGTATCCTATACCAGTTGGCAGTATGAAGGAACCTACCATTAAGATACGAGCTTTTTCTACTCCAAACCTATAGATTAATGGTATAACTATTGAAATATAAACTATAGATATGGCAAATACTGTATAGGCTGTCAATAAAAGCTCCAGTATAGTCTCTACTCCCCAAAAATCCCCTTTAATATAAACAATAGCAAAGGCACAGATTGTCGCTAGGATAGTGCCTATAATACCTAATAGAAGTGATAATAAATATTTACTTAAAACAATATTCTTCCTGCTAATAGGCATTGCTAGGGCATAGCTATCCCATTTTGCCATATCATCATAGGACATGGATGTAATTGTAAAGGATGTCATAAGAAATGCTATAATCCCTATTATCATCCCTGAATTTCCAGTAGTATAGGTAAAGAAACTATAGATTATAATCAAATATAAGATAGTACCAATACCTTTTTTTAAATTTAGTAAGTCTTTAATTATTAAACCCTTCAATTCTCTTCCCCCTAATATGAAATAGCATAATATCCTCTAAATTTGCATTATCCATTACAAGGTCTTTATACTTATACCTGTTTTTCTCCTTATTGGTAACTAAAACTTCATAACCAAAGTTATTTTTCCTATAGGTCACAATATCTGTCCGGTCGATTTTATTGAAGTCACTTATCCCACATTTGATGATGCCATAGTTTTCAGCCAACCCATCCATGGACTCACTAAAGATAACTCCACCATTATGGATGAAGGTTATATAGTCTGCAACCTTATCTAAATCACTGGTTATATGGGTCGAAAAAAGGATGCTCCTTTCCTCATCTTGAATGAATTCCAAAAATATATCTAATATCTCGCTTCTTACTATTGGATCAAGTCCAGCTGTAGGTTCGTCTAATATCAGTAACTGGGGATTATGAGATAGGGCTACAGCGATAGATAACTTCATCTTCATTCCCTTTGAATACTCTTTTATCCTCTTATCCTTAGGTAGCTTAAATCTGCTTAGATAGTCTAAGAATAAGTCCTTATCCCAACTATCATATATGTTCTTCATTATAATAGAGATGTCCCTTGCTACTAGATTGTCGTGAAAGCTGCTTTCATCAAGAACTACCCCTATCCTAGACTTTATCTTCAGCTCATCTTCTATATTATCCAGGCCAAAGACTTGGATCCTCCCCATTTTTTTCTTTATTAAATTGAGGATTAGTTTTATGATGGTGGTCTTTCCCGCACCATTTTCTCCTACAAGCCCCATGATAGTGCCCTTGGGTAATTGAAAATTAACTTCATCTAAGCTAAAGCCTTCATATTCTTTTGACAAATTCTCAACAGTCAAGATGTTTTCCATATTTATTCCTCCTCATATAAGGTTTTTATTATCTCTATCAATTCGTCTAAGCTGATTCCGCTACTTTTAGCAATGTGGACACTTTTCAGTAGATGTTCTTCAGCCCTACGAAATTGCTCCTCCCTTATAAATTCCAGATTCTTCCTGGCAACAAAGCTTCCCCTACCCATTACTGTTTCTATAAAGCCCTCTCTCTCTAACTCCTCGTATGCCCTTTTAGTTGTTATAACACTTATTCTAAGTTCCCGGGCCAAGGCCCGCATCGATGGGAGGGCATCCCCTTCCTTGAGAGTCCCATTAATAATCATATTCTTGATTTGGGAGGCTATCTGATCATATATTGGTTTCTTACTGGAATTACTAATTATTATATCCATATTTTCACCCTAATCATTATAGTGTATATATACTATATATACACTATAACAGCTAAGACTCTAGATGTCAACATTTTTTTGGAGAAATTTCAGCCCTACTTTTCCTGTAAGTTTCAACCTTTGATCCAAATTTAATAATAATTTTAAAAAAATATTCAAAAAACATTTGACACATTTATCCTAAGATGTTAATATAGTGTCTAATAAATAATAAAAGCTATGACGGAGAGAAAGATATCTAAGCTTATTCACAGAGAGTTGGGGATGGTGAAATCCAACAATAAGAGGATATGTAATATTCACTCCTAAGCTGATTCGTTTAAAGAGCTTTCAAGTAGACGAATCCGAAGGCCCATCGTTACAGGGGATAGGACTGTTAGGTCTGAAGAGTGATGGCTTTTTGCCATAATAAGGGTGGTACCGCGGATATAATCTTTCGTCCCTATAAGTACAGTTGTAACTGTATTTATAGGAGCGAAAGATTTTTTTATTTGCAGCCCTAATATGGCCTAACAAAAGAACAATAGTATATCGATATACAAGGAGTCCTTAGAAATAATTGGGATTAAGGAGGATGTGTAGTTCAAAAATGAAGAAGGAAGAAGTACTTAAATTGTAGCTAGCAAGTCTTCAAGAAAATGTAAAAAGAAATTATAAGGAGGAAAAAAATGAAAAAGAGTATAATCAATAAATTAGTTTTGTTAGTCTTGGTAGGATCAATCTTGTTAACAGGTTGTAGCATAGGTGGAGCAAGGGCAACAAATGATGCAGATTACACAATAGGTATTGTTCAACTGGCAGAACACCCTGCCCTTGATGATGCTAGGATAGGATTTGAAGAAGGACTTAAGGAATTAGGAGTAAATGCTAATATAATCTACCAAAATGCAGGTGGAGAAATCCCAAATACAATTACTATGGCAGAAAAATTGGTTGACGATGGAGTAGACCTTATATATGCAATAGCTACTTCCGCTGCCCAAAGTGCTAAGCAAGTTGCAGGGGAGATACCTGTATTATTTAGCGCTGTAACTAATCCAGTTGAGGCTGAAATAGTTGATGATTGGGTAAAGGTTGGAGGTAATGCAACAGGAACATCCGATATGGCCCCTACATCAGATCAGCTTAAGATGTTCAAGGAATTAGACCCTAGTATAGAAACCATAGGTATCATATACAACACTAGTGAGCCCAACTCCCAAGTACAAGTGGATGAAGTACTGGAATTAGCACCAGCAGAAGGCCTGAAGGTAGAAACTGTTGGTATCAATAATATCAATGATATAGCCCAAGCAATGGATTCATTACTGAATAAGGTTGATGCCCTATATGCCCTAAGTGACAATATGGTTGCATCATCAGTGGAATTGGTGGCCCATAAATTAATCGAATATAATAAGATTTCAATATGTGCCGAGGAATCACAAGTTGGCGGTGGACTTCTTATAACCAAGGGTCTTAGTTACTATGAATTAGGAAAGCAAACTGCAGAGATGGCTAAGAAGATCCTGGTAGACAAGGTAGCAGTATCAGATATTCCAGTGGGATTAGCTGAGAACTTGACTATAACTGTTAATGAAAATACCATGAAGGCTTTAGGCCTTGATGAAAGCTCACCTCTTCTTAAAGATGCAGTTAAGGTAGGAAACTAATCATATAAAGCTAATAATAAAACTAAATATTGCTAAACTTAAGATTATATTCGCTTAGATCTGTATTAAGAAAGAGTGCACTTTCAAGCATTTAAGTCAGTAATGTATAAACTATAAAAAAATTATTTCACAAAAAAGCTTGACATTATTGCGCTAAAGTATTAATATAGATTCTAAATTCAAATGCTATGATGGAGAGAAAGATATCCAAGATTATTCTCAGAGAGTTGGGAAGGGTGGAAACCAACAATAATCGGATATGTAATATACACTCCTAAGCAGATCCGCTGAAAATTTTTGAGTAGGTGGATACGAAGGCCCATCGTTACCAGGGATAGGACTGTTAGGTCTGATTGAAGAGATGACATTTTGTCATAAATAGGGTGGTACCGCGGATATAATCTTTCGTCCCTATAATTAAGCCTACGCTTAAATTATAGGAATGAAAGATTTTTTTTATGACCTAACCCAATTTGTGATGAATCCCCACAAATTGATGGTAGGTCAAACGCAAAGAATCCCAAATACATGTGAGTGGAACGAACAAATGTATTTGCTTGGATTCGACTGTGTGATATGCTTCCCTATATTTTGATTCAATCTTACACTAATTATCCTAGAAAATATATCAAATTTCTAAGGAGGATTATGTAATGAAAAAGTTTAGCAAGGTAGTTTTATTAGTATTGGCAGTAGTGATGATGTTGACAGGTTGTAACTCAGGTCAGAAGGTTATAGCAGAAGATGAAAATGTATTTGATATCGGAATTATACAGCTGGCAGAACATCCAGCCCTAGATGATGCAAGAAAGGGCTTTGAAGATGGATTAAAGGAACTTGGAGTAGATGTAAACATTTCATACCAAAATGCCCAAGGTGAAATTCCAGCCACCTTAACCATGGCTGAAAAGTTCGTTGATGATGGCGTAGACCTTATATATGCTATAGCCACATCAGCAGCACAAAGTGCTAAGCAAGCAACATCTGAAATACCCATACTTTTTAGTGCGGTAACTGACCCTGTGGATGCGGAGCTGGTTGATTCTATGGAGAAACCAGGAGGCAATGTGACTGGTACATCTGACATGAGTCCAATGGATAGGCAATTACAATTGTTTAAGGACTTGAAACCAGATATAGAAAAAATCGGAATTATTTATAATACTAGTGAACCAAATTCCCTAATCCAGGTAAATCAGGCTAAGGAATTAGCTGAAGGATTGGGACTTGAAATAATAGACGTAGGAATTAATACCATAAATGACATAGCCCTAGCCATGGATTCTCTTGTAGGTAAGGTAGATGGAATATACACTATAACAGACAACATGGTAGCATCCAGTATAGGTTTAGTAGCTAACAAGGCTATAGAAAATGGGATAATAACCATAGCCGGTGAAGATTCACATGTTCATGGTGGTATACTTATGACAGATGGTATTAGCTACTATGAATTAGGCAAGCAGACTGCCAAGATGGCAAAAGAAATCTTGGTAGATGGTAAATCACCAGCTGAAATACCATCTGAAAGGGCTTTAAATACCAGCAAGGTATATAATGAAGAGACGCTTAATCTATTGAATTTAGACAAAAATAATGAGGCATTTAAGGGTGCGACTAAGATTGAACCCTAAGATATGGAGGTTTAGGTAATGAGATTATTATTAACGAGTGTGGAACAAGGCCTAATTTTTTCTGTACTGGCCATGGGGGTATTCCTAACATATAAAATCCTTGATACACCAGACTTATCCGTCGAGGGGACTTTTCCCTTCGGCGCCTTCCTGTTTGCAAGATTTATAATGTCAGGGATGAACCCAATTTTAAGTACTTTATTAGCTTTCTTTATTGGAAGTCTTGCAGGACTTCTGACAACAACCTTATTTATCAGATTAAAGATAAAACCTATCTTGGCTGGTATACTTACTATGACCATCTTGTATTCGGTAAACTTAAAGATTAATGGGAAATCTAACGTACCATTATTTAGTTATGATTCCATATTTGGTTTTGGTCCAACACTGTTGATACTAATCATTATTGCCATAGTGGTTAAGTTGCTCCTGGACTTGTTCTTAAAAACCGAAACAGGTTATCTCTTGATAGCAACTGGTGATAATGAAACCCTAGTTAAGTCACTAGGTGAAAATAGCAATAAATATAAACTAATAGGCTTTATGTTAGCCAACGGCTTGGTTGCCTTAAGTGGCGCCCTAATGGCCCAGCATCAAGGTTTTGTAGACATAACTATGGGGGCTTCTATTATAGTGGTAGCCCTAGCCTCTATCATAATCGGTGA
>JAAYTL010000020.1 GCA_012518035.1 Tissierellia bacterium | reverse complement strand
TTGGGTGTAACAGACACCATAACAGCTTCTTTAACATCTCTACCAGCTAAATCAATAGCAGCTGCCCGGGAAAAATTAAGTTCTATTCCCGCCCTTTGAGCAGCAATTAAAGCATCTACAACTATGTTTACGTTACCACCAGCTAAGTAATGGGCCTCAAGTTCATTAATATCTATATCTAGACCTGCCTTTGTAGCCTTGATCAAAGGATTTACAATCCTAGAAGGTGCTACTCTCCTAAGCCTCATACCTATCAAGGTTGATATCTTTATCTTTATTCCAGAGAAAAAGGCTGTAATCCACAGTCCCACTGGTACAAAGGAGAAAAATAGCATTACTAAAATAATTATTATCAAGGCAATACCAAAAGTAAAAAATATATTTGGGTTATCGAACATAGTTAAATCCTCCTAACAAATATTTTTGATCCTTCAATTCTAACCACTTCTACTTCTGTTCCAATAGACATAAATCCTTCATCAGATAATACATCGACTCGTTTACCGTCTATTTCCACAAAACCACTGGGTCTTAGTTCGGAAACAGTTATTCCCCTTTTAGATAGGAGCTCTTCGCTAGCCCTTGAGCTTACATATCCCTTTTCTGTCCGATGCTCACTTGTTAGCACAACTGATTTAAAGAGCTTACTCTCAAATCCACGCTTTACTAAAACAATAGTAATAATTGTAGTAATTATTATTGCAATACTTATGGATAATATTGCATTAACTACAGAATCCATAGCCAATACAACACCTATTATTACAAAAATAATACCACTTATACCAGGTAGGCCAAAGCCAGGCACTATCATTTCAATTATCAGTAAAGTTAATCCTACAATAAACATGGCTAACGATGTCCAATTGGAGTTTCCAGCTAAGATATTGCCACCAAAATATAGGCCAAAACCAATAATACTTATGGTGCCACCAAGTCCAAACCCGGGTGTAAATATCTCTATCACTAGCCCTACAAAAGCAATGGTCAAAATAAAACTACTAATGTAGGGATTGGATATATACTTAGCCAACTTGATCTGCAGGTTCTCATTCTTCTCGATTATCTCTGCATCAACATAGCCAAAGTATTCAGCAATATCATGATAATCCTTGGATATATAATCTGCTATCCCATACCTCATAGCTTCATCCGAAGTTAAGTTTACTAACTTGCCACCTTCATTTATCCCCTGGACTACTATATCTCTATCTGCCATCGCTTCTATGATGGTGGAATCCCTACCCCTGAAATTGGCAGTATCCCTGAGCCAAGACCTCCAGACGGATAATATTTTTTCAGTATTAGGGTCTGGCTCGGCAGAGCCAATCATTGCATTAGGAGCCATGACGACTTTTTCACTGGCAATTGTAATCAAGACCCCAGCAGATCCAGCCTTATTATTTACATATGATATTGTGGGAATATTAGTTGATATTATTAAATCTTTAATATCACTGGCCTCGTTGATAAGTCCCCCATAGGTATCAATATCAAAAATTATTGCATCTACGTCCTTACCATTTAAATCATCTAAAGCATCTCTTACAAAACTCTTGGTAGCCCTATTGATTTCGCCATGTATAGGTATAACATGGACCTTATCATTGGATTCCCCATGACTCTGGCTTGGAATAAGAATTAGCATAATTAATATTAAAACAGCAAATAATCTAAATCTTTTCAAGTACTCACCCCCCTACAATATAGTATAGGATTAGTTGTGTTTTAAATACTTATCATTTTATCTTTACCCATTAATTAAAAATCTAACAATAAAATTCTATAAAATGATGACCTGAGTACAACTCAGGTCACCGGAAATTCTATTTAGTTATTATTCATCTATCCTATAATTTGTCAAGGGAGATCTTAAAGGTTTAACACAAGTGTATATATTTCTAATAGTATCTTTCTAATTTATTAAAATAGTTTAATAGTTGTAGGGTAAATCCTTTTCTTATTAATATCTAGAATGCTTCTTTCTTCTAGCTGCTTCAGATTTCTTCTTCCTTTTAACGCTAGGTTTTTCATAATGCTCTCTTTTCCTAGCCTCTCTAATAATTCCAGAACGGGCACATTGTCTCTTAAATCTCTTTAGTGCATTATCTAGAGATTCATTTTCTTTTATTTTAATTTCTGACATAACTCTCCCTCCCCTCACAACTATTAGAAATATTCATATCAACTTGGTTAAGAATCATACACTAAACAATTATACATGATTAAATAATCAAGTGCAACCAAAATTTGCGTCGCAGACAATATATTGGTAACACCTTAGGTACACCCGAAATATGATTTCTGAGTACATATAAGGCTTATCTTTTAGCTTTTAGCCCGGTGGCCATAGCATATGTCGTCCAGCCAATAGGTGAAAATGTATATGATTTACAGTCTGCCCCCCATGCTCCTTACAGTTGTTTACTATTCTATATCCCTGTTCCAAATTGTGTTCCTTGGCAACCTTATTTGCGACTTCAAAGATCCTGCCAATGAGATAGGAATTTTCCTTAGAGATATCATCTGCAGATTCAATATGCTCTCTAGGTATTAACAATATATGAACCGGGGCCTGAGGATTGATGTCTTTAAAGGCAACTATCTCATCATCCTCATATACAAATTCTGTTGGAATATCTCCATTCGCTATCTTGCAAAATAGACAATCAGCCATCATTTCACCTCCCAACCTTAGCTATTAAATAGTCTCCCTCATTTGCATGTATATCTACCTTAACTACTTGGCCCACCAGGTCTTTATCAGAATCAACCTTAACTCTGATATAATTACTGGTATATCCTTCATAGTAGTCACCATCAATTTTTTCAAATAAGACTTCCATCTTCTTTCCAAGGAAACGATAATTAAATTCTCTCATCATTTGCTCAGCTAACTTAATCAGGCTTTCGCTCCTTTGACTTTTTATAGTCCCATGTACTTGGTCTTTGTATTTAGCTGCAGGAGTCCCCTTTCTAGGAGAGTACTTGAATACATGAATTCTAGAAAACCTAATATTCTTTACAAATTCAAGGGTTTCTATAAATTCCTCATCGCTTTCTCCTGGGAAGCCAACTATTATATCTGTCGTAATCCCTGCATCAGGCATATAACTTCTGATTAAATCTACCTTTTCCCTATATTCCTCCTTGCTATACTTCCTATTCATCCTCTTAAGGACTGAATTAGAACCACTTTGCAAGGATAGGTGGAAGTGATGGCAGACCTTTTTGGATGTCAACAAGGCCTCCATAAAATCCTTTGTAATTAGATTAGGTTCTATAGAGCTTAACCTAATCCTTTCTATCCCATCAACCTCGGATATCTTTTTGATGACATCTATTAAGCCTATCTCTCCTAAGTCCTTGCCATAAGAGGCTACATGGATCCCTGTTAGGATAATCTCCTTAAATCCGGATGATGCCAGTTTCTTGCTTTCCTCAATAATATCTTGAATTTTCCTACTCCTAACCGGACCCCTAGCATAAGGAATAATGCAATAGGAGCAGTATTGGTTACAGCCGTCCTGAATCTTGATATAGGCCCTTGTCATAGACCTTATATCATCTACATCTACCTCTTCGAACTCATTTAAACTTGCTATATTTCTTACTATATTAATCTGTTGTCTATCTTTTTTTGCCTTTTCACATAATTCAACTATTCTTTTTCTATCGCTGGTCCCAATTATGACATCCACACCTTCAATACTCTCAACCTCATCTGGTGATACCTGGGAGTAACAGCCAACTACTGCAACGATAGAATCTTTATTAATTTTTTTAACCTTTCGAATAAATTGTCTAGACTTACTAGCTGAAAGATTGGTTACAGTACAGGTATTTATAACATAAATATGGGCTAAATCATCTTCACCCACTATTTCATATCCCTTATCTTCAAACATCTTTTCCATAGCCTCAGTTTCATATTGATTTACCTTACAGCCTAAGGTATGGAAAGCCACCTTATTCATTAAATCACTCCTACATTTCCAAGCTCATATAAGATTATGGCAGAAGAAACTAGGGCTGCGGTTTCCGTCCTCAAAGTCCTTGGACCTAAAGTTACAATCTGTGCTCCTAGGTCCCTTAATTTCTCAATCTCATAATCTTCAAAACCGCCTTCTGCCCCTATAATAAGATTAATTTTTTTGCTATTAACCTTGCCTAAACCATCTCTTATACTTAAATTTTCCTCATTTTCATATGGAACAATAATAGCTTCTTCCTTGCTCAAAACATTTACCATTTCATCAAATTTCAATATTCCTTTAATATGAGGAATAAAGTCCCTCTTGGATTGTTTTGCAGCTTCTTCAGCTATTGATTGCCATCTTTCTATCCTATTAATTTCTTTCTTTTCATCCTTGATTTTAACTATTGTTCTTTCAGTCTCTATGGCATAAAAATCTTTAACCCCGATTTCAACGCATTTTTGTATTATAAAATCCATCTTACTGCCCTTTGCTAATCCTTGATAAAGGCTAATCTCTATGGGAGCTTCTCTACTAGCTATCCCCTTGGAAATGATGGTTGTCTCAATTTTGTCCTTATCCAATTTAGATATTTCACATAAATAGTTTGAGCCATCACATGACACCTCAATTTTATCTCCAGGCCTTAATCTTAGCACCTTTTGAATATGCTTTAAATCATTTCCCGAGATATATATGGAATTACTTTCAATTTGACTCTTTTCAACAAAAAATTTATGCACCTATATCACCTATTTCTGGGCAACTATACATGCCCACTCTCCTAGCCTTTTTGTCTCTAGGACTTTCATTCCTTTAGCTTTTAACTTTTCTTCAACCAATCCTACCTTACTTAGGATTATACCAGATGCTATGAAAAATCCATCTTCCTCTAAGTAGTTGTTTAGATCATCTATCATGTCAATTATAACTTCTGCAATAATATTTGATACAATAATGTCTGCCTTACCATCAACTACATCAAGCAAATCCCCTAGGTAAACTTGAACAATGTCCTCTACACCATTCATCTCTATGTTTTCTTTTGAAACTTCTATACAAACCGGATCTATATCTATTCCTATGACCCTCTCAGCCCCTAGCTTGGCTGCTGTGATACCTAAAATGCCACTACCACACCCAATATCATATATGTGGTCATTTTCCTTTACAAGGCCTTCTAAGGCCTCTATACACATACTAGTAGTCTCATGAGTTCCTGTACCAAAAGCCATTCCTGGGTCAAGTTCTATTACCAAATCACCTGGTTCTTCATCATAAGTCTCCCAGGAGGGTTTAATAATTATTCTATCACCAATCCTTAAGGGCTTATAATATTGCTTCCATGCCTCAGCAAAATCCTGGTCATCTACTAAGTTAAGTGTTACTTCTCCATAAGCTTCTCCTTCAGACTCTAAGGGCTCCTCAATCACTCTTTTTCGTATAAAATCAACTATTTTTTCAGTATCTTCAGCTTCAGAAAAATATGCCTTAAGAATTAGTACATCCTCATCTAAGCTCATCAGGTTAGAATCTACATAGTCCCAAGCTTTCTTATTGCTTGATAATTCTAGGAAATCCCGAGGGTCCTCTATTGCCAGCCCTAAGGCACCTGCTTGATATAGGATATCCGCTACCTTATCCTCCTTTTCATGACATGTCTTAACAACAACTTCAACCCATTTCAAATAGGAACACTTCCTTCTTGTAGAATCTCTAATAAATTATATCCTAATCTCGAAATAATTACTAGTAAAAAGAAACAATCACCCTATAGTGATTGTTAATTGAAGGCATCCTTTACCCTATTAAAAAACCCCTTCTTTTCTTCTCTTTTTTCCTCATAGTCTTCCCCTGATTCAGCTGCAAAATCTTGTAAGAGTTTTTTTTGCTTTTCTGTCAAATTCGTTGGTACCTTTATCTCCACTGTAAAGTACAAATCACCCTTACCCATGCCCCTAAGATTGGGAACCCCTTTACCCTTTAACTTGAATTGTGTTCCTGTTTGGGTTCCTGGTTTTAAACTAAATTTCTCTATCCCATCTAAGGTTGGTATTTCAATCTCTGCTCCTAATGCTGCCTCAACAAAACTAATAGGCACATCTATATAGATATTATTTCCTTGTCTTTTAAATACAGGGTCTTCATTTACACTGATATACACATATAAGTCTCCAGGTGGTCCACCTCTTAGGCCTCCTTCACCTTCTCCTCTTAGGGAAATAACCGAATCATTATCAACTCCTGGTGGAACCTTTATCTTTAACCTCTTGTTCTTAATCTCTTGCCCACTTCCACTACAAACACTACACTTTTCTTCTATAATTTCTCCACTTCCATTACATTCATTACAGGTTCCTACCCTAATGAATTGACCCAAGGGACTCTGTTGTGCATATCTAACCTGACCTGTTCCATTACAGGTTGGACAGGTGTGTACATGGCTGCCAGGCTCGGCTCCTGAACCATGACAATGAGAGCAAGTTTCTGACCTTCTAAATTGGATTTCTTTTTCTACTCCAAAAACAGCTTCTCTAAAATCAATATTGAGATTATATCTTAAATCCGACCCCTTCATAGGACCGGTTTTCCTTGTCCTTTGGGAATAAGATCCAAAGCCACCACCAAATATGTCAAAAATATCATCAAATATATCGTTAAACCCACCGAAACCATTGTTTCCTGCCTGAGGATCAACGCCAGCATGCCCAAATTTATCATATCTGGACCTCATTTCCGGATTGCTTAAAATCTCATAGGCTGCAGTAGCTTCCTTAAATTTCTGCTCCGCATCTGGATCATCTGGATTTAAGTCTGGATGATATTTCTTAGCCAACCTACGGTAGGCCCTTTTAATTTCATCTTGGGATGCATCTCTAGTCACGTCTAGGATTTCATAGTAGTCCCTCAATAAAATCACCAACCTTCTAAATCAAAATTAACGGGTGGACAAAGTCCACCCAATGTCATTAATACCTATTGTAATCTAATTATGATTAATCTTCAACATCATCTTCATCTACAACTTCATAGTCGCCATCTACAATATCATCCTCTGGACTTGTACCTTCTGCACTTTGGCCAGCATCAGCATATAATTTTTGAGAAATCTTATGGAACTCCTCTGTTAAGGCTTCAGTCTTATTCTTAATTTCTTCAATATTATCGCCTTCTAGGGCTTTTTTAAGTTCTTCTAGTTTTGCTTCTACAGCTGATTTTTCTGTATCAGATATCTTACCTTCTAAATCCTTTAGGGTTTTTTCAGTTTGATATACCAGTGAATCTCCTTGGTTTCTAATCTCAATGGCTTCCTTCTTCTTCTTATCTTCTTCTGCAAATCTTTCTGCTTCCTTGATTTTTTCTTCTATTTCTTCATCAGACAGCTTGGTAGAAGAAGTTATGGTTATCCTTTGTTCCTTACCTGTTCCCTTATCCTTAGCAGTAACATTTACGATACCATTGGCATCTATGTCAAATGTAACCTCGATTTGTGGGACTCCTCTTGGGGCTGGTGCTATTCCCTCTAATGAGAATCTTCCTAAGGTAATATTGTCAGCAGCCATTTGCCTTTCCCCTTGAAGTACATGGATATCAACTGAAGTCTGGTTATCGGCTGCAGTAGTAAATATCTGTGATTTTTTGGTTGGTATAGTTGTATTCCTTTCAATTAGCCTAGTTGTTACACCGCCTAGGGTTTCAATACCTAAGGACAATGGAGTAACGTCTAATAGCAATAGATCACTACCATAATCACCAGCTAGGATACCGCCTTGAATAGCTGCACCTAAGGCTACACATTCATCTGGGTTGATATCTTTTTGAGGCTCCTTACCGATTAATCTCTTAACAGCCTCTTGTACTGCAGGAATCCTAGTTGATCCACCAACTAAGATCACCTTATCTATTTCATTTGCATTTAAACCTGCATCCTTAAGGGCTAACTTTACAGGCTCTATGGTCTTATCCACCAAATCTGAAGTTAATTCTTCAAATTTTGCCCTAGTAATATCCATATTTAAATGTAGTGGTCCTGCTTGTGTTGCTGTTATAAAGGGCAAGTTTATGTTAGTAGACATGGTTGTTGATAGTTCTTTTTTAGCCTTTTCTGCTGCTTCCTTTAATCTTTGTAGGCTCATCTTATCATTTGTTAAGTCAACACCATTTTCTTTCTTAAATTCTGCATTTATATATTCAATTAATTTGTTATCAAAATCGTCTCCACCTAGTAGATTATTACCCCTGGTTGCCAATACTTCAAATACTCCATCAGCAAGGTCCAATATAGAAACGTCAAAGGTTCCGCCACCGAGGTCAAAAACCATGATTCTTTGGTGTCCATCTCCCTTATCAATACCATATGCTAATGCTGCTGCAGTAGGCTCATTTATTATTCTCTTAACTTCTAAACCAGCTATTCTTCCAGCATCCTTTGTAGCCTGTCTTTGAGCGTCTGTAAAATATGCTGGTACAGTGATAATAGCCTCAGTAACTTTTTCTCCTAAATAGCTCTCAGCATCTAGCTTGATTTTTTGTAGTACCATTGCTGAAATTTCCTGTGGTGTATATTTTTTACCATCTATCTCCTTGGTATAGTCACTACCCATTCTTCTCTTTATAGATTCGATAGTTCTATCCGGGTTGGTAATTGCCTGTCTTTTTGCAGTTTCTCCAACTAATCTTTCACCGTCTTTAGTAAAAGCTACTACCGATGGAGTAGTTCTATTTCCTTCAGCATTAGGTATTATTACAGGTTCTCCACCTTCCATAACAGCAACTGCTGAGTTTGTAGTTCCTAAGTCAATTCCTATTATTTTTCCCATTTAGATTCCTCCTAATATATCATTTTGAGACCTTAACCATAGCTGGTCTTATTACTTTATCTTTAAACTGGTATCCCTTTTGTAGAATACCTATCACAATTCCTTCCTCATGTTCTTCAGATTCTTCAACCATGACTGCATTATGTGAATTAGGATCAAAAGGATTATTGAGGGCATCAATCTCCTCAATACCTAATTTTTTCAATGTATCAATTAATTGTTGATAAATCATAGTAATACCTTGATAGAAACTGGACTCCTTATCCTCTTCAGCATCTAAGGCCCTCTCAAAATTATCTATCACTGGTAAAAGTTCAATGGCCAAGGTTTCGATACCAAAATCAATAGAGCCCTTCTTCTCAATTTCTGTACGCCTCTTGTAATTACTATAGTCGGCCTGTAGCCTAAGTAACCTAGAGGTCAATTCTTCAATCTCAGATTCTCTTGCTGACAATTCTTCATTAAGGTCTGAATCTCCTGCCCCTTTACCATCCCTTGAGTTTTCTACATCTTCATCCATAACTTCTACATCTTCCCTAGTATCTTCCTCTTTATCAATATCTTCATGCTCATCTACAACTTCATTCTCCTCAAGTTGCTCTTCTTCCCTGTCTCTTCCCTTATCAAAAACCATCCTCTCACCTCAATTATTGTTTTCTGGTCAGGATAACAAGCCTATCCCTACTTATCACCTAAGTCTAAAATGTTACTAACATGGGATGAAAATATTTGTAGTGTCCTTATCAGGTTCAAATAATCCATCCTAGTAGGTCCGATTAAACCCACCTTACCTATGGTCCTTCCACTTAAAGTATAGGTAGCTGTAATAATACTTATATCCTTTAAAGGTGAATAGACATTTTCCTGACCTATGATAATATCTATACCCTTGGACATGGACGTATTTTGAATGATATTCAACAACAAGTCCTTATCCTCAATAAAGGAAATAAATGATTTGGCTTTTTCAACATCCTTAAATTCAGGAAAGTTCAATATATTCATTAAGCCTTCAGAATATAGCTCTATTTCAACCAACTCCTCAATGGAGTTTTGAATGACATCCACCAAACCTTTTAAGAAATCCCTATATTTATAGATCTCCTTAAATTGCTCTAGGCTTAATATATTCAATATTTCATCCATAGTCCTATCTTTAAAGACCTTGTTGAAATAGTTTGATATAATATTTAACTCATCCTGTGTGATATCAAGATCACACCTATAAATGGAGTTTTTAATAATCCCATTATTACATACTATAACCACCAACACTCCCATTGAATATATTTCTATCAATTGGATATTTTTAATCCTACTATTCTTCAATTTTGGAGTAGCAGCTATTGAAGTATATTTTGTTAAAGCTGATAAGATCTTTGCAGAATTTTGTATTATCTCATCCATGTCCCAGGATTCATTTGATAATACTTCCTTAATTTCTTCATTCTCTTTCTGATCAACTAGGGGTGTTTCGATTTTTAATAATTCGTCAACATACAATCTATATGCCTTATCAGAAGGTATCCTTCCAGAAGATGAATGGGTCTTCATTAAGTATCCCAAATCTTCTAAATCGGACATTTCATTTCTTATGGTGGCAGAACTCACTCCTAATTGATATTTTTTTGTAAGAGTTCTAGAACCGATGGGCTCTGCGCTCTCTATATAGCTCTTAATAATCGCATATAATACCTTCTGTTTCCTTTCATCCAACATAATTCTCACCTCGAATTTCCCCTGGATGTTGTTAGCACTCTTGCCGTCCGAGTGCTAATTCCTACAATAATAAAATAACATTTAGCCAACCATTTGTCAATACTTATTCTATTATATCAAGGCAAAAAATCCACTTCTACCAAATTAGCTAGGTCTAATCCCCTATCTGTTAATCTTAGATACCTGTCGTCTTCTATTAAAAGCCCTGCCTTCTTATGTTTCTCAATTGTATGTCCATATATATCCCTTAGATCAACACCAAACCTATTAAAGAATTCTCTCTTATTTATTCCTTGGATCAATCTTAAACCGAAGATACAGTATTCAGCAATTTCAATCTCCTTACTTATTAGTTCTTCATCTTCAACAGGCAAGTTTCCCTCACTTAAGCTATCTAAATAGTCATTTAGCTTACTGGTATTCCAGAACCTTTTACCCATTAAATAAGAATGACTACTTAGTCCCACTCCTAAATAGGGCTTTATATTCCAATAAACCATATTATGTTTACATTGGTAGCCGTCTAAGGAGAAGTTGGATATCTCATAGTGGACATATCCTTCATATTTCAAGAACTCCTTCACCTGATGATAGAGCTTTCTCTCCGAATCCTCATCCATTAGATGTAATTTACCCTCTTGATGCCATTTATACATGGGTGTATTAGGTTCTATAATAAGACTATAATAGGAGATGTGATGGACACCCAATTGGACCAAGGTTGTAATATCTATCATTCCATCAGTTAGGTTCTGGTCTGGTAGTCCAAAGATCAAATCTACATTTATATTATTAAAGCCAACTTCCTTAACCATATCAAGGGAGCTAAAAAATTCTTCAGCATGATGTCTTCTTCCTAAACTCCCTAAAATATTATTGTTAAAGGTCTGAAGCCCAATGCTTACCCTGTTAATACCCGCCTGTTTATAGATATTTAGTTTTTCTAGACTTAAGGTTCCAGGATTTAATTCAATGCTAACTTCCATATCCTCATGGGTGTTAAAATTTGAATATAGGTAATCTAAAACCCTATAGATATATATAGGGTCGATGGCAGAAGGAGTCCCTCCTCCTATAAATATAGTTTTTATCTTATAGTCCTTTAAGTCTTTCTTATACAAGGAAAGCTCGGTTATTAGACTACTAATATAGGCTTCTACCTTGTTTTCTTGTCCTGTAAAGGATATAAAATCACAATAATAGCATTTACTATTGCAAAACGGAATATGTATATATATGCTTAAATCTTCCATCTTTCCTCCCCGTATGCTACTTATCTTCCCATATTAATGTGAGACAGTAGGATAATTCTACTGTCTCACCTAGTCCTATTTTTCATCATATTTTAAAACAGTTAAGAAGGCTTCCTGGGGAACTTCAACTGAACCTATTTGACGCATCCTCTTCTTTCCTTCTTTTTGTTTCTCCAATAGTTTTCTCTTCCTAGATATGTCTCCACCGTAACACTTTGCTAATACGTCCTTTCTCAAGGCCCTTATTGTCTCCCTGGCTATTATTTTGGAACCAATGGCAGCCTGAATAGGTACAGCAAACTGGTGTCTAGGTATAACTTCTCTAAGCCTTTCAGCAATACTTCTACCTCTGTCATAGGCCTTATCTTCATGGACTATTAAGGAAAATGCATCTACAGCTTCTCCATTTATTAAAATGTCTAGTTTTACTAGATTGGATTCTTGATATCCCTTTAACTCATAATCTAGAGATGCATAACCGCGGGTCTTGGATTTCAAGGCATCAAAGAAATCATATATAACCTCATTTAATGGTAACTCGTAGTGCATAACAACCCTTGTTTCTTCTAGATATTCCATATTCAAAAATGTCCCTCTTTTATTCTGACATAGCTCCATAATTGCTCCTACATAATCAGTTGGTGTCATTATGGAAGCAGTCACTATGGGCTCCTCCATGTATTCTATCTCAGATGGAGGAGGTAGATTGGATGGATTCTGGATATCCAAGACTTTTCCATCTGTTGTTGTTACCTTATATATAACACTAGGGGCTGTTGTGATTACATTTAAATCAAACTCCCTATCTAGTCTCTCCTGAATAATCTCCATATGCAGCAAACCTAAAAATCCACACCTAAAGCCAAAGCCCAGGGCAGCTGATGTTTCTGGTTCAAATACCAGGGCTGCATCATTTACTTGTAACTTTTCTAGAGCATCTCTAACAGTATTGAAGTCTTCCCCCTCTGCTGGATAAATACCACAGTATACCATGGGGACTACCTTCTTATAACCAGGTAAGGGCTCTGGAGTTGGATTTTCAGCATCAGTAATGGTATCACCAACAGTTGCCTCTTTTACATTCTTTATGCTTGCTGTTATAAAGCCTACATCTCCAGCCTCTAGCTTATCCACCACTACATGTTTAGAGGTATTTATTCCAACTTCTGTAACTTCAAACTCTTTACCAGTTGCCATCATTTTTATTTGCATTCCTGGTTTAATGGTACCTTCAAAAACCCTAATATAACATATTACCCCCTTGTAGCTGTCGTAAACTGAATCAAAAATAAGGGCCTTTAAGGGTGCCTGGGGATCACCTTGGGGTGCTGGTACCTTATTGACGATGGCTTCAAGGACTCCCTCAATGTTGATGCCTTCCTTGGCCGATATCAAAGGAGCATCCTCACAGTCAATTCCTATGATATCTTCAACTTCCCTCTTTACTTCATCCGGCCTTGCACTTGGTAGGTCTATTTTATTAATAACAGGTAATATCTCTAGATCCTGATCCAAGGCTAGATATACGTTAGCTAGGGTTTGGGCCTCTATCCCTTGGGAAGCATCTATAATCAATATGGCCCCCTCACATGCAGCTAGAGACCTAGAAACCTCATAATTAAAATCAACATGTCCAGGCGTATCTATTAAATTCAATATGTAGTCTTCACCATCTTTGGCCTTATAAATCAATTGAACAGCCTTTAATTTAATGGTTATGCCCCTTTCTCTCTCCAAATCCATGTTGTCCAAGACTTGAGATTGCATCTCTCTTGTGGTAAGCATCCCAGTTTGTTCTATCAATCTATCAGCCAATGTAGATTTGCCATGATCTATATGGGCAATTATAGAAAAATTTCTTATATTTTCCTGTTTTATATTGTGCATCTATTTATCTTTTGCCTCCTTGTAAAGATTCATCTACCCTAGCTAATTATAGCAAAACTTTCTAATTATGTAAAACAAAAGACCAGAAATCTGGTCTAGGGCTTAATTAAATCTTTAATTATATTGAAATCTACTTGGTAGGATTTACCTAAGAAATCCACTGTCCTATTCTTCATATCTATGCCTATTAGATTATCATTATTGATTAGATTCAAGTCCTTGATTGATTTATTGACCTCAATCAGACCATAGGTCATTCCAATAATCAGAATGAGTATAACAAAGGCCTTGCTTCTTCGTATAAATCTTTCCTTCCTAATTCTCTTATATCTTTCCATCCTTGTTTCCACTTGTATCACCCTTAATAGGGTGTCCAATTATGGATTAATTATGCCTAAATTTTCCCAAATCTCTTGTCAAGAGGAAAATATCTAAACCCTGTTATTCCCTTGATTGATTCAAGAGGCACACATCCAAAATACCTACTATCCTTACTGGCACCTTCCCGTCTATTATCACCTAAAAGGAAAACCTCTCCTTCAGGAACTAACCAGGTATCTTCTGAGTAAATCTCTGTATATGAACCTTCTTCTATATAGTCTTCTTCTAATAATTGACCATTTAAGTAGACCTGCCCATCTATTATCTGGACCAAATCCCCACCTATACCTATAACCCTCTTGATATAGTCCTTGTCCTCATTATCAGGTGCTTCTAGGACTACAATATCGCCCCTGTCTGGCCCTGAAAAATATAAGGGAAACTTAAAAGCAAATAATCTATCCCTCTCATGAAGTGTTGGATACATTGAATTTCCCAAGACATAGGTTGAATTGAATATAAAGGTCTTTATAAAAATAGCTATTATTATAGCAACAGCAAAACTCTTTATCCATTCCCTGATTTCTTTTCCTTTTTTATCATTATTGTTATCCACTAAGAGAACCTCCTACTATCCTTCATGATCTCCTGCTTATTTTTATTATATCACGTGAAAGTTTCTAAGGAAAGCTTATTCTTCAATACTTCTTATGACTGTGTCTAGAATTTCTGCTACTAACTTGGCACATTCATTGGCCTCATCAATGGTGGTCACATTGCTACCAACTTCGATTAGGGCCGCATAATCTGATATATAGAGATTATATTTCCCATAGGGTTTTACTATTATTCCTGTGCAAAGGTCTGGATACATTAGATCTGCCACCATCTTAATAAACTTTGCAAAATTTAGGATTTTTTCATAGTTAGGACTATCAGGACCGACTACTAAGGAGAAAGTAGCCACCTCTTTACCATCTATGGTGGTCTTAGATTTGGCAACAAATTTATCGTAATAGGGTGAATTCTTATCAACGCCATCCCTATGAACATCAAAAAAGAATTGTAGATTGTCCTCTTCTTTTTTTGCATCTTGTATGGTTTTTAAGGACCTAGAATAGGATTTATTATATGATGGTCTATCATGGTGAGTGGTTGAATGAGATACCATATGTCCATTAGCCTGCAGGACCTTAGACATGGTATCACCTATCTTTACAACATTTCTTTCGTTATTAGTTGTATAATAGGTATTACCTTCAAAGGGGATATAGGACTCTGTCGCATGGGTATGGTAGATAAAGATGTAGGGTTTAGTTTTGTCAATTTTGACCTTTTCGATGTTCAAGGGTTGAGGTATATTTTCAATTGAAGCCCTTCCTGTGGAATCCTTAACTATTATTAGGTTTTCATAATCTTCCATAGGGTTTATAATGATAAAATCCTCTGCCCTATCTATATTGTGCTGCTCCAAATCTCTATCTACTTCTCTATTCTCTCCATTTTCACCTTCATCAAAAGATATACTAAATACTTCCATTATCATATTCTTAAAGATGGACAAGGGTTTAAGATTCCTAGAAAGCAGGATAATTATGGAACCCAAATTCAATATAATTAAACATATCAGCGCCAGGATTAAATATGTGCCCTTATTACTTCTTCTCATAGATTTCTCTCCTTAATTTTTCTTCCAATAAAGATATATATTCATTTAAAACCACTAATATGTTATTAAATCATCTTATATATCTGTTTACATCTCTAATACCAATTCCAGGATGTAGGGCTATATTTATTCCGTTAGCAACAATTATTGACAGATCATCAATAAGAACATTGATATCTTTTGGGGTAACAATTACATTAGCCATGTAGGGATTAAGAACTTCTTCTATTAAGGAATATTTATCCTCAGTGGATAATTGGTCAAGTAGGGAATAAAATTCCTTACCCACATCAGCCTCATTTTTTAATGAACCAATAATTAAATCCATGGTATCATTTACCAGGGTGGCAGCATTTACAACAGTTGGAATTCCTAGTGAAATGATTGGGACTCCCAAGCTTTCCTTATTCAGGCCCTGTCTGTCATTGCCTACTCCACTTCCAGGAGTAATACCAACATCTGTTATCTGTATAGTAGTACTTACCCTATCCATTCTCCTTGAGGATAGAGCATCTATTGCAATAACTAAATCTGGTTTAATTTTATCTACAATACCCTTAACTATGTCATAGGTTTCTATACCAGTAATCCCTAAAACCCCAGGTGACATAGCTGCAACATTAACCATGGATTCATCCGATTCTTTATCGTAGTTAATAAATATATGCCTGGTTACCAGAACCCTTTCAATAACCTTTGGGCCCAAGGCATCTGAGCTAATATTCCAGTTTCCAAGGCCAATAACTAATACCTTATCCCTTTTATAATCCTTAATTAAAGATAGTAGCACTTTTGAAAGTTCAATACTTATCTCATCCTTTAAATCCTCATCACTTTTATTTAAGTTAGGAACCTCTATAGTAATAAAACTACCCTGTGGCCTACCAATAAGACTACTCCCCCTGTCGTTTAATACCTTAACTGTTGTTATGGTATGGTTCTTCCCCTCAAGGACATCTACTGAGACTCCTTCAATCTCTTTCTTGGTTTCCTCATGATATATTTCCTTGCTTTCTATAGCTAGATCTGTATAGATATGTTTCAAGTCTAAAACTCCTTCCAAATTTTCTTATGATTTAATTTATCCATTAATAATCTTATTTATCCTTGCATTTTAGACTTTGTCATGGTAGAATAACTCTTGTTAAGAGACATGGGAGGTGAAATTATTGGCTAATATTAAATCAGCTAAGAAAAGAATTTTAATAGCAGAAAAGAAGACTCTTGCAAATAAAAGTAAAAAATCTGAAATAAAGACATATATTAGAAATTTTGAAACTGCTTTAGATGCAGGAAAAGTTGATGAAGCTAAGAAACTAATTAAACTAATCGATAAAAAGATGAAGCAAGCAGCATCAAAGAATATAATCCATGAAAATAGGGCTGCAAGAACTATCAGTAAGTTAACTAAAAAATTGAACAAGGCAATATAAAAAACTTCGGATGACCGAAGTTTTATTTTTTGCAGAGTTTGACTAGAAGTATTTCCATTTCTAGCTTGTCCTGATTTGAAATTGTTTTTAATCTTAAATCCATATCTAGTAAATACTCCATAATTCTCTCTAGCTGGTCTATTTCAAAATTAAAGGATTGGGATCTGATCTTCTTAAACTCATAATCCTTAAGACCCAATTTTTTTTGAATATGGCTATCGTAATATTCTTTGACCTTATATAGCTTATATCCTAATAATAACCTTATCTGTCGAGTAATCATATAGAATATTCGTTGAACAGGTTCATTTGCAAGATACATATCATTAAATATGCTAATGGCTGCCTCAGCATCATGCCTATTTATGGCATGTAATAGTTCAAAAATATTGGTATCTATGGATTTGATTAGACTCTTGTCAATATCATCCCTACTTATTTCCTGACTTTTGGAAAAACTAATAATTTTTAATAGCTCATTTTCTATATCAAACAAGTTTAAGTCCAAGTTTCTACTTCTATAGGATGAATTATTTATAAAATAATTTATGTTGGCATTGGACATCTTTTTCCCGTTTCTATCTAGAATAGAATTTATCATCTTTATTAAATCATTATTTAATAACTTGGTAAACTCCACGACTTGGTCTTTTTTCTTAAAATATCTATATAATTTACTATTTTTCTTAATGGAAGAAGTATTATCTAAGAGTATTAAGACTAGGTAGTCTCCTAAACTATCTAGATAATTATAAAATCTATCTACCTGGTTATCATTGATGTTTAATAAAAATCCAGCAGGATCTTTGAGTAATACAATCTTTCTGTTAGACATGAAGGGAAGAGTTTCACAGGCATTAATTAAATCATCTAATAAATTATCCTTACCTTCTAACCTTGTAAAATTTAAGGTTTCAAAGGACTCATCCACAAACCTTTTCTTTAGCCCATCTAGGGCCAAATTCATCATATACTCTTCATCTCCAATAAATAAATATGAGGAGCTTATATTATCTTGTTTTATTTTTTTGAAAAATTCATTGTAATCCATAGGTATTCTCTCCCTCTCTTACAGTAGACTTAACCATTTTACATGATAACACAAGTGTAAATATATATGATAGTAAAATGATGACATTATCTTCAATAGAACTCTTTAAATCCATTTGCTGCCTCTCTCCATCCACTAAATATGGAATTATCTCATATCCATTCCCATCTATTATTACCTTTATAAGCCCCATATCATCAGTTCTATATATATTTATATCTAAGTTCTCATATCTGCCTATGACCTCAGGACTTGGATGATTATAGATATTATTTCTCCCCACTGATATTATGGCATCCTTGGGCCTTGTGGTTTGGAGGAGATCTTCCGTGGAAGAAGTATTACTTCCATGATGGGGAACCTTAAGTATGTCTATAGGAGAATCTATTTTATCCTTGATCATGTATTCTGCTTCCCTTTCAATATCACCTGTAAACAAGAGTCTAGTATTTTCTGTCTTTAAAAGTGAAACCAAGGACCTATTATTGGCATCTAGGCTAGATACCTCCCTAGGCCAAATTATATCCAGCTCTATATCCCTATCTAGCCTCAACTTATCATTTTCATTGAGTATTACGGATTTAGCCCTGCTTGATTGGATGTTTTCTAATATCTCATCATCTTGGGGCAGATAACTGGAAAAGATATAGGCAATATCTAATTCATCCAGTAACAGGGGAACTCCTTGACAATGATCTGAATCAAAATGAGTAATAAACAAGCCATCCAAGGAATATATACCTAGTTTCTCCAAATATGGTAGGGTAATAGCTTCAGCGACATTATAATCTCCAAATAGGCTACCCCCTGTATCCATCAAATAATCAGCCCTCTTAGTTCTAATTAGAATTGAGTCACCTTGCCCTACATCTATAAAATGGATTTCGGTGAATTCGCTATTAACAAAATAATAGGCATTGCCAAGTGTAAGGAGGATTAAGTATAAACATATGGTTTTAAGTAGCGGTTTATCCAGTCTCCTTATACTAATAATGTCAAATATAATAAATATAATTATATAAAATATTATTACAGATATTAGGCTAGGAGAAAAAATCTTGAAAGTGTTGATAGAAGCCCCCTCTAGCCATTTGAATATAAGGTACTCAAAATTTAAAATATACTCAAGAATACCCCCTAGTAGGATAGTAAGCCTGGCTATAGTCGAAAATACTATCATCAAAAATCCCAATACTAGGGCCAATGATATTATAGGTATAATCATCAAATTTGCAGGAATGCTTAAGATGTTAATTCGATTAAAGTAATATACTTGAAAGGGCAACAAGCCAATCTGTACCCCAATAATTGCTGACAAAGACTGAATCAATTTATTATTATAGGGATAGAACCAATGCCTAATCCTAGGTGTAAGGAGAATTATAGAAAATGTAGCAGCAAAAGAAAGCTGAAAGCCTAAATTAAACAAGTAGTAGGGATTAATCAACAGCAAAATAAACATAGCCAAACTAAGGGAATTAATGGAATCATAGGGTTCATGAATAAGTTGTGATAGAAATAGGATAGTAAACATGATATTAGACCTAAGTATAGAGGGCGGGAACCCAATTAGATATCCATACAGCCATATTGTCGCCAAAGTAGCTATCACATTTACTTTCTTCCTAATCCCAAGATTTGCTAGTACTAAAGATATAAAACCCGATATAATGCCAATATGTAGTCCTGATACAGCTAAAATATGAGCTAGCCCCATGTCACGATATGACTCTAGCTCATCATCTCCCAAATAAGATGATTGACCTAGGAAGATGGCCTTCATTAAGTTTGCATTTTCCTCACTTAAATGTCGACTAAATGTACTTGTAACTAGATTAATAAACCTAGATTTTATATTATAACCAAATGGTAGCTTGTCAACTTCGCTTACCCTGATTGAATGGTCCCTAATGCTCATAGTTGTATAAATTCTTTCAGTCATAAGCTTCAATCTATAATTATACAAGCCTGGATTGGTATTTTCCTTAGGAAGTTTTAACTCACCATCAAAATAAATAGTTTCTCCTATCTGTAAATTTAGCTTGCCACTTACATTTAATACTATCTTTTCCTTTGTATGGCGCTGGTTGTTTACCCTTGTTATGGCTACTACATATTTACTAAAGTCCTCATCATGTCTTAAGACTTCTTCAACAATACCCACGTACTCAAATCTCTCATCGATATAGGCCATGAGCTTACCAGTCCTAGCCCTGCTACCTATAAGGAGTCCCAACAATAGGAATATGATTAGGATTATACTTTGATTTGAGCCGCCCTTTATTATATTATATAGTAAAGTCATAATAGCAATGAAGACCAATAAAAAGATAAACATGCTATTTATCATTAAGTAATATGTAATCAAGATCCCTATAGCCAAGGGAATGGTTAGGATAGTAAATGGTTTACTCATTTCTAGCTCCTATAGCTTAATTAAATAGCTTAAGTCTGGGTATTTATATAATTATAACACATATCAAGAATGATAGAATAACTTTCCTGATTACCAATACAAGAAAGGCTAGGTGATTATATGACTTATAAGGTTTTTCTTGACAATCCCTATCTTAAGGAGATAGATGCCAAGGTCTTAAAAAAGGAAGTTAAAAACAATAGCTCCTATATCCAATTAGATAAAACAATATTTTACCCAAATTTGGTCGGTGGACAACCTATGGATTATGGCACTATAAATAACATGGAAGTTCTGGATGTTATAAAACTGGGTGAAGATATTATACACGTTGTAAGAGGAGACTTAAAAGAAACTAGAGTATCTCTATCTATAGACTGGGATAGAAGGTTCGATTTGATGCAGCAACATACTGGTCAGCATATACTATCTTCTTCTTTTCATAGATTATATAATGCTACAACTCTTGCAATTCATATAGGTGAGGAATATTCAACTATTGATATCAAAAAACCCTCTCTGACAGAAGATGAAGCATCCCAAGTAGAGTATCTAGCAAACAAGGTGACTCAATCAAATTTCAAGGTTAAGTCATATTATGTCCCTAAGGATCAATTACCTAGACTACCCCTTAGACGAGATACTTCTATCGAAGATGATGATATTAGGATTATAGAGGTAGATAATATTGATTATGCAGCTTGTTGTGGGACCCATGTTTCTAATACTGGAGAAGTAGGCCTAATAAAAATCCTTAATTGGGAAAGTTACAAGGGCAATACTAGGGTGACCTTTGTTTCTGGTTCCAGGGCTCTTGAAGACTATTCATGGAAAAACACCTATATCAAATCCATTTCCAGACTATTATCTTCCAAGGATAAAGATCTATTGAACAAGGTAAATAACCTATATAATAACAAGGAAATTCTGGAGAAGGAAAATAGAAAACTAAGGGAAGACTTGCTAAATATTAAGGGCCAGCTATTATTGAAAGAAAGAGTTCAGGAAAGAGATGTCGATTATCTTATTAAAAAGTTCCATAATGCGGATATAAAAGAGTTACATATAATTGCAGCTAATTTAAATAAAAGTCAAGAAAAACTAATACAGATTTATGGTATATTTAGTAATGAAATAGGCCAATTTATAATCTGCAGGAGTAAGGATTTGAATATAAACCTAAAAGAAATATATTATAAGATATCAAATCAGATCATAATCAAGGGCGGGGGAAGCCCCCAAATGGTTCAGGGTACAGCGGCCCTATCAACCATGGATAAGGTTGTAGATTTGTTTGAAAAGGAGATAAAAGCCATATTATAGCTTAAATACCCTAGATACCCCTAATAATAAGTTAGGGTGTATCTAGGGTATTTCTTAAATCCAATTCCCTTAACTGGCCTATATTTTGCCTTCAATTTCTTGCCAAATTCTTTCCCTTATTTTATCTACCCCTGTATAATCCACTGTTTTCTTATACACATCTTCAAGAATTTGATGATTTTCCTTAGCTCCCTTTAAACCTTCTACTCCTCCCAATACTAACTCATTAAACAATCTAATTTCTTCATTATTTTCTTCTGTTAACCCTTCTGGCTTATTCAAAAATTTAGCGAAATCAATAACTGTGTTTGGGAATTCTAAGATTTTTGCATTGGTGGAAATAATAGTGCCTAATTCAAATATTATCACTGATTCCAGCTTAGATGGGATTAAGGGATTGTGATAAACCTCTAGATGATAGCCTCTTAAGGTTGCAGCGTCAATAACCCTCTTTAAGAATGTTGATTTCCCCGTCCCTATTTCACCCTTTAAATAATATCTCGTGCCTACATCTACTAAAATCGTCTTGACATTATCAATGTATCCATTGGGGGTATAGGCTGAAGAAAATAAATTCCTAACCTTGAAATCCCTCTTCACTTCTCTAGCCTCCCTAGAGAATATCTCATCTAGAAAGCCTAGGGAGAATTCATTAATAGCTTTAAAATCAACATATTCCTTGTTGCTTTCCTCAATTTCACTGTAGATAGATTTGGCCGCTTTAAAATAATTGTATGCCTTTCTATAGGCCTTTTTATTGTCTGCCTTTGCCTTGATGATTTCAGACTTGTAACCCTTAATATTGTTCCTATCTATATATTGGGTTAAGTCAATAATAACCTCACTTACCCCCGGATATACAGGGTCAACAGGGTGTGGTGGTGTACCATCTATGATACCTATCCTAAGCTCTTCTATCACCACTGCATCGATTGAATTAGGATCCGATGGACAATGATGCAGCTCAACTGAATAACCCTTCTCATAGGCTCTCTTCCCTATCTCCTTCATCATGGATGATTTTCCACCACCGGGCATCCCTTTTAGTATATAAAGCATATTTCTATTTGGTCCAATTATATTATCATGAAGTGAGTAAAAACCTTCAGCAGTATTCCCTCCAGGAAATATCCTACGAACATTCGCCATATAAAAACCTCCTCAATATGATTATATCTATAATTTATTCCCTTTGGGACTATTATGTGCAGGAAGAAGAGGATTAAGTCAAAGAAAGAATTCTTGTATTTGATTAATTCTGTGCTAAATAGTATATAAAAG